>NZ_DAMADT010000001.1:253926-328704 GCF_031997925.1 Lachnoclostridium sp. | reverse complement strand
CCTGAAGTAATATAAAAAGTTTTTCTGCATCTCATATCTGTCTTTTACTTATCTTTTGCATCTCATATCTGTCTTTTACTTATCTTTTGCATCTTAAATTATCTTTTACTTATCAATATCTATCTTTTGCATCTCATGCCTTTCTATAGATAGGATTTACTTCTCTTTTACTTTCCATTCATCTCGCAGCTTTTCATATTTTAAAGCTTCTTCTTTATTACCTAAGTGATGATAACAGAGGGCAAGTTGGTTTAGTGGATAATCCCCTTGATAATGTAAATTAAGTTCTGCTTCTGTTTCGAATGCAGCATTATAATACCAAAGAATAGCCTCTAATTCATCTCCATTTTGCAGGTAGTATTCACCTAGTTCAAAGCATATTTCAGATGATGACTCACCACAAGCGACATTTTTTAAGCAAACTTTAAAAAAGTCTTGGTCCTTTTGTTGTAATCTAGCCCCTCTAGCTAATACACATTGGCATTGCTTTAGTTCTGTTAATCCTAAGTTAGTATGAAGTACGGTATTATAAAAGTAGGAATAAGCATCAATAAAATTACAATCCTCACCCGCGATAAATAACTCTCTAGCGTACATAGATCGCAGCTTATCAGACAGTTGTTCTCCTCGTTCAATAATTTTTTGATAAGTAGCAAAGTCTCTTGGTGCATGATTCGATAGAGGCTTATGAACAATCTCTATTTCACTATCATAGATTATGGGGTCCAATCGCACCGCCTCATGCAAAGGATCATAAAAACGAAATTCTCTTACTCTCTTATAAAGTTTTGGACGATACTCTTTATCGTAATTGTAGGTTGTATTAAATTCCAGTTGATTGCAATAATACATCTGCACGATTTCAATCTCTGGTAATAATGTCTCTTTTAACCGTAGGAAATCATGTATCTGTTCTTCTTCTATTATTTCATCTGCATCAACAACATACAGATAATCCATCGCTGCCTTGGAAAACGAAAAGTTTCTTGCAGCTGAAAAATCATCCACCCACTTAAAATCATAAATGAAATTCGTATATCGGCTTGCAATCTCCTTAGTCCGATCGGTTGAGCCAGTATCCACAATGATAATCTCATCTGCTACCCTCTGTACACAATCTAAGCATCTTGCTAACACTTTTTCCTCATTTTTAACGATAAGACAAGCGGATACTGTTATCATAATTTATTCCTCCTATGTTCCTTAAATACATTTAGGTAGTTTTACTTTTTCCTTCGAAAATATCTTTAAATACTGTACTTCTAGTTACAAGTTTTCCATCAACACCTGTTCCATTACTACTTCATAATACTGCATAGTTCCATATTATTTTCAAGTACTTCATATTACTGCATAGTTCCAGTTCCATATTTTCAAGCTAAGTATTCACATGGAAACAATCCCTGTTCGTCTCCTACCATCTTATTTTCTACATACTTCGTCATTTTTAAGAGAATTCTTTAATAAATAATAATTATTATACTCTTTTTTGTACAGTTTTCGTCGCAATTACTGCTACCCCTGTATTCACAAGGTTCTCTACGATCACTTCTCCTATTTGAATTGGAGCTGTGACCTGTATCTGCTTTAACTGCCTTATTCCGTCCATAATTTTTTCTTTCGGAATATCTCCTTTTGTTCTCACAGGAACCATAGCCTGAGTTCCTCCTACTACCCGCACTGTAGTGGTCAAAGCTCGTAATGGATTCGTCAATTCCTTCCTTGCATATTGTTCTCCACGAATACAAGCATTACCTTTTACAGTTACCATACCATTATCATTTATGGTTGCAGTAAGTTCGCAACCCATAGGACATCTGATACATGTAAATACTCTTGTTTCCATTCTACACCTCACTTCTGCGCTTTAATTTGCACAACTTCTTTTTCTGAAACCTAGTATAAATCCTCAAGGTAAAGAGTGGTCCTTACAATGCTTTCTTGCATTTTACAAGGTGATTTGAAAAATCTTTTCGCCTACTCTTCTTCTATTTTCACTGTAATTTTATTTATATTAGGATATTTTTTGATATCCTTTTTATTTATAATTACCTGCCCCATCTCACCTGGTGTTAAATTTTTCTTACTCTTACGATCCACTCGAATATCATCAAAGTAAATACAAAGGTAAGCATTAGTAAAAGCCTTAGTTACTCGGAAGCGAATAGTGATTTGTTCTTCTAATCTTGAGAAGCGCAGCTGATTAGGAACCGTATAACGAATCCCCTCTCCTGATTGCACGAGAATTTCTTTCTCTATTTCTCCTTCTCTTACGAGATTTAAATACTCCACTGCGTGTTTCCCTGTAGACCTCGCCTCAGATGACACATTATCCACTAAATCATGTACATGTAGTACATTTCCGCAGGCAAAAACTCCATCTACACTTGTTTCAAGACTCTCATTGACAACAGGCCCACCAGTTGTAGGATTTAATGTAACAGATAACAAAGTTGATAATTCATTTTCTGGTATCAACCCAACCGAAAGAAGTAAAGTATCACAGGAAATGTATTCTTCCGTCCCTTTTATAGGTTGCAACTGCTCATCCACTTTCGCCAAAGTAACCCCCTTCACTCTATCCTTCCCATCGATTGCTACCACCGTATGGCTTAGCCTTAGTGGAATTTGATAATCATCAAGGCATTGTACTATATTACGTTTTAAACCACTGGAGTATGGCAAAAGCTCTGCTACCAGCTTTACTTTTGCCCCCTCTAAGGTTAGCCTTCTTGCCATGATTAACCCGATATCTCCCGATCCTAGAATTACAACTTCATTGCCAGGCATTCTACCTTCCACATTTACATAATGCTGCGCTGTACCAGCAGTATAAATGCCAGCAGGACGGCATCCTGGGATATTTAAAGCTCCTCTCGGTCGTTCTCTACAACCCATGGCAAGGATGATGGCTTTTGCATCAATGATAAAACAGCCTCTTTCTCGGTTCATTACCATAATTTGTTTTTCTTTCGTTATTTCAATGACCATCGTTTGAAGCATCACAGTAATATCTTTTCCTTCTAATTCTTCGATATAACGATGCGCATACTCTGGTCCTGTTAACTCCTCTTTAAAAGTAGTAAGTCCAAATCCTGTATGGATACATTGATTTAAGATACCTCCAAGCTCCTTATCCCGCTCTATTATTAGGATCGAGGATGTCCCCGACTCTCTTGCCCCAAGGGCTGCTGCTAATCCTGCAGGACCTCCACCGATTATTACAATATCATAGTTCATTCACACTTCCTCCTTATTAAACCCAGTTAGAAAGTTGGAGCCTTCTCCTGATTTCGTTATAGTAGAAGGATCTACTTTTAACTCCCTCGCTAAGATCTCGATAACCTTTGGAGAACAAAAACCTGATTGACATCGCCCCGACCCAGCTCTGGTTCTACGTTTTATCCCGTCAAGAGTCGTAGCCCCAAGAGGTCTATGGATAGCATCCATAATCTCTCCTTCTGTAACCATTTCACAGCGACAAATAACATTCGCATAGGCTGGATTCTCATTAATGTATTGTTTCCGTTCTTCAAAGCTGGCATGAGCAATGGAGATAACCCCTTTTCGGTAAGGTTTGTAAGTTGAATTTAAATTTGCTGGCAAATAATCCATCATTAAGTTCGAGATATACTTTCCTATCGCAGGAGCGCAAGTAAGCCCTGGTGATTCTATTCCTGCTACATCAAAAAATCCTTTTGCATCCTCACATTCTCCTATGATAAAGTCTCCAGATTCTTCATGTGCCCGTAGTCCTGCAAACGAAGTAATCACTTGCTTTATAGGAAGGTCTTTTACGCTCTTTGTAGCCTTTTTTAATACATCTTTTAGCCCATCCATTGATGTACTGATGTCCTCCTTATCCAATACATCCTCTGCCGTTGGTCCTACCATAAGATTTCCGTGTATGGTTGGAGTAACTAATACGCCTTTTCCCATCTTTGTTGGTAGTTGAAAGATTGTCTTCTGAACATAATTGCCAACACTTTTATCAAAAAGGCAGTACTCACCTTTTCTAGGTATAATCTTTATCTTATGTTCACTAACCATATTGTGAAATAAATCTGCATATACTCCGGCCGCATTTACAACTGTCCTACTTCTTAATATTCCTTGATTTGTTTCTATATGATAAAAATCAAATGGAATTTCCTTTGTGGAAGATATTCTATTAATACTTTGGACCTCTGTATTAAGTTTAAATTGGGCACCATTCGTAAACGCATTCTCTGCCAGTGCAATTGTCAAATTAAATGGACATACAATTCCTCCCTGCTTTGCATACAATGCCCATATAACCTCTTTCGATAAATTCGGCTCTAAATTTCTTGCTTCCTCACCGGTTAGTATTTCTAACTCTTTTACTCCATTTTTCTCACCTTGCTCTTTTAACTTCTTAAGTTCTATGAGGTCAGCTTCTGAAAATCCAAGTACTAAAGATCCATTTCTCTGAAATGGGAAATCCAATTGCTTTGAGAGCTCCTCCATCATTTGATTCCCAAGAACATTAAATTTAGCCTTGAAACTCCCTGGTTTTGCATCAAATCCAGCATGAATAATTCCACTATTTGCTTTCGATGTTCCTTCACAGATATCACTCGCCTTATCCACTACAAGAATTTTTCTTTCATACTTTGATAATTCTCTTGCTACAGCACAGCCAATGACTCCAGCACCAATAATTATAACATCATACATAAAAGCCCCTTCCTTTCATAAACAATTTACTCCATTTCTGTGTTGCACTGCTTTCGCTACTTTCTGACAAACCTTATAATCTGAACCATATTGCGATTTCTTCTCTTCCTAAGATGTTATTTCTAAATACAAATTCGTTTTAAAAAGCAAAAAAAGCCAAGCAAAATACACTGCCTAGGGCAGCATACTATTTGCTTGACTCCAATTCTCATGCAATTATATTTAATTGTCTTTAACACATTTCAGAAATATCTATTTAATAATTTGACCGTTATATCAATCTCTTCATTAACACCTTACATAGTGGGCTAAGATATGAATATTATGATATAACTAAATCTACTATTATTATATTCACCTGGCATTTAAAATTACCATTTGAAAAACAGCCTAAATGACTTTACACCTTTATATTAACGTTGCAAAGTATTGTTCAGTACCTATTATATATCTGTCCACGACTATCAGCATCTATTACGATAATTGTGAGTTCTCCTTTATTTACAGTGTATATAATTCTATAGTTTCCAACCCTTAACCGCATCAGTTCACTGTGTCCTTTTAATTTCTTTATATCATTACCATTAGGTAGTTGTTCTATTGCTGTTACTATTCTTCGTTTTTCATTTAAGGGGAGATTATCAATAAAATTCTTAGCTTTTTTCTGGATTAGGATTTGATACATTAATCAATCCCCCATTCCTTCTTACATTCATCCAAAGAATATGCTTTATCTTTTTCAATGTCTTTGTCGTCTAAATAATTTTGATACATTCTTTCACAAAAAATATCATCCGCCTCTTCATCTGCCGTAATACCTTGAATATATGCAAGTACATAACCTATTTTATAGTCAGGAATCTTATCTAGTAATTGAATTATAATTTCTTTGTTCGACATAGCAACAATCCTTTCTTTCTAAAAATATGTATAGAAATATTAAGCCACCCTTACAAGCATGATATCACGATATACACAAAGAGTAAATACGAATAATTACTCTTTGTAAATGAAATTCTGTACCTAACTACTATTACATAAACCAGACTTTAGGGTTGGTCGTTGAAATAGATACAGCCCCAGCATCTAAAGCTTGCATAATGTCCTCTTTGTCTGATATTAAACCACCTGCAATTACAGGTATGTTTTGAGTATTGCAGATTTTTTTAATAACCTTTGGCATAATACCAGGAAGAATCTCAATACAATCTGGTTTTACATTCGTACATTGTTTTTTAATATTCTCATAAGCCATGGAATCAATCACAAAGAAACGTAAAATTGTATATAATGATAATTCTTTTGCTCTCTTAATTAACATTGGCTTTGTCGATATAATACCGTCAGCCCTCGTATGCTCTTTAATAAAATCAACACTAATTTCCTTCGAACTAAGCCCTGATATCAAATCAACATGAACCATAGCAAGCTTTCCGCATTCCTTCACGCGATTTACAATATCTGAAATTGTAAGGATATCTCCATAAAGGATAAATACAATACTACTCTCAGACGAAAGACATTGTTCTAGCCCCTCATTATCTTTAACTGCAGCGATGACTGGGCAATCCTCTAGTGTTTTCGTAAATGTATGCTTCATACATAATCCATTCTGGCACTTAACGCCGTTTATTAATGATGACAATCTTAGTTATTCCTCTTTACCATTCCAACAGTAAGTACATAACTTACATGGTGAGATTCCCACTGACTTTATCATATCATCCAGACGATGATAACGCAACGAGGTAAAGTTAAGTTTAGTACTAATCTGATCGAGCATATAATTATATCGATCCGATTCTGGATCTGCATACTCTGATAGCACTTCCTTTGTAATTTCACTTTCTGCTTCCACGATAACACGTCTAGTAATCAAATCCATTTCTGAGGTTGATCTAGAAAAGTTCAAATATTTACATTTATATAATAGTGGTGGACAAGCCGGGCGAATATGAACTTCTTTCGCTCCGCTTTGATATAAAAACTCTGTTGTTTCTCTAAGTTGTGTCCCACGTACGATCGAATCATCGATAAGTAACATACTCTTGTCCTTAATCAAGTCATGAACAGGGATTAATTTCATCTTAGCGATCAAATCTCTCTGACTCTGGATTGATGGCATAAAAGAACGCGGCCATGTTGGTGTATATTTGATAAATGGACGAGAAAATGGAATACCAGAGCGATTCGCATATCCAATCGCATGAGCGGTTCCAGAATCGGGTACACCAGCAACGATATCCGGTTTTACCTGATCTCTCCTCGCAAGTAAATCTCCACAACGATAACGCATTTGCTCCACACTAACTCCCTCATAAGAGGAGGATGGATAACCATAATAGACCCATAGGAAAGTACATATCTTCATATCAGACGATGGCTCGCTTAATGTCTGCACTCCCTCTGGTGTGATTACAACTATTTCACCCGATCCAAGTTCTTTATATTCTGAATATCCAAGATTTAAATACGCAAAACTTTCAAACGAAGCACAAAATGCCCCTTCTTTTTGTCCAATGGATACCGGAGTTCTCCCCATTCTATCTCTTGCTGCATAGATACCCTTTGGCGTCATGATAAGTAGTGTCATGGAGCCATCTATGATTTCCTGCGCATAGCGAATTCCCTCTACCAGATGATCCTTTTGATTAATAATCGCTGCTACCAGCTCTGTAGGATTGATATCTCCACCACTCATTTCTAAAAAATGAGGATTTCCAGACTGAAATATTTGATTTACGAGTTCTTCGCTATTATTTATTTTACCAACAGTTGTAATTGCATAAGTACCATGATGGGAACGCACAATAAGAGGCTGTGGCTCGAAATCCGAGATACATCCAATTCCAATATTCCCTTTTAACGTATTTACATCTTTCTCGAACTTAGTACGAAATGGGGAATTCTCTATATTGTGAATGGAACGATCATAACCACCTTCTCCGTAAACTGCCATACCACCCCTTCTCGTTCCAAGATGGGAATGGTAATCCGTTCCAAAGAATAAGTCAAATACGCAATCAGTTTTAGAAGCTACACCAAAAAATCCGCCCATATTATTCCTCCAGTTAATCAGTATTGTTCTCTATTACTAATTATATCAGAATATGGGCGGATTACCTATGTTTCTATTTATTAAATAAATTAATGGGTTTAGCAATTATAACTACTGAGTCTCCATTTTTACGAAATAAGGAGTTACCTACAAAGTAAAGTTTACCTACAAAGTGAAGTTTACTTACGAAGCTAGGATTTCCTATATGATAAGCTTTCTACGGAGTAGGTGTTGGTGTCACTGTAGGTGATGGTGTTGCTGGTTTTGCCTTTATCGTAACTGTGTATTCCTTCGTTATTCCTTCAATTGTTACATTAAATTTATAGGAATCAACTACCTGAGCAGTACTCGCAATTTTTACTGAGATAGTAAATTTTCCATCTGTTTTTACTTTATCCGCAGTAATTGTAATGCCTGTTGGTTTTTTAGGAGCTGAAATCTTTGGAGTTGCTCCTACTGAAACATTCGTAGTCGTAACTTCAATTTTACCTTCCGCAGCGGTTCCTTGCACAAGCTCAACCTTAGATTGAACGGAATCTGTTGCTGTTTGAACTACCTCTGTAGGTATATTTACTGCTATAGCTTTAGAAGCAATTACTTGCTTTTGAGTTTTTGATTCATTGACTGGTGCTATACGGTAAATAAGAATTGGTTCTTCTATTACATTTTTTCCAGTATATACAGACCCAGGAATCTTCACTGTGGATGGTTTTTCTTTCGTTCCGGATTTTGCATTGTACCATTTAACTTTTTTATAATCCACCTTAGATGCATCAAAAGTACTTACACCACCACAGTACTTACCACTAATTAGTGCTACTTGATAACTGTCTGGATTTACATTAGTAAACGAAATTCCATCTTTTTTACTATATGGTAGTGTATAAGAAATTTCGATTCCTGCCGTCTCTGTAGCTTTTGGAGATACTACCTTTAAATTAAATGCTTTTGAAGATGGCTTCTTTGATGTAGCTGCAATTCTTATTTGCATATCAAACTCTTGATATTGGAATGTAAATTTACTATTTTTTGAACTATCATTTCTATCATATTTCTTATATAGTGAATATAGAGATACAGGTTCTATTTTCCCTAATGAGTTTGCATGTGCATCCACAACATTAACCCAATCACCATCTGGAAGAATACGATATTCATAACCAGCACGTAATGCAACGGTTAGATCACTGCCATTTAACGCTACCCTTGGAGCATTGGCAAGCTTTGCATAACTAAAACGAACTTCTTTACCAGCAGGAGCACCTTTCGTTACATAAACTCCTTGCTTATCAACAGTGGTCGTCAATTTTTCTTCCCCTGCAGACTTAACACGGAAATAAATAGAAGTACCTTTGTTGGCATAGATTGCAGGATTTAATTCTTTAAAATCCCTCCATACACCATCAGAGCCATTTTTCCACTCAATGTTATCATATTCTTCGTAATATCTTGCAGTGCTACCACTTCCTGTATAAAAGTATACATAACCATACTCTTTACATACCGAATAAATTGCATAAGTGGTTGGATATGTGAGTTCCAATGGTTTATTTACAACTTTATCAATTAGGGTAGATGTCCCGCTTAACCCTGCTTTAAGACCTTCTTCTCTAGGACGCAAATTGATTTGCACCATTGCATCATTCGAAGTCTCATTTTTATTCTTGATTGCTAGAATAAATTCTTTGGAACGGTTAATCCAGGATATATCAATGACTGCAACCGAATTAGTACCATTATCCATTGTGGTTGCTTCCATCCAATCTAGTTTTTTAGCATCACTATAAAGAATTGTATCACCGGGCTGGACTATAATTCTTATCTCACCTTTTGCATGATCGATGGTGATATCACTATATGTAACACTTCTCCCTGCTTGACCATAGGCAGTCAACTTACCGAAGCCAATCAAGCTCACACTAAATGCGAACAATAATAGAAAACAACCTAGAAACTTTACAAAATTGGAATAATTGTTCCATTGCCTATGTGTTTTAGTATCAAATTTCATATCAACTCTCCTTCTTATCCGCCACCTATATACCATATCTTATATAGACTTTGTGACGAACTGTCTTTGTTTGCATGTATCTCTATTATGGTTATCGGCAAATTTAGTAAATAATTTAGATAAAATTAGGATAAAAAATCCGAAGAGCTACTTTTTCTACTATTACCGACACATTTTTGTTATTTTTTATAAATGAGCTTTAGTAAGTTGTTATTCAGTATCTTTTTAAAAAACCGATAAGTATTATAGTAGTGATTATTGGAACTGAGAACGAATAAGAGATGATTCGTTTCCCCCAGAGTCTTATGTCTGAATTACAGATACTAACATAGAATGTGTAAAATGAAGGAGGATTATAAATGATTTCTGTCTGTATAATAGTGAAAGATGAAGAAGAGAACATAAAAATCTGTCTTGACAATTTGGCAAAGCTTGAATATGAGATAATTGTTATTGACACAGGCTCAACGGATAATACAAAAAGTATTGCAAGGCAATATACCGATAAGGTATACGATTTTAAATGGTGTGATGATTTTAGTGCAGCACGAAATTATGCGATAGAAAGGTCCACGAAAGAGTATATTTTGATGGTGGATAGCGATGAATTTCTTATAGACTTTCATAAGCAAGAACTTGAAACATTATTGCTACGTAATCCTAGAAGTGTTGGCAGAATTCATAGAAATAATATTTTCGTCAGAAACAATATGGAGTACTCCGGCAAAGAACTTGTAAATCGACTATTTCCAAAGAAATACTATCGTTATAGCGGGAAAATACATGAACAAATAGTATCTTTTTCAGAAGAAGAATACCCGACTTATCAGGTTCCTCTCTATTTCGACCATGTTGGATATAATGGAGATGAAAGTGATAGAAAGAAAAAAGCGCAGAGAAATATCCAGATGCTATTAAAATCGTTAAGTGAAGAAGAAGATGATCCGTATACTCTCTATCAGCTTGGAAAAGGGTACTATTTTCAAGAGGATTATAAAGAAGCAGCAGATTATTTCGGAAGAGCCTTGGGATATGACTTAAATCCAAAACTAGAGTATGTTATTGATATGGTAGAGATGTATGGATACTCTCTAATTAACTCGAACCAGTTAGAGCATGCATTATTGATGGAAAATGTATATGAAGAATTTTCTCATAGCGCAGATTTTGTTTATATGATGGGATTTATCTATATGAATTGTGGTATGTTTCAAGAAGCAATTAGGGAGTTTATTAAGGTATCAAAATACAAGGAGTGTAAAGTTTTAGGAGTGAATTCTTACCTTGCTTTATACAATGTTGGTGCGATATATGAGTGTATTGGGGATAAGGAGAAAGCAATTAATTATTATAAGCAATGTGGTTCCTATAAACCTGCAAAGGATGGAATTGTCCGTTTAGAGATGTAGAGAAATTTATTTAGATTACTTATTCTATCAACTATCAAACCTTCTATCAACTACAAAACTGCTGAGTGGGGTGACATTACCCTCACATCATATCTGTTCTTGGGCATTGATGTGACTAACTTGCTAACAGGGGGGCGGTATCATACCCCTGTTAGCTGAAATACAAAAATGACAACGACTTAAGCTTACTACCCTTATCTTCATATCTCGTTCAGTAAAACATATCAATTCATATGGAATTGTTATACATTAATTAGTAATCTTGGGACTCCTAAGCTCATATCAACTTTATAACAATGGGTACATGTATTAATTTCATGCTCAATAAACTTTAAATCCTCTTTTTTTACCAAATGTTGCGGATACTGTTGCCAAACATAATCAAATAGTTTAATAAAGTCAGCATCTAGTCCATGATTACAAGATTTGAATATATCATTTATCCTGTTCTCATCAATAACCTCTAATATAGTATTTGGAATTTTAGCTAGAAACTCTCGTTTTTCTTGAAGTGATAAAAAACTATCGTTTATTCCATGAAAACTTAAAATAGTAGCTTTATTATCAAAGTTTTCATACATACTATTCATATCATATAGTTCTGTGTCTATTCTCATCTTTGACACAAGATAGGTAAACGCTATTTCTTTAACATACCCCGCCCATCCTCTCATACCTCTTGCCACATTTAGGTATATCGGATATAAATATGAGCTATTATCAATTATCATAGAAAATACATTGGGTTGATACCTATTACATAAATAGGCTATATATGCTCCATGAGAGTGTCCCATTGCTAATATCATTCTTTTATTGTAAATAAATCCATTTGAATCCAGGATATCTAGTAATATTTTTAATGCATCTAAATTATCGATTGCTTGAAGTATACCTTGATCATTATAATTATCAAGACTCTCTTCTAAATGTTCACATAACTTTAAACCATATTCTTTATAATACTCTGTAGCATCCCCCAGTTTTATTGCTTGAAGAAAACCTTCAAATACTTCTGGCGTCATTCGTTCACGATACCATGGCTCATTAAGGAACTGTTCCTTAGGACCTTGCATAAATTCCCATCCTAAGTAATCACATTGTAGCGTCATAAGATTATATTGATCAGCAAATTGGGTTCTCATTTTTTTGTATATATTTGAGTTTGAATGACCTCCATAACCAGATATATTCAGTAATATTCCAGTTTCTTTATTAACACCATTTTCTGGTTCTGAAAAGTACATTTTAACATTACGTTCTTTCTTTGAATAAAAACTAGTTTGTCCTATAAACTCTAATTCGTAATCTTTTGCCATGCCCCCCCACTTTCTCCTTCATTTTTTGAATTCAATTAATCTTCCCAAATTGGATGCTTTAAAATATACCTTCCAAATTCGTCCATTCTAAATATTTCTTTGTTATAAAACTTATCAACAATTTGATAGAATTCTGATTCTGTATATCCACAAAAATCACAAAAGTCCCTCACCGCTAATGGATCTATCGCATGGTCTCTTTCTTTAATTACTTGTATTGCTTCTTCTCTAGTCATTAGACCATAACGAATAAATCTAGCTGTATAATCTGTAGCAGCTGCGTGTCCAAACTTTGGATACTTTAACCAAGGATGAACAAGATAAGCTCTTGAGTCAACTTGATCAAAGTTTTCCGCATGGTTAGTTCTGTCCCATTCATGCGTCAAATCTCTAAATCCTCTCGACTTCGCAAACTGATAATTTTTAAAACTATTCCATTTTATAAAGTAGCTAAGATAGATAGGATCTAAACGATTTATTTCTTCCTTGCTTGGGCTTTTAGTAAGAAATAAATCACAAGGATCTATGCCAAGTTCTAAAAGTTCCTCTTCGTCCATTCCCGAAGCTACTCCATTATTAATCTGATCTCTTGCAGAGTACGTTTCAACACTACCATTTCCACCATATTCATAACTTATATTCTCTCCATAAACCAATAACATTGTATTAAATTTAAGCGCCATATGTAAAGGAAATGTATAAATATGACGATCGACATACCACGTCGGCTTTCCATACTTTTCAAAACTTGCACGCATCAGAATTCTCTGAGCTTTTATATTAGGCTTGCAGCTAATAATAGGGCAACCAAATTCCTCACTGATATTCTTGATATTATGAGCTCCTGCTTGTGTCATTGGAAAGTTATCTTCTACAGAAAATAATATTGGGTTCATTCCCATTAATTCTTTCATTACATAAACCTGAAAGTGGCTATCCTTACCACCAGATACCGCGATTGCGCAGTCATATGCTCCTGGTCCATTACATCCACGATATTTATCACATAGTTCCCTCAATTCTTGAAACCTTTTATCCCAATCTACATTTTCTCTTGTCTCATAATGTCTACAAGCGCAGCAAACTCCCTCTTCATCAAATGTAATTCCTGGTCTTGTATCAGGCATTGTGCATTTCCTACAATATTTCATAAATATCCTCCCAATTTTCATAGAATAGAATTATTCTAACTTGATGTCATAAAATTTTTTCTTTAGCTTATCTTTTGTGATAGGCAAGAAATCATTGATAATCTTCAATATTTTTTCTGTAGTCTTCCCATCGCCATATGGATTCTGTACAGGCGTTATCTTTAGCTTTTCACCTACTAATTTAGCCTCGCAAATTGCTATTAATATTTCTTCCTTCTTAGGGAAACAATTAATAATACTTTTTGCTTGAGTACGTCCCTTTTGCCTATCCCCTATATTAATGGTTGGTACCTGATATGTTGGTACTTCAATTAATCCACTAGATGAATTACCAATTACCATGGCACTATACCTTACTGCACTAAAATAACGTACCATTCCTAGGGAGTCAACTGCTATTGCATTGCTATGTGAACTCACATATTCCTCAATTCTCTGGTTTATAGTTCTTCCACCTGCATCTGCATTCGACTTTGTAATAATGAATTTCATATCCTGACATGTTTCAAGGGTACCTAATAACTCCTCAATTTGACTTTCATAACTCTGCCCTTCCAATGTGACAGGATGAAAAGTTACTACCGCATATTCGTTTCCTAATGAAAATGAGAGACTCTCTTCTAACTCATTTTTATTTAGAATAGGAACTTTCATTGCATTTTCTATGCCAACAGCTCCTACACAATAAACTCGATCTGGACTTTCTCCTAATTGTATTACTCTATCTCTATACTCATCAGTACTAGTAAAATGAAGATAACTCATCTTCGTAATGGCATGGCGTATCATCTCATCCGTTGCTCCTTCGGTAGTTTCACCACCATACAAATGTAGTATCGGTATTCCTGCATTCATTGCTGCACAGCAAACAGCAAGTGTTTCATATCGATCTCCTAGAACCATAAGAGTCTCTGGTTTGGAATCTTCAAAATACTCAGAAAAGCTGATTATGGCAAGTCCCATTGCCTTAGATACCCCTACTGGTGTATCAGAACTAAGCAGAATTTCAATTTTCTTATCAATTTTTATCCCATCTGCCTCTATTTGTTGGTAAGTCAGACCATATTCCAATGAAAGATGTGCTCCTGTCACTATGACACGAACATCATATTCTTCTTTTTTTAGCGCCTTAATTATCGGGCTTAAAAGGCTGTATTCCGCTCTGGTGGCGGTTACAATAGCAATAGAACATCTCATACTTCAATCATCTCATCTTTTCTAAAATCTTTGATTGCTTTGGTCCCTAATATTTCATCCCACTGCATAGGAGATATCCCACTACCTGGACGTTTTACGGTAATATTCTCTTCCGTTAGGATAGTTCCTCTTTTTATATCACAGCTAGCAACGATACTTTTTCTGGCAGCATTCCGATTACATAACTCCATTTTAGTTGGGGTTTTTGTGCTGCTACCAAAGGCTTCTTCCACATGTCGAATTGCTTGTACCAACGCTTTCAACTCCTGTGGCTCAATACTCGCTTTATGATCAGGCCCCTCCATCGTTTTGTCCAATGTAAAATGTTTTTCTATAACTTCTGCACCTAATGCAACAGCTGCAATTGATATTTCAATTCCCTTTGTATGATCTGACAATCCCACGCTAACGTTAAAGTAATTTCTTAAGTTCTCAATAACCTTAAGATTTACATCAGAGTAATTTGTTGGATATTCCGTTGTACATTGAAGTAAGGATACTTTAGGACATCCTCCTTCTTTTAATACAGCCACTGCTTCTTCGATTTCAGCCAACTCGCACATTCCTGTAGACATTATTACTGGATTTCTTGTTTTGGCTATTCTTCTTAAATAAGGAAGGTTGGTAATTTCACCGGATGGAACTTTAAATACATCCATCCCCATCTGAACTAAAAATTCTATACTTTCCAAATCAAAAGGTGTAGATAAAAATACAACTCCCTTAAAATTACAATACTCTTTTAGTTCAATAAACTCTTCCTTTGTTAATTCTAAGCTTTTTAACATCTCATATTGTGAATCAGTACTCTTTATATTATCTTCTTGATACTTAGCTTTTTTTGCTGTGAGTGTAACAATATTCTCTGTTTTATAAGTCTGAAATTTAACACAGTCGACTCCAGCTTCCACTGCCACATCAATCATCTTTTTTGCAATAGATACGGAACCATTGTGATTTACGCCTACCTCTGCAATGATAAATACTCCCATTATTTTCCTCCTGGTTTATTTCACAATCCCATAAACACATGTATTTGGCCGTACAGAGCCAATCACGGTACTTCCTGCCCCAATAACGGAGTTTTCTCCAACTGTAATTCCATGTATAATATTGGTACCTGCTCCAACGAAAGCATGATTCTCCACTTTAACATTTCCACACAGTACACATCCTACAGCAATATGAGCAAAATCCCCAACCTCACAGTCATGCTCAATCAAAGCTCCCGTATTTACTATAGCCATAGTACCAAGGATTGCATTTGAATTAATTATAGCGGCTTTACCAATCACTGTTCCCTCACCAATGATAACATCTCTTGCTATAATTGCAGTCTTATCTATAATCACCGGCAATTTGAATCCGATGAATTTTAACATTTCATATATATGATCTCTCACTTTGGAGTTTCCTAGATATCCAACAGCAATAACTGCACTTTTTATTCCACTTTGAAAGATCATAGGTAATAGCGCATCAGTTCCAAGAACCGGATAACCTCTATACATGAAACCTTCTGATTCTTCATTTGTAATAAAACCTGCGACTTCATAACTTTCCTGTTGTTCTATCATATCAATAATACTTTTCGCATGTCCACCACAACCAAGTACAACCACTTTTTCCATATCTATCTTATCTCCAATATATCTGTTTAATGTTCGCTTCAAAAGCGTTTCTAATGGTATTACTAGGAACTAGTCTTCGTAACGCTCTTTTAATATAGCCTCTGCCATACGAAAATCATAGATATCATCGATATCAATAGAATGTTCCTTTTTCATTACATAGGCATAACAATTTTCATTATATAATTCACTTACTCTGTCAACCAGTTCTGTCTTTAGTAAATATATTGCACCATTTAGCCTATAGAATTTTTGCAACTCCTGCCTCGGTTTATTAGATAGTTCTGTTTTCAAAAAATAGTTCATACATAAGTTCTCCGGCAATGTATTACACCATAGCGGGGAATGCTCTGTTTCACATACTGATACAACTGCATCTGCATCTTTTTCTTTAAACAACTCAAATGAGACTATAATATCATTCATTGTTCTGAGTGGTGATGTTGGCTGTAGTAGCATTACAGTATCAAAGATTACACCCTTTTGTTTGTATTCTTCTAATATGTATTTTACTACATCCCAGGTAGATGTCCGATCCTCAGATAAATCTTTTGGACGAAGGCTTGGAACACTAGCCCCATAAGCCCTTGATATACTGGCGTACTCCTCAGAATCTGTTGAAACATAAACAATATCAAACTGCTTGCTTTGAATAGCAGCATGGATTGTATAAGAAAGTAACGGTTTCCCCTCTAGTAATTTAATATTCTTATCTTTTAAACCCTTAGAGCCACTGCGGGCAGGAATGATTGCAATAGAATTCATAATATCCCCTTATTTCTTAGTATTGTAATTCAAGTCTGTTTCTCATTTTCTCTAACTCGTCCAATTGCCCCATATCCATCCATGAACACTCACTTATTGGATAGACACCAACTTTTTTCCCTTCCTTCTTTAAGCGTTCTAAGATATCAGGAAAACCGATAGGGGTATCATGTTCTAGATACTCCAATACTTCGGGCTCAACAACATAACAACCTGTATTTGTAAAGAAAGTAAGATTTGGTTTTTCGCGTATATTAGCAATATCTCCGTTTTCACCAATATCAATAACACCATAAGGAATTGTAAAATTTTTTAAGGAGCATATCATAGTGATCATATTTCCTTCATTTTTATGAAGCTCATATATCTTCGCAATATCTTCCTCGATTAGGGTATCACAGTTGGATAAAAAGAAAGTCTCCTTCAATTTTCCCTTCATAAGGCTTAATCCACCACCTGTACCGAGCGGTTTATTCTCATCAATAAATTCTAATTCATACTTTTTTTCTATTTCATTAAAATATGCCTTAATCATATTTTTCTTATGATTCACTATCATAAAGAAACGGTGGCATCCATAATTGCAGAACTTATTAATAATAATTTCTGCAATTGGATTCTCCCCAACTGGAATCAATGGTTTTGGAAGTACTTTAGTATATGGATAAAGCCTTGTACCTAATCCACCCGCCATCATCACTATTGGAATGTCCACTTTATCCTTTGTTGTCACTATAATGCTACTATCAAGTAAAGAAATAGATGCAATTTCCATGGACTCATTTACAATAGGAACTGCTTCTATATGATGTTGTTTCATGAATACAGTTGCTCTTCGTCGATTTTGTACCTCTAAATACTTCGGTTGATAATTGGCTGCCTCACTAACCCGTGCCGTTAGCTCTTTTCCAGTTAAGATATATCTTCTGATATCACCATCTGTGAGCGCTGCTTCAAGCTTACCATTAGATTGTAAAAAAAGTACCTTTGTTCCATTCTTGTCGAGACGTTCCATTGCTTCTAGTATCGTCATCGTTTCTGTTATTATCATCTCACTTAGCTTCATAGCACACCTCTTACTTCCTGTGTATATTAAGAAACAATTGATTTAACCTCTAAAATCACTCGTTCTACATCCTCAGCCTGTAAATTACTGCTGCATGGAATATTCACAATATGATCTATATAAAATTTTGAACATTTTATTTGATATGTTTTGGCTCCCTCATATGGAAGTTGCTCATGAATCAGTCCCCAGATAGGCCTTGTTTGTATTTTTCTCTTTGCCAGTTCATGAATTAATGTATCTCTTGCTTCCTTTCCTTCTTTACAAAGAAGGGCATAAAACCAGCAATTCCACCTGATATTCTCACGAGCCTTTAATATCTTTATCTTACCTGAATTAGAAAAAGCCTCACAGTATAAATTATAATTATTTGCTTTAATAGTTATAAATTTTTCTAATTGTTCTATCTGTGCCAAACCTAATGCTGCCTGAAGATTTGTCATTCGATAATTATAGCCAATCTCATCATGGGTATAATATAGCTCATCCGATTTTGCTTGTGTTGTAAGATGTTTTGCCCTCTCTAAATATTCAGTATGACGAGAAACAATCATACCACCTCCACCAGTTGTAATAATTTTATTTCCATTGAATGAATAAACACCAACATCACCAATAGTTCCAGCATAACATCCTTTATATTTTCCTTCTGTATAATAAGTTCCTAAAGCTTCGGTTGCATCTTCTACCACTTTTAATTGATAGTCTGATGCTACCTCTATAATAGCTTCCATATCGGCCATATTTCCAAAGACATGAACGACAACAACTACTTTAATACAACGTCCCGTCTGACGCTCAATTAATTTCCCATTGTCGTAGTTACATTCTTCTTCACAAAATCTGCGAAGTTTTTTAGCATCCATACATAGGGAATCATCACAATCCATAAAAATTGGCTCAGCTCCAATATAACGAATAGGGTTTACTGCTGCAATAAAAGTTAAGGTTGGGACGATTACCCCATCCTCTCTATTTACTCCTGCTAATAATAGTGCAACATGGAGACCTGAGGTACCATTTTGGCAAGATACTGCCCCCTTCACCCCCACATAGCTAGCTATTCTGTTTTCAAATTCATTTACATAGGGTCCACCTGTAGATACCCATTCTGTTTGTACCGCATTTGTGACATAGGCAAGTTCATTTCCTTTTAAATTTGGTACAGAAAGTGGGATAAATGATTCTGACATCCTTCTCTCTTCTCCTTATCTTCTCACAGATTATAAATATCAACCTTGTATTTATCTAGATTATGTTTAAAAAATTCTATTGTCTCAGAAAGACCTTCTTCAAATGTATAGTTAGGTTTCCAACTTGTTAAACTTTTAATTTTTTGATTACTTCCTAGCAAACGATTTACTTCACTTTTTTCTGGTCTTAATCTTTGTTCTTCTGTAATAATTCGTGCTGATGGCCTAATCTGACGTATCAACTCATTTGCTAATTGTTCTATAGAGATTTCTTGCTGTGTAGCAATATTAATTTCCTCTCCTATCGTTCTGTCTGATTTATAAATCTCAATAAATCCATTTACTGTATCCTTTACATAATTAAAGTCACGGGTTGGTGTTAATGACCCTAATTTTATTTCATTCTTTCCAGCCAATAACTGTGTAATAATTGTTGGAATCACAGCACGTGCAGACTGTCTTGGTCCATAGGTGTTAAATGGACGAACAATGCTTACTGGTAGCTGAAAGGAACGATAAAACGACTCGGCAAGACGATCTGCTCCTATTTTTGTTGCAGAGTAAGGTGATTGCCCTTGGAATGGATGTAACTCATCAATTGGTACGTACTGTGCTGTTCCATAAACCTCTGAAGTAGAGGTCACTAATACACGTTCTGTATTACAATCTCTCGCCGCTTGCAATACGTTTAAAGTCCCCTTAATATTTGTATCAACATACGTATCTGGTGAATGATAACTAAATGGTATTGCGATTAATGCAGCAAGATGAAATACCGCATCTAAACCATCTACTGCTTGTCTCACGCCATTAGGATCTCTAATATCACCTTGAAAAATTTCTATAGACTCTAAGATATCCTTTGGCAGAGTATCAAGCCATCCCCATGTATTAAAGGAGTTATAGTATACAAATGCCTTAACTTCATACCCTTTCTTTACTAGCTCCTCTGTCAAATGACTTCCTATGAATCCATCGGATCCTGTAACTAAAATTTTTTTCATCATGGTGCTAATACAATTCCTGTATTAATCCTCCTGTATTATTTCTAACTGTTTTTCAAATCTTGCTTTCATTTCTTTTACCATATCAAGCATTTCATGATAGACTTCCTCATAAATACTAAATACTTGTAGGTAAACTTCAAATTCATCATCTGGATTTATGTTAAGTTCCTTATGCTTTGCAGTAGCTGTTTTGAATATAACCAAATCAATCAAAGAATAGATACTTAAACTCTTTAAATATTCATTTGTCTCAAGTATTCTCTGTTTATTAAGGTTTAAAATTTCTTTATCTAATTGCTTTAGGCCTAAAATTTCTTTACATCTTTGACAGATATCAATTATTTCTTCTGATTTTTCTATTAGTGTATTACACTCGTAAATACTCTGCATTACATAATCATATAATATGTGAGCTTTTTCCTTTGACCAAAATATAGGTATGTTGTTCAACATTTCCTCAAAGTCAATACTTACATTACAATACTTTTCTATCGTATTATGTAAAGTCATTACTTTTGTTCCATGAATTAGGGCACCACCTTCTGTAGCATCAATAACATTTATTTCTTTATCAAGGGTCTTAATTTTATTCTCGAACCAAATTTGAAAGCTTTCCCAATCAAATCTAGTCTTTACAAGTTTCCCATTTACACCTTCTACATATCTTTCTTCATTAAAACCAACCTGTTCAATCTCACCACCAGTATGACTGATTTCACCCTTGTATGCAAGATCTTGGCCTACTAAAATGATATTTTTCAATCCCAAATATAAACATATAGAGAAAGCAGTCGTTGCAACTGAATATCCCGTGTTTAAAACAGGAATATCACTTCCTAGTTTTTTAAATAATTTACCTATATATTCATAACATGAGGCAAGAAAAATTTTACCTTGATGTTTTTCTAATGCTTCTTGTTTTGCGTGCGCCGGGCATATCAAAGGTAACTCTTTACTTATAGGATTTTCAAAACATGCATCTGCTTTATCTGGATCTACCGTTACTATAAAATCTGGTATAATATCATTTTTAAATAATGTTGGTAATGCACGATCCGTAGCAAAAAGAATAGCCTTCCCTTTTGCATGTTTTAATTCTAAAACATTTTCGTCTAGAGAAGGACCTGCAGCAATTATAATTCCTGGAATATCTCCTGTCAAAATATGTTTCCATACTTCTAATGAATTCATTTTAGGTAAACAATGAAGGCTATCAAGCATATTAAAAACGAACTTTTTCCCAAAATAGGCAGATGTGTTTTTAGATATTATTACTATTTCATTGCTTTTTCGTATTGTTTCTTGAAATTCTTTAGCTTCTATCGGAAATGCCTTTGTGTATCCTGGATGCGAACAATATATCTGGTCACTAATGTTCTCCCAATTAACTGTTAAACCAAAAAACTCACTCCATTTATCATTATTAATACCCATAATGGCTATCATCACTCGTGGATTAGATATTAAATCGGTTAAATCATAATTTTGTAAAGCACATAAAAAAATTTCTTTAGAAGGTTCAATTATAATAATAAAATCACTTTTTCCCATATTACTTGCGATAGCTTTAGCAATATATCCGTTACCTAAACCATACATTGATGTTACAATGCTTTCCTTATTATATTTAAATTGACTAACCCAAAACATTGCCTGCTGTGACGGGCTATAAGTACTATTCAATCTATATTTATCTCCGTCCTTCTCTATCGCTATACAGGTATCTCCATCTAAAGTTAATTCTGTATATACTTTAAGATCTTGGTTTAGTTCAATATCATCACTAAATAAAATATCCAAATTTAAATTTCTATTAATAATAGCTTTTTTATTTTCCAGAAAAAAATTCATAAAATCCTCCAACTCAATATTTATTCCATGTTACTAATATAAGCAGAAAAATCTCTTAATTGTGAAGAGACCTCATAATATAAAATATCTGCTAATAAAACTGCATCTTTCTGCTCTAATGCTTTTACTGATAAAGCTAATTTTTCTAGGAATAATGTCTCATCGAATGGTAATTCACTATTACTTTCTTTCATTTGAAAAATAAGGGTTACAATATTGGTCATTTCTCCAATATTTTTTGTAAATTCTACATAACCCTCATGTTCTTTATCCTGATAAAGTTTTAATGAAATAAAATCTAACTTATCTATTAAATTTTCTAAAACTATTATTAACTCTTTCATCTTTTCTCCAATATACTAAACATATTTTATTCTTATAAAAGTTTACTCAATAAACGGTAACTACTAATTATATCGGATTATACCACAGTTTCTTTATACAAATCTAAAAATTCTAAATAATTTTGATAACTTTTGGTTATATAAAATACAACTCAAAGTAACATGTGATACCACATTATCGGTATATATAAGAAAAGCTGA
Organism: Lachnoclostridium sp.; assembly: GCF_031997925.1. NCBI lineage: Bacteria > Bacillati > Bacillota > Clostridia > Lachnospirales > Lachnospiraceae > Lachnoclostridium > Lachnoclostridium sp. The sequence continues at coordinate 305,803 of NZ_DAMADT010000001.1, read as the reverse complement.
TTAAATCTCTCTTTTTCTAATGTTCAATCCAATTGATGAGGTTCCATTTTGAATTAATATTGAGTTATAAAATTTAACAAAAAAAAAGTTGTCACATAAATGTGACAACTTTTTACGATGAATTATCTTAATAAAGATAAAACTCCCTGTGATGATTGATTAGCCTGTGCAAGCATAGACTGAGCAGCCTGCTGAAGGATATTATCCTTAGAGTATTTAACCATTTCTTTTGCCATATTTACATCACGAATACGGGACTCTGCAGCCTGTAAATTCTCAGATGTATTATCTGCATTTGCAATAGTATGCTCTAATCTGTTTTGTAAAGCACCAAGAGCGGAACGTGTAGTAGATACCTGCTCTAATGCGTTATTAACTACATCAATATTATCTGAAATACTAGCAGCTCCTCCTGCAGAAATTATACCAGCAACAGCATCAATACCAACAGCTGATGCATTAATAGAGTTAATGGAGAAGTTAATTGTCTGTCCTGCATTAGCTCCAACCTGAAGTTGTTTATCCGAGAAACCACCAGTAAATAACTTCTGAGTATTGAACTCTGTCTGATCGCCAATACGTGTGATTTCGTCTGCAAGTGCATTAATTTCCTTAGCAATTGCGGAACGATCAGCTGTAACGTTAGTATCGTTAGATGCTTGAACTGTTAATTCTCTCATTCTCTGAAGAACAGAATGAACTTCATTTAAAGCGCCTTCTGCTGTCTGAATTAAAGAAATACCATCTTGAGCGTTTGTAGAACCCTGATCAAGACCACGAATCTGTCCACGCATTTTTTCAGAAATAGAAAGACCAGCTGCATCATCACCAGCACGGTTAATTCTGTAACCAGAAGATAACTTCTCACTGGATTTTGCTAAATTTCCTGTTGTAATACCTAACTGTCTGTTAGTATTAGCGGATGTCATATTGTGTTGAATAATCATATTTTTTTCCTCCTTGAATTTTCAGCAGCATCCATGCCACTGATTTTTTTAACGTCTATTAGTAAAAGCATTTGCTTTACTTACTCTATATATCGAATAAAAAGGTAATAAAGTTAATAGCATTATTTTATATTTTTTCTTAATTTTTTTAACCTTTATACTTGTTTATTTTCTTTTATCCATAAAATAAGAATCTTCTAATTGCCCCCCGATCATATTCTTATAGTAATTTGAAGTCATCTGATTTTTTATTCGAAAGTTCTTAATCTTATCCCTCTCTTTTCGCACATAAGTTTCAAAATTATCTTTACTTTTTTCCTCTAAAGTTTGTATTTCTTTACTAAGTGAGATTACTTCCTGATTTACCAAATTGATTTGCTGTTTAATATCTTTATAAATCCTATCAGAGTCAGCTTCACCTGCTTGTATAAATTCTTCATTTTCTTGAATTAACTTAGAAAGCGCTAATATCAAATCATCTTTTTCTTCAATATATTCTTCAAATATTTCCAAGTCACTTTCTTTATTAAACGTAATCTTTTCTTGTTCTTTGACTACGTATAAAATTTTTTGTAAACACTCCCTTTTTCTATTTAGCATATCTTTTAGTCTAAGAAGTATTTCCTCGCTCATTAAGCCGCCTCCTCATTGTATAGCAGATCAACATACTTATAAAACAAGAAAAAGCATGATTTACGAACTTTTCTTGTCATGAATAACCATAGCCGTTGTTATAAAGAGAGCTTAATCTCATTATCACAACGGCTCTATGATGTTTACTGAACATATATATTATTTTTTTTCATAACTTCTTTCCACGTATCCCTCATTTGACGAATGTAGTCAAGTCCTTCTTCTAACATCTCAGTATCCTTCTTAATATTAGCATCAACTAATCTACGATTAATGTAATCATAAACAGTTTCAAATTCTCTTGCTATCGGATACTTATAATCCAAGGTAGATCGAAGCTCAGTAATAATTCGTTGAGCTTTTAGCAAATTTTCATTAACTTTTGCAATATCATCTTGTTCTAATCCATACATTGCCTTATTACAAAACTTAATTGCCCCTTCAAACAGCATTAACGTCAACTCTGCTGGTGATGCAGTATTTATCTTAGTTCCTTGATATATACTAGCTGCATTTTGAGCCATATTAAAATCCTCCTACTTATCCATATCTTTTATAAGCCTAACATACTAGCTAACTGGCTAGACTGAGAATTTAGTTTACTCATAGCAGATTCCATTGCAGAGAACTGCTTATAGTAACGATTTTCCATCTCTTTTAATTTCTTCTCTAATGTTGCTATATCCTTTTTGTAACTGCTTTCCAATTTATCCATTTCTTTATCGTTATAGATAGTCAGCGCGCTACTTAACGAAGTACTTTTCATCTTATTCGAAATGTCTTGATAAAGATTATCCGCTAATTTCGAAAGTACCTGCATTACCTCATCAGGATTATCTGTCAATGCTTTTTTTAGTTTGTCAGTATCACCCGCGTATAATGGATCTTCACTATCCCCAGCTATATGCAAAAGGCCTTTTTCTGTGTAAATTCCAGTTACTATTCCAAACGTTGATAATGATAAACTCTTACCATTCACAGTAACGCTTCCAGACATATTATTTCTCATCGATGTAAGTACAGAACTTAACTTATCATCACGACGTAGTAAGGATTCTTTAATTTTTTGTTCCCATTTTTCAATCTGGCTGTCTGTCATGGCCTCTTTTTCGTCATCTGTTAATGGGTTAAAGCCCCTTGATGAATTTGCATTATATAAAGTATTCATCTCTTGTAAGAGTTCATTGTACCCTTTAACAAAATCACGAACCATATCATAAACGCCGTCAATATCATTCGATACGGTTAAGGATACAGTTTCAGAACCTACTGTTTCTCCATGTAATTCAAATGTTAAACCATTCACAGTTACTTGGTTTGAACTTCCTTCGAGTTCGGCACCATTATAAACGATCTTACTGTTTTTAGAGGCAACTTCTGTAGATTTTACTATAACGTCATTATTATTTTCATCTTTATACGTAAATGTACCTAACCCTATTTTAGCTAATGCTCCAATTGGTTCATCTTCCACAACATTAGTCACTTTAGCATCATCTATATTAGTCTTTATTTCTTCTTTTTTTTGATAATATGGATTTGTAGCTTTTTCATCTACATAATTATCCTCATCAGACAAAATCTTTTGATATTCACTCTGATAATACTTTACTAATTTCGCTTTTTCCGCTGCGACAGCGTTTTTTATGGCATCTTGTTTCTTATCTTTAACGATATCATCATTAGCGTTTATTTCTTCTTCTATTTCTTTTACACTTTTAACATCTGCTGCTTTCAATCTATTAAGAATCTTCTCATCCACGATATCCTCGCTAGTCATGTCATACTCAGCTCGTAAATCACTGGAGACCTTTGTTACCATGAATTCATTCAACTTATTCTTAGCAGCCTCAAGATTTTTTTCATCTTCTTTTGTTTCTGTCTTACCATTTAACTTCAAATAAGTATCAATGGCTTTATCCATTTCAAATCTAGCTGTACCTGTTGTCATGCCTTCATAGTACCCTAGTGATTCTCTCAGATTTTTCCTTGCATCTGTTATCCCAACCGTCTTTGTTGTTATTGAGAATGTATTTTCCGCTCCGCTTTGCTTGGAACTTATAAACAATTTTTTTTGTGTATTATCAAAGCTTGCATTCAAACCAGCACTACTACAAGCTTGTGTAAAATCGTTTAATGTTGTATCCTTATTTACGTAAAGTTCTGTAACTTTACCGCCAACATTTATTTTTATTACTATCTCTTCATCTGGTCTTTCAACATCTTCAACACCGAAATTGAGCTCTCTTAATGTAGTCTTCCCAGTTACATCCTTAATTTTAGTTGCTGCTTCATCTAATTTAAAACCGGTTAAATACTGTGCACTCGCCAGCTGCTCCACCTGTACATTATGAGAACCGGTAGGTGCTCCTTGACCTGCCTTTACCGTAACCTTACTCTCATTGGACGAGGTGGCTTTTTTCATTTCAAAGCTACCTTGTGTTTTTAACTTTGATAATGGACCTGTATAAAACTTATAAATCTTAGAGTTCGTGTCTTTCCAGATATCTTTAGTCCATTGTAATTTTGTAAGTTTATTTTCAACCTTTGTTTTTTTTAATCCTTGAGCTTTCATTAGCTCTTTTACCATAGAGTCCGTATCCATGTTAGATACTAATCCTGATAAACGCATTGGCATATTCTTGTCCCTCCTTATCTCTTTTCATCTACAAGTAACCCAGCCATCTCCCACATCTTTTCTATCATATCAAGAACCTTCTCTGGTGGAACCTCACGAAGTATTTCATCTGTTTGCTCATCTATTATCTTAATCGATATGCTCTTTGTAGGCTCATGGTAAGAAAACTCACATCTTGTTTGTGTATGTTTCATTGCCTGATTGGCTTTATCTACAGCTGACTTAATTTGTTGCTCATTTGTTTGATTATTCGGCTTGTTCGGCATATCCATGCCTTCCGCTGATGTTTTTCTCTGAATTGGTGATACTGCTGCAGTTCCCGTTTTCCCTGTCGTTGGGGTTGCTACCGGTGACACTGCGTTATTTGCTATTCCATTTATGGATTTCATCTCCATAACTCCACCTCCATGTGAATTATATAAATATCCTTTTTTATGCAAATATACTTTGTCTTATGTATATATCGTCACCTTTTCATTTTAGTAAAGAGTTATTAAAAAAAAATCCATGAAACCTTATAGATCAACCGCAAACGCACAGATATCAACACACCTTTTACGAAAAAACACTTTAGGTAATTACACACTTTCAAATCTACATCTTATAAAATTACAAAATTACTTCTTTTGATCTAACCAAGCCTTATTATCTTTTAAATTATGAATCGCTCTATAGTACTCTGCAACAGATTTACTACTCTTTTTCGTATTTACAGCTTCTCTTCCCCTGGTTGTAGATATAAGCTCTAATTTCATTTTATTATGCTGTTCTAAACCTCTTAGAGTAACCCCAAGCTCAACAACGATTGGAATCATCTCTTGCATTTTTTTGATTTCTAAAGCGTAATCAGTTTCAACATTTGAGACATAGCCTTTCACTTTATGAAACAATGATTCAAATTGCATATCCAAATCATTAATTTCTTTTATTAATGCTTCTTTATTTGATACTTCTGATTTAAATTCCTCTAAATTCGGAGGTTGAGCTTCCAACGCTATCTTTTGCTTTTTTGTTATTGATATAAGATTAATTAGTACTTGTTCCTTTTTTTCTAAACTAATAATCAACGCGCATAAATAAGTCTTAATTGTTTCATTCTTTTCCACGCAATACCTCAATTCTAGCGCTTTCACGCCTTTTTATAATGATAGCAATTTTATTCTCCAATATAAATTATTGATTTAATATTTTTTAGTCTGTCAATTACTTTTGTAACAAAACGGGGCTATGACTGGTACTAACCTTACCGTCAAAGCCCCTCCCATATATTAAGTATCCTATTATCCTAATCCTATTTAATAAGCCATGTAAATAAACTAAAATTACATAAACTTTCAATAATTAAAAGCATGCTTCTCGAACTTTTAAATTGCAATGAATAAGATAAAGCACTTCTAATACTCTCTCTCTTTTAATGAATAACTTGCTAAAATAACTTACTTATTGCTTCTAAGGAAACGCCTCCGTCAATAGCCTCTTTATTAGATTCTTGAATCTGAAGGTAAATTTCCTTTCGATAAATCGGAACCGATTTTGGTGCTTTAATTCCTATTTTTACTTGATCACCCTTAATTTCTAGGATGGTGATTTCAATATCATTGCCAAGCATGATGGATTCGTTTAATTTTCTTGATAAAGCTAGCATTCTCCATCCTCCTTCTTGGCCCTATTTTGAAATTTTTCAAATACAGGATACTTAACTACAAACATAGGGTCTTCTATTACAACCTGACAGCCCTTCTTATTTTCAGTATTAATTATAATCGGAGCTTTCAAATTTGTAGTCATTTTAGTTAAGTCGGAAGGTACTGTTAATGTTAAGAAAACAACGATATTTTCCTCTTTGATGTCACCTAAAGACACCAACAATTCATCCTCTATTACTGGATTATATTCATCAATAACATGGCTAGGTTGAATGATAGGTAACGCAAGAGATACCTCATCTATACTTTGTAACCAGGAGATTACGCTACTATTCTCGTCTTCTCCATTGTATAGAATGGTATATCGTTTGCAATTCTCAAATCCAAATATCCCGTGATCAAAGGTTAAAATTTTATCTTCTTCTAACTCTATTTCACCAAAGTGTTTTGTTGCTATTACCATAAGTACACTTCCTTTCTGCCATTACAACTATAGGAAATCCAATAACGAATTCTTAAGAATGTGCTACTACTTCGTTCTATATGAAGTCTAATAATGAATTCTTAAGAATGAGCTGCTACTTCATTCTATATGAAGTCTAATAATGAATTCTTTACAATCTTAGCAGCAGCAGCTAAAGAAGAATTATATACAGTTTCCTGTGATTTCATTTTAATTATCGTATCTACAATGTCTGCATCCTCATTCTTTGAGAGTAAATCCTCAAAGTCAACTTGCTCCATCGATAAACGACTTTCTGTAAGCTGTATTCTAAGGGATCGGCTACCTAGATCAGAAACTGCAACATTGATAATGTTTTGCTGTCCTTTTATTTCTGTGAGGGCACTTCCAAATGTTTTTTGCATTACCTCATCTTTTAAAGTCTTCTCAGTCGTTAATACTTCTAAAGCTTGATTTAATGTGGATTTTTGCTCTTCTGTAACATTTCCGCTTTCTAACATCTTTTTTACTTCAGAGATCTTTTTATCAACTTCAATAACATTGTTTACCGCAAAAATAATATCATCAATAGTTCTTCCTATGGTGTGGGTGATTGCGTCACTTCCTTGCGTATTTACCACCATCGATTGACTAAAGTTTATCTCATAACGGATTTCCTGATTCTGTTTTGTAAAGGTACGTTCAACCAGATCATCGCTTGTTAAATCAGTTTGTACGCAATCAAAATAATGCTCTGGTTTTAAATCATTCTTCATAAATGAATTCTTCTCGTAGGAAACCTTAATATCAGCTTTATCACGGAAATCTTGATATACATCCTCCGGTAAAATCAATTCTCCGGTATCAGCTAGAAAGTAAATCGTTCCATCTGGCGGAATATACGCGTCCTCATCTGTGGACAACCTCGATTCGATAATTCCACCATATTCAGTATACGTTCTATTTCCATCACCGTCAAGAATCACTTTACCATCGGAATCTTGATCAGCAATCTCGATCTTTAATTGTCCATCATCCAAATTTTTGAGATTATTATATGCCAATCTTAAGCGGTGTGCAGTAATATAATTCGGTTTTTCATCAAAACTAGTATCCAAAGGTGCATTTGGATTATAAGAGGATAACTCGAAGGAATTAACCGCTTTTTGAACTACATCTAAGTTAGTTCCGCTTAATCTCTCTGTTAGCAAATAATTATAGTTTGATGTATTTTCAGAAAAAACTAAGCTAGAATCCGTCTTATAGCCACTAAAAACATACCTTCCTGCATAGTTTGTATTGCCTTCCTGATAAATTTGATCCTTTAATTGATTTAAATTAACTGCAAGGCTATTTCTATCCTCTTCCGTTAAGGTATCGTTAGCACCATCCACGCAATATGTGTGTACCTTCGTTAGAATCTCATTAATACCACGTAAAGAACTTTCTGTCAAATCCATCCATGATAGGGCATCCGGAATATTCTTCTCATAATATTGATTTAATTCAGTAAGATTGGTACGAAGTTTTAATGCACGTACTGCAATAATAGGATCCTCCGAAGGACGCTGTATCTTCTTACCGGTGGAGTATTGTTGTTCTGTTTTGGACAAACTGTTTTTATTATTGTTAATATTATAAAGAACATTGTTTGTCATCATTTTATTTGTAATTCTCATGCTCTACCTCCGTACTATGCGCCCATATAATTGATGAGTCTATCATAAATCTGGTCCATAACAGAAATTACCTTAGCAGATAAGTTATAAGCTTTTTGGTAACGCACCAAGCCCATAGCCTCTTCTTCTTGATCTACACCGCTGATGGATAATCGCTGATTCTGAACTGCTGATAAAATATTCTTTTGGTTCTCCGCAAAGTTACCTGCCTGTTTCGCATCAATACCAATCTCTGCTACTAGAGTTTGGAAAAATTGTGCTGGTTTTCCTTGACCAAACATTCTAACGTCATCTTTTAATGCTAATAACTTCTCAATATTATCAGCATTGGCAACACCATTTTCTATCGAGGATGCCGCAGCTAACTTTTTAGGATCTGTATAAACTGCCTTTGTAACCCCGAAGGTATCTGCAGTGAGCAAATAATATGACGCAAAATTTGGTTCATCAACATAATCTCCAGCATAAGCCCCTGTTTTTGAGGTAAACAAATATCCATTTCCTTCATCTGACGGTGATTTATCAAAGATAAAGTTTTTACCTGTAACACCATTAAAGAAATCTAAGCCTTGTTCTCCATTTAAATCCTGTCCTGATTTATGCACATCATTAAATGCTTTACCATAGGTTCTGGCAAATTTATTAAGCTGTGCCATATAGTAAGGGATTCCTTTATAATCAATTTGTTTTCCTATATGGGCAGTTTCTTCATTCACATCTACTTTAATTTCTTCATCAAGGGAAAATTCGTATATAAACTCTCCCGTGGTATCATCCTTTGTAACAGCAAAACCATTATAATGGTACTCTCTATTACCTATTGTAATAATACCATTGGTTGCAATATTTAAATCTTCTACATTATTTTTATTTGTTGAAGTTACTGTAATCGTTGTATCACCAGCACTTGCTGTTACTTTACCCTGATAACCTTCCTTATTGTTACCATCACGTACTTGAAGCAATGCTTTGAGCGTTCCACCCATGGTTGGGCTATTTAGATCTACAGGTTGTCCATTACTCCAGCAAACATTAAATAGTCCCTTCGCATCCAACTGATTTACTTTAGTATCTCTTGGTACGACTTTTAATTGGCTCGCCTCATAGGTGTCAACCAATGTCTGACCATCTAATTTAACGGTATAGCTCGTAACTCCGACATCATCTCCAACAATTCGCTCAGAAACACTTACCGTTGCAAAACCGGATAGCTCCTCCACCATTAAGGCACGTTGATCCCTAAGATCATTCGCGGTACCTCCATTAACTTCGATCGTATTAATTTGCTTTGTAACAATAGCAACCTGTTGTGCCAAAGAGTTTACTCGCTCTACTTGATTTTTAATTTCAAAATTACATTCTTCCTGTAAACGACCTAAGCTTGTTGAAAGTGAATTCACATAATCACAAGTACTTTGAGCCATATTTGTAACCTGAGTACGAACGGTAAGGTCCTCTGGTTGCTTACTCAATTCCTGAAGGCTATTGTACATATTATCAAAATTAGTCAAAAAGCCTTCCAACTTTACTTCATTAAAATAATTCTCAATGGAGGTTAAATAATACTCTTTGGTGGTGTACGCTCCATACATCGTGTTATTCTTCATAAATTTCAAATCATAGTACTCGTCACGTATCTGGCTTACTCCCTTGATATCAACACCAGTACCAACCATACCATAGGAACTATTTACTCGAAGAGCTGTTCCAGCCTGTTGTTTTGCCACTTGTCTTGAGAAACCCTCAGTTTCAATATTTGCTATGTTATGAGCAGTGGTATTTAAACCAGCCTGCGAAGCATACAATCCGCTATTTCCTATGGAAAGTCCAAAAAATGTAGATGGCATTTACTCACCTCTCCCTTGTTTATATTCTCGTCACAATATGCTCAAGCATTTGATCTATTACATTTATATATCTAGCAGCTGCGTTATACGCATGTTGGAATTTAATTAAGCTTGTAAGTTCATCATCTGAGGCTACGCCAAGAACTGATTGACGCTGATTGTCAATGCTTGTTACCATACCTTCCTGGCTCTTAACAATGGTATGATAGCGCTCACCAGTAGTCGCAATACCTCCGATTAATGCATTGTAATAATCATTAATATTTGATTTTGTCAATGTATTTGGAGAAAGAGTTGCAAATGGTTCCTGCCATGCTTTTAATAATTTCTCAGTAGTCTTAATGTCATAATCTCCAGTATTCGAATTCTGGCTTAATGGCATCTTTGACTTGTCCTCGATCAACTCTTGATTTACTACCAGTTCACCAACGGTATACAAGGAATAATTATTTGCCTCATCTTCCTCATTGTAAATCCTAGCAAGAATGGTATCCCCATTAGCCAAAGTAATCTCTTGATAATCTGTATATCGAGGCATGGATTTACGACTAAATAACTCCGTTCCACCCTCACCATTTATACCAATTGGAGCATTTTCATCATCAAATACCTTAATCACCGTATCTTTATCGTACGTATACGTATCCCCATTCGAAAGTTCAACCGTAGTACCTGCTGCGATAGTTACTTCTTTGTTAGGGCATAAGATATCATTAATCTTAGTTACAATACCATGGATTAACTGATCGTACTGTGCTTGAGTTGACATTACAATGGATGGTTCTATTGTTTTGTTGTATGTCTTAACTGCCTCTTTATATTCTTTTAAAGCAAGGTTATAGGCATCTTCCTTTAAGTCACCGAACTCGTCCAAATAATTATCTTTATTAGGTGCTATCGGAATATCCGTAGCTTTTGCCACTTTTGTTCCTCTCGCTAAAATTAAGCCTTTTAAAGAACCAATATCAGAATTATCTGCTGGATTTGGTATCAAATCTCGATTGAATACTTCTACATTGCCATACGTTGGCCAAATCGGTATTAACATATCAGAATTTTCCGCCATACCAGTTGTATTAAATTCATCTGCGTCAAGCTGTCGTTGTCTGATTTGTGTTACTGTCATACTTCCCATATGATGTGTAACATCTTCTGTTACAAATGGAACTCCTTCTGCATTTACAGTAACTCTACCATCTGCATTTTCACGATATGTAATGGTAACCATTTGAGACAACTCATCTAATAATTTATTTCTTGTGTCTCTTAAGTCGTTCGCGTGTTCTACTCGATTACTTTCATAAGCACATATTCTATCATTTAAGTTCGAAATTTGATCTCCAATTTCATTAATACGAGAGATCGTATTCGTTATTTTCAAGTTTAAATTTAACTGATAGTCCCGAAGCTGTTTGAATAAATTTTCCGACCGTTCAATAAAGCTGACACTTGTTTCTACAAGTGAAGCTCTCTTTACTAAACTATCTGGTTCTTTCGCGAGTTCCTGTAAGTTATTCCAAAAGTTTGCAATGGAATCCTGAAACGCAACGCCTTCAAGCTCACCCATTAAGTTTTCAATCTCGGATACTGTTTCATATTGAGAATCATAGAACCCTCGACGTCCAAGCTCTTGTCGATATGATTTATCTAAAAAGACATCTCTAACCTGACGAACAGCAGCTGTTTCTGCTCCGAGGCCTAACTGCATTGGGGAAATATACGATTGTCCTATGGTTCGATATTGAGAAGTCTGTAATACTGTTTGCTGCCTAACATAACCTTCTGTTTCTACGTTTGCAAGATTATGTCCCGTAGTATTCAGACCATTTTGACTGACTTGTAATCCAGATACGCCTACATATAAGCTACTCATTAAGCTCATGGAATCTCACCTCTCTTTTGCATCATTTCTTTGCTATATCTCTACCTATTGCTTCGCATCAAACATCCCTGTCTGCGCAGCTGGCATCTCAAACTGAGATGCTCCTTTGGTATAATTGGTGCTCCCCGGTGACATCCTTGTACTCTGAATTAAATTCATATTGAATTCAATCATCTCTAGGGACTGTTGAATTAAAGATTTATTTTTTTTATTTAGTTCTACTAATTGATTAATTGTGTTTGTTAGAGAATCGTGGATTAATGTTAATTCTTTTTGCTCCTCTGGCTGATTCTCTAATAGTGTAATAATCGCTTTCATAGTCAGTGTTTCTGGCTTTCGATTTATTACTGTTCCTATGTTTACAATAACCTCTTCTCTCTTGCGCTCCAGAGCATTTACTTTTTCTACAGTAACTTGCTCTTCATCTGTTATCTGCTGCAAGGAAGCGAGGTCATTGTCTATAATCACTCTGGTTTTTTCCGCTGCAATCGGTATCATCTCTTGATAAAGCTGTTCCTCTGCGCGAAGCGTTGTTATTAATTCCTGTATCAGGCTTGCCAATGAATTACCTCCGATCTACCTGTAGCTTACAAGCTTCTTTCTGTGATAACCACTATTCAAAGAAGTCATTTATCATCTTGTCTGCTAATTCCTCAAGGCTAATCTCATAATTACCCGACGCAAGTTTTTTCTTTATTTCGTCTACTTTATCCTGACGTATATCCGGTGCCGAAGACACTGCTTGCTTTGCTATCTGAAAATCCTTACCCATCTGTGAGATTTCCACGCTGTCTTTTTTATTTCCATTCTGTAATTTGGATACTTTTCTTGTATCGTTTGTCTGATAAAGTTGATTAATTTTACTTAATGCATCAATACGCATACAACTCACCGCCCTAACTAATAATACTTGATATTGAAACACGTTCTTCGTTTCAATAACTTCAATCTACCTTATTTATCGGATGTTTTCTCTTTTTCTTTATACTAAGTAAGAATAATTTTATTGCTTTATTTTTATTCTATATACCTAGTTCTTTTGTAGTTTTCTTTTTTTCTTTATATAAGTAAGAATAATTTTATTACTTTATTTTTCTTTTATATGCTTAGTTTCTTTTGTAATTTTCTTATTTTACTCTATACTAAGTAAGATACATTATATTATTTATTTTCCCTAGTTTCTTTTGTATATGGTGTATACTTACATGTTGTTAACAGCTATTATATCGTACTAATATAAAGTTTACATTAGGACATATAAAGGAAATAACGGTAATTTTTAGTTTCTACCAGATAATTCGACAAGGTCTGATAGAATCTTATTTATTTTATAATTAAAAATGGTTACAAGAGTTCTGTTGTCACTTAGTCCAACAAAATTCTTGTAACCACTTATAAGATAACTTATGAGAAATTGCGTAGCTATTTCTCATAAAAGGTGCGTTTTTTCGCACCGTAAATTCGATTATCAGAACATGCTTTTTGTTTTGTTCCGATAATATATTACATTTAATCGACCTTATTTTGTTTCAAAATATCACAAAAATCAAACGTTGCAAAATAATCCTCTGGAGTTTCCGCTCTTCGAATCAATTGTACCGAATCGTTCTCCTTTAATAAGAGTTCTGCAGATTTTAGTTTACCATTATAATTATAACCCATAGCAAAACCATGAGCACCAGTATCATGAATCACAAGATAATCACCCATGTCAACCTTAGGTAACATACGATCAATAGCAAATTTATCATTATTTTCACATAAGGAACCTGCTACATCATACATGGTATCAAGTGGAGCATCCTCTTTACCAAGTACCGTTATATGATGATAAGCTCCGTACATCGCTGGTCTCATTAAGTTTACCGCACAGGCATCAACGCCTAGGTACTCTTTATAAATATGTTTTTCATGGATTGCTTTCGTTACAAGGTGGCCATATGGAGCTAGCATAAATCGTCCGAGTTCTGTAAAAATAGCAACATCACCAAGACCATTTGGTACTAAGATTTCTTCATAAGCCTTACGAACACCCTCACCAATTACCATAATATCATTTCCCTCTTCGTCTGGTAAATAAGGTATTCCTATTCCACCCGATAGGTTTATAAACGTGATATTCGCATTGGTTTCATTTTTTAGCTCCACTGCAAGTTCAAATAAAGTTCTTGCTAAGGCAGGATAATAATCATTGGTAACGGTATTACTTACTAAGAAGGAGTGGATACCAAAGTTTTTCGCACCTAACTCCATTAATTTTTTATATCCATCGATGAGCTGTTGCTTTGTAAAACCATACTTAGCATCTCCTGGATTATCCATAATACCATTGCTTACTTCATAAACACCACCTGGGTTATATCGACAACAGATGGTTTCAGGTATTCCACACTCTTCGTTTAAGAAATCAATATGGGTATAGTCATCTAAGTTGATAATAGCACCTAACTCTTTGGCCTTTGTAAATTCACCTTCTGGTGTATTATTGGAGGAAAACATAATTTCACTTCCAGTAATTCCAACAGCTTCCGTTAGCGTAAGCTCTGTCATAGAAGAACAGTCACTACCACAACCTTCTTCCTTTAAAATCTGTAGTATAAACGGATTTGGTGTTGCCTTAACTGCAAAATACTCTTTAAACCCTTTGTTCCAAGAAAATGCTTCCTTTAATCTTCTAGCATTCTCTCTAATCCCTTTTTCATCATAAATATAAAACGGTGTACTATGTGTATTAACAATTTCTTTCACTTTATCAAGCGTAACAAACGGTTCTTTCATCTATAACCTCTTTTCTGTGCATATTTAGCACCTCTTAAGCTGTTGAAAGATTTCCTAGAAGCAAACTTGTTTTCTAAATCATCTACTTGTATTACCGTCTAGAAACTACACTATTCTACAGCATATCATTGATTCTTACATTCTTCTCTCCATTTTATGGTAATCTATTTTATAATGTCACAATATTTCACAAAATACTCAGTATCATTATAAGTATCTTCTTAACCTATGTAAAATAGATTATATTGATATCTACCATTCATTTTACGAATCATTCTACAAGTGATAATACACTTCTGGAATTTTTTCTTATCATGCAGATAAAGCACTCTTCTCCATATTGAACGAACAGAAAGAAGGTACTGTTAACAACAGCCCCTTCTTTCTAAATAGGAAAAGCATTCTATATACTAATATCTAACATAGCACAGCTATTATTTCATTCCCTTTGCGGTTAGAAGTCTAACCGTACGTTTCGCTGCATTTCCATTCTCAAATGAATGATATTTATCACAGAACGATTTGTATTTATCGGTGTAGTCTTCTGGATAATAATTCTTTATCATAGAAACAAGTTCTCCCACGGAAGTAAACAACGGCCCAGGAGCTTCCTCCACAAAATCAAAATAAAAGCCTCGAAGTTTCTCCTCATATTCCTTTAAATCATATACATAAAAAAGCATTGGACGGTATAACAAACTATAATCAAACATAACGGAAGAATAATCTGTAATCAACATATCCGATACAAGATATAATTCTGAAATATCAATCTCTTGTTCCACTACCTTGTAAAATCCTCGGTATTGCCCCAACGAAAGCTTCTCTCTTACCATATAGTGATACTTTAGCAATATTACATACTCATCTTTTAATTGCTCGTATAAATAATCGTAATCAAGTGGAGCATTAAATTTATAGTTTGCTTTATCGTGGTATTCATTATCTCTCCATGTTGGCGCATAAAGAATTATCTTTTTATCTCTAGGTATATTTAGTTTCTTTTTTATCTGGTCAATGTCATAAGAATTGTTTTTTTGAAATAAGACATCATTTCTTGGATACCCATATTCTAATACTTCCCCTTGAAAGTCAAATGCTCTTTTGAAGGTTTCCGTGGAAAATGGATTCTGAGAAATAAGATAGTCCCATGTTGCAGAATTTTTCTTAAATTCTTCTTTATATTGATCTAAGGTTTCCTCACCAGCCATAGCTAATGACGTCATGTCTAAAGCTAACTTTTTTAATGGTGTACCATGCCATGTCTGTAGGTAGGTAACACCCTTACGTTTTTTTATGTAGTTCGGAAATCTTGTATCGCTCACCCAGATACCAGCTACAGCTAAGAAATAATAATATCGAAAACGAGAAAGCTTTACTTTCCATGCTATTCCAGGAATTGGTGTATTCGTATCTTCAAGGAAAAAAATGCAACGATACTCCTGATCGAGTCCTTCTCGTACCATTTCTTCATAAATACTTTTTGGATTTCCACCATAACTTCTTCCTAAGTTGCTCATAAAGCATATGGTTCTCTTTTGGAGTGGTAAAAATCTTAGGATTCTGTATATAGCCAATATCCCCTTTTTCATGATTTTTCGTAGCATTAACACTCCTATTCCTGCGCTTATTTAAGCGCACATTAAGTCTACTACTAATATAATTATCTTTTTTGTTCTAACCTTTTGATATTCTAACCTTGAATCATGTTAACTAAGCTACAATACCAGCAAAAGCTTCTTTGTAACTTACTTCTTCCTTAAACAAATTTTGCTACTTGTGCAAATCATTCTTAATCTTTGATGTTGAAATTCCTTCTGTTCTTGGTAGATATACGACTTCACAATAATCTTTTAAAAAGTCAAATTGTCCCTTCCAGTCATCTCCCATAACAAATACATCGACATTATTATCTACAACATCCTTGATTTTTTGTTCCCAATTATATTCTGGTATTACTTCATCTACATATTGAATTGCTTCCAGAATTGTTTTTCTATCTTCATAGCAATGATAAGCGGTTTTATGCTTTAATGCGTTAAACTCATCCGAAGATAATACTACAATGAGGTAATCTCCATATTCTTTCGCTCTTCTTAGCAAATTAATATGCCCAACATGCAATAAATCGTAAGTACCGTAGGTAATTACTTTCTTCATTTTATTTGCCCTTCCTTTCTAATCCCTAATCCTGTCGTTTATTATCAACTCTCGTTATTTCCTTGTTTGTTGCTTTTGATATAGTTTCTGACAACATATCATCTTGCTTTTGATTAGTCTCCGTCATCATATCATCTTACTTTTGATTAGTTTCGCATAATATATCATCTTGTTCTTCTTCTGTCTCTACAATGCTTGCGAGATAAATTGGGCGATTTTTTACTTCAATATAAGTTTTACCCATATACTGTCCTAAAATACCCATACAGAATAACTGGATTCCGCTTACCATCAAGATGATACAAGCTAAGGATGGCCAACCACTTGTTGGATCACCCCAGATTATTGTTTTTATAACAATATAAATAATAGCCAAAACGGAGAAACCACAAAAAGCAAGTCCTAATATCGAAGACATCGCAAGAGGTGCTGTTGAAAACCCTATGATTCCTTCCAGAGAGTATTTAAATAATTTCCAGAAAGACCACTTGGTTTGCCCTGCTGCCCTCTCGACATTCTCATAAGCGATCCATTTGGTATGAAAACCTATCCATCCAAAGATTCCTTTCGTAAAGCGATTCCTCTCACTCATGGATAAAACAGCCTTTACCATCTGTCTCGTCATAAGACGATAATCTACACAGCCTTCTACAATCTCAATTTTACTTAACTTACATAAAACGTTATAGAATTTTTTAGAGAAAAAAGAGCGGAGCTTTGGTTCTCCATCTCTTGTGACACGTTTTGCTGCTACACTATCGTATCCTTCCAATACAATTCCATGATACATCTCAATTAACATTTTAGGTGGATGCTGTAAATCAGCATCCAAAATAGCTACGAAATCACCGGTGGAATGTTCAAGGCCAGCGTACATTGCCGCTTCCTTCCCAAAATTACGCGAGAAGGAGACAAGCTTAACCCGCTTGTCTCTTTCTCTCAATTTTCGGATTTCCTGTAACGTACCATCGGTGGAACCATCATTAACAAACAATACCTCGAATTCCACTTCATTTTTCAAACATTCTGCGACTCTCATGATTTCCTCATAAAACATCGGAAGAACTTCCTCTTCATTAAAACAAGGTACAATTGCCGTTAACCGTTTCATAGCTACCTCCAAGAATCCATTACTAATTATTCTTTAGCGCGCGATTTAAGAAGTTAATAGAAGATTCTCTTAATTCACGTATTCTCTGTCTTAACGCGTCTACATCCTCAATCTTAAATTGATTCATGTCATGAAAATCTCCGATATGATACAACAGATGCGACTCTAACCCTACTGATTTAAGCAAATCGCTCGTTCTTGCTCCAGTACTCGTGTGGAGCATAGAGATAAATGGTTTTTCATATATTAAAGAGAATACCGTTGCATGAAAGGAATTTGTTAGCACATACTCTGCCTTCTCAATCTCACCTAAAAATTCAGCAGCCGTATCCTCGTAATAAGAACCAAGTTCATTTCGAAATACCCCAGGTAATTTTCTTTGAATGATTGGAAGACCGATTGCAACAGATAGACGATTTGCAAACTGAACAAGTTCCTTATTTGACTCCATCATATAAACCAAAATATAACGGCCCTTAAACTTACCAGGTTTTTTTAATTCCTCATAATCTTTTCTCTCAAGTAATAAGGTTGGATCAAGAACAACCTCTACTGGTTTTTCAGTCAGAGCTTCAATGGCTGGCTTTGCACTAGCTTCCCTAACCGAAATCGAAGTATAGCTTTCAAGACTCTGACGAAATTGTTCTCTATATTGAGGCAGAATATACTCTCTTCCTACACTGGCTGCATAAGAAATTTTCTTAGCCCCAGGTTTTGCAAAATCAAGAGTATAGGCAGGGTCAAACCCTCCTGTATGATCACTGTTCCACACCTGATCACTTCCAGTGATATATGCATCCAAAGATAAATTGGAATTTAATAGCTCTTCATATGTCTTATAATCACCAATCAGATGAAATTTTTCACGAATAAACTTTGAATAACGTTTGTTTTTATATATCTGTGTCTGAATACGGGTACGATATTCTTTCTTAAGCAAATATTTTAACTTCTTCTTTGTAGTATCTAGCTTAGGTGCAACATAAAGCTTATCAATAATTTCAGGATGATAATGAATTACACCCGGCTCTGTCCCAAGATTTTTCAATACTTTTTGAAGAGCCCAAGTTTGAAGGCTCGCACCATAATTATGTGCATTATGAAATGTTACAACTCCTACCTTCATTATCTATCAACCTCCTTTAATAACTCTGGTAATTCAAGCTTTGGCTCATCGTCAATAAGGTGTTTTACCTGATTTTGTTCAAATACTGCCTGATTTAACTTAAGAATCTGTTTGGTACCCGTAACATAATCATAACCGTCCAAACGATTCAGGAAGTAATCCATAAACTTACAATATTCTTTGTTCTGTGTATATTTCTTATATTCAAATGATTTCATATTGAATATCTTTACTCCATCAAAGGATTTGCACATATGGAACAAAATTTTATCCAAAGAAGATAGGTTAATTACAATATCAAAATTAATAGATCCAAAGTACTTTACTCTTTCACGCTCTGCTAACTGACGGATTAAACCTTCTGTTCTCTTAGAACTATAACCAAATTTAAAGGACTTAACACAAGCCAAACGGTCTTTGATCGTATAGTTTACATCAAACATTAACGGAATATAGTTAATTTCATCCCTTAACTTAGAAAGTACGGAAGTAGCCTTACGAATCGTGGAGGCTTTTGCACAAAGGAAGATATCATAACGGTCGGTATCTAATTCGTTAATACGCTCCATTAATTGCTCTGAGGTTGCATTATTTCTAAGACCACTGATAAGAATTAATACCTTTTTCTTATTCTCTCTCTCTATAGGTTCTAACGAGAAGTTTGGCTCTTTCTTAAGGAATAATGTCTCACATACTTCTTCCGCAGTATCCGCAGAGTCTAAACTACAGAACTCTTCATGGAACTTCGGATATGTGGAATTTTTCTTAATTTCTTTCACCAACTGTTCTACGGTATCCGCAATTGGGAATTCCAATTCATTTAAGTCCAAATACATGCCTCGGTCGTTTAGATACTCCTCACGATCATAAGTAAATAAAATAATTTTCTTTTTCGATACGGCATAGTCAAACATAATACTGGAGTAGTCTGTTATTAATAAATCCGTAGCATTTAAGAAGTCATAAGTTTCATATTCTTCTGGGAATGACACAATGTGTGTAAAGTCGTCATAATTAACTTCCGATTTTACAAATGGATGTAGTTTAACATAAAGTATCTGGTCATCACGAAGTAACATATCCAGTTCATAAAAATAATTCATTAATTCAGAGACTTGCTTTTTATTTTCCTTTTTATTTAATAAACCACGCCATGTTGGCATATAAGCCATGACCTGCATGTCCTGGACACCAAGCTCGCTACGAATTGCTTCATATCGCTCTGTATTAAAGAAAGCGGAGTTTCTTGGATAACCAGATAACATAACTTTTCCCTGAAATAAAGGCGCAAGCATATAATCCTCCACGAAAATATCTCTGGAGAATTTATTTTGGTATAAAAGATAATCTGCCAAATAAAAGTTACGCTGAACATTACCAAGCGCATACTCTCTCTTTGGTACAATACGTCCCATCGCCTTTAATGGAGTTCCATGCCAAGTGTTTAAGTATACCTGCTCAGGACGTTTGATATAATAAGGTGGAAAACTAGTATCTGTTATTAGATATTTTGCAGTTGCAAGAACTTTTAGATACTCCTTGCTATCTGTGGTAATGATATCTACATAATCAATCCCGTAGCGTGTAAGCAATGCACTGTATGAGCTGATATTTCCTTCCTTTAGGGTAACCATAATATGAAAATCACGATACTTATCATCCCCCATAGCCTGTAACATCATAAAGATATTACCTGCAATATCATCACCATGTTTGGATTCAAATAGCACATCATTATCATTCACAGCAAGTTTTTCATAGAACATGGTATACTTAACATCGTTTGGAAGATGAAGTAATTTGATTCCTGGGATACGGTTATAGATAAAACGAAACTTATTCTTTGATTTCGAGAACTTCTTCCATTTTTTCTTTATTTTCCCTTGTATCTTCTTCTTTTTACGCAAAATACTCGTAACAAACACTGGGGTATACTCACATAATGTTGCGGATCGAATCATCTTTCCTCTGCTCGTATACTTTCTCATCTTTTTTCTTGATGCTCCAGATGCAGTATATAGTAAATATCGATTCTCTCTCCATTTTGGAAAATATTCATGAAAGAAGTCCACACAGTTATCAATCATTTCCTTCTTTATGTCCAATTTCCCTTTTGTCGCAGTATCAAAAATAGCATCATAACGAACTAAAAGATGTCTTGTACAGATGTACTCGACTTCTTCTTTAAATTCTTCATAATTGCCCTGCTCCTTCATCTGCTTCAAAAAAAGTCTTAACGAAGTGACAATATCTAAGGTTCCTTCACTAAAATTACTTAGAAAACTTCCTTCACTAGCTCTACGATAGTTATAAAGTCTGTCTTCGATGACTCCGATACTCTTTGCCTTTGTCATTAAGCAGTACATAATCGCAAGATCTTCAAAACGTAACTTTTCAGGAAAACGAATGGTCTCAAATAAATTTCTTCGATAAAGCTTGTCCCATGGGAATGGAGAAATATGTGTCAATTCAAATTTTGTTTCATGAATATTAAAATTTCTACCAATCACGATTTCGAATGCTTTTCCCTGTTTGACAGTTAGCATCTCACTATCTGCATTTTCATAGACATCGTTATAACGGCAGATAACAACATCATTATCATCTCTCGCTGCCTTTTCATATAATTTCTCACAGATTTCTGGTTCAACGAAATCATCACTATCAACAAACAAAAGATATTCCCCGGATGCACGTTCAATACCATAATTTCTTGCATGGCTAACACCACGATTCTCTGTGGTATACACATGTATCCATTCTGGATACTGTGCTTCATATTCCTTTAATATACTTAAACTATCATCCGTACTTCCGTCATTCACCACGATAAGTTCAATTTCCTTCATGGTCTGAGAGGCGATACTGTCCAGACAGCCCCGCAAATAGCGACTTACGTTATAAACCGGCATAATTATACTAACCTTACATTGTGCCAATTGAACTTCCTCCTCATTACAATCCTATTCTAAGTTATCGGATACGAATTTCCGCAGGAAATCCGTATTTCCTCCATACATCCCTATGATACTACAAAAGTTTTACATTAAATTCATTATATAACCTTTGTAAACCTTATTCAATAGGAAATCTAGGCGTTTTTACTTACATTTAAGCACTCTTCCTAAATTTCGATTGGGTTCCTTCTTCTATTATTTACATACTTTTTCCATTTTAACGAAAAAATTATGCTTCTTACGTTTATCATCACTTTTTATCCTGTTTTGCTATAAAAGCACTTTAGTTATCGTAACATAGAATTTTTAAAATATATCTGGTAAATTTAGGTTATGATAAAATCTTAGTAACACACAAACTATACTTACTTTGCTTGATAAGAACAGATGTTTTATGCTATAATACTTTGATAAAGATGTGATTACACATCTATTTTTTCGTTATTACACCCCTTGTCCGCATTAACGGATTTGATATATTTAAAAGTAATAGGAATATTGAAATAGAAAGGAATTTACTATGGAGCAATACAATGGCAGTCAAATTGTAGTACTGGAAGGCTTAGAAGCCGTTAGGAAACGACCTGGTATGTACATCGGTAGCACCGGTACAAGAGGTCTACACCACCTTATATGGGAGATTCTTGATAATGGTATTGACGAGCATTTAGCGGGTTTTTGTAACCAGATTGAGATTACTTTACTAAAAGATGGCGGAATCTCCATCGCTGATCATGGTCGAGGAGTACCTGTCGACATTCATCCAACAAAAAAAATACCTACTGCACGAGTTGTCTATACGATACTCCATGCTGGCGGTAAGTTTGGTAGTTCCGTGTATAAAGTATCTGGAGGTCTTCACGGCGTAGGTGCTTCCGTTGTAAATGCACTTTCAGCTCGTATGATCGTTGAAATTAGACGAGACGGGAAAATATATCGTGATGAATATGAACATGGTGGACATCCATGTGTAGAACTTGAGAGCGGAATGTTACCTGTATTTGGAAAGTGCAACAAATCCGATACCGGCACAAAAGTAACCTTCTATCCTGATCCAACTATTTTTGAAACAGTTGAATTTAAAGCAGAAACCATTACAAAAAAGCTAAAAGAAGTAGCATTTTTAAATAAGAACCTATCTATTGTATTCTACGATCAGAATACCGGGTTTAAGAAAACCTATTGTGAAGAGTTCGGTATTAAAAGTTTTGTTTCTTACATTAACAGGGAGGCTTCCGTAATTCACGAAGAACCTATCTATATTGAAGGAAAGAGTGGAGACATCGAAGTTGAAGTTGCGCTTCAGTATACGAATAGTTTTTCAGAGCAAATTAATGCTTATTGTAACCGTATCAATGTTGTCGATGGCGGAACCCTAGTAACCGGCTTTAAGACCGCCTTAACACGTGTCATGAATCAATATGCGAGAGAACTTGGCGTACTGAAAGAAAAGGACGAAAATTTTGATGGCAAGGACATTCGTAATGGACTTGTAACCATCATATCAATAAAGCATCCTGATCCTCAATTTGAGGGACAGACCAAAACAAAGCTTGGTAATACCGATGCAAAAGGTGCAGTCGAGGATGTTTTTTCAGGGGAAGTAACCAGATATTTCGATAAAAACGTGGAGATCTTAAAGGCTATTTTAGAAAACTCCATGCGCTCCTACACGGCCAGAAAGGCCAGTGACAAAGCACGTAGCGCTGTGCTAAAGCAACTAAATGATATTGATACCAAGAGTAAGCTTGCTTCGTGCTCCTCTAAAAAACCAGAGGAATGTGAAGTATATATCGTAGAGGGTGATTCCGCGGGAGGTACCGTAAAGACAGCAAGAAATCGTCGTACGCAAGCAGTTCTTCCGCTGCGTGGTAAAATCATTAATGTTGAAAAAGCTACGTTAGAAAAGATCTTAGTAAATAATGAAATTAAGTCCATGATTGCTTCCTTTGGTTGTGGAATTGGTGATGATTTTGATATTTCAAAATTACGTTATGATAAAATTATTATCCTAACCGATGCCGATGTCGACGGAGCACATATTAGTACCCTACTCCTCACCTTTTTCTATCGATTTATGCCTAAACTTATTATGGAGGGGAAAATTTATCGCGGTCTTCCACCACTATACCGTGTAGAATATGAGACTTCGGAAGGAAAGAAGAAAAAGAAGTTCGAATATATCTACAATGATTTTGAATTGGACAAGTTTCGAAAAACAACCAAGCATAAAATAATTCATATCCAGCGTTACAAAGGACTTGGTGAAATGGATGCAGAGCAGTTGTGGGAAACTACCTTAAATCCAGAAACAAGAGTATTGGCACAGGTATCCATTACAGATACTGTCGATGCAGACGAAACTACAACATTGCTAATGAGTAATAATGTACCTCCACGTCGTGCATTTATCATGAACGAAGCTAAATATGCAAAACTTGATATTTAAGTAGAATACCACTTCATTAAAATAACGTTAGGAACACTACTAATATCTAGCTTTTGCACTTATTACTTTGGCATACCTTTTCTTGCAAGCCCATGAGTGGTTTGATTACGCCTTGAAGGAAAAGGATGCAATGGTTGTTAGGTTTAAAAATAGAATAGCTTTTAAACTCTTGATTAGTCCGTGTGCTAAGCCACACGATTGAGAGTTATCTTAATTAATATGTGTGCAAAAGCACGCGAGTTGTAATTAGGTTGAAAAATAGAAAATGATTTATCAGCCTCCAAATTTTATGCGTGCTAGAGCATGCGGATTGGAGTTAAAATGAAAAAAGAAACGGAAAATATAATACAGTTGGATTTTTCTGAAGAAATGAAAACCTCATTTCGTAACTATGCGATGAGTGTTATCATGGCTAGAGCCATACCTGATGTACGTGATGGTTTAAAACCTGTTCAACGTAGAATCCTTTATTCCATGATAGAGCTTGGACTTGATCCAAAGAAGCCACACAGAAAAAGTGCTCGTATTGTCGGAGATACGATGGGTAAATATCACCCTCATGGTGACACCTCTATCTATGATGCACTCGTTCATATGACAGAGCCTTATTCGATGCAAATCCCTCTTGTCGATGGCCATGGTAACTTTGGTTCCATTGACGGTGACGGTGCAGCGGCAATGCGTTACACGGAAGCACGTTTATCCGATGGTGCGATGACTTTACTTGACCACCTTGAAAAGGGGCTCGTCGAATTTGTACCAAACTTTGATGAAAGTGAGAAAGAACCATCTGTCTTACCAGCGATGCTTCCAAATTTATTAATTAACGGAACTACTGGTATCGCAGTTGGTATGGCAACCAATATTCCACCTCATAATCCAAGCGAAGTTATTGACGGTGTCATAGCCTATATTGACAATCCCGATATTACTACCGAAGGGTTGATGAAATATATTCCAGGTCCAGATTTCCCGACCGGTGGAACAATTATTAATAGCGAAGATATTAAGAACATATATGAAACCGGAGAAGGTCGTCTAAAGGTTCGTGCAAAGACTGAAATCGAGGCTTCTGACAATGGTAGAAAAAACATTGTAATTACAGAAATTCCATATACCGTAGCGGGGAATAAGACCAAATTAGTCGAAAACCTTGTGGATTTGATGAAAGATAAAGTCTTTGATGAGATTTTTGACATTCGAGACGAGTCCTCAAAAGAAGGTATTCGTGTTGTAATTGAAGTAAAAAAAGACCGTGATATCGATAACCTATTAAACGGTCTTTACAAAAAAACCTCGATGGAAGATACGTATGGAGTAAACCTTCTAGCAGTAAAAGAGCAACAGCCAATAGTATTCCAGCTAAAAAATATGGTTGGTGAGTTTGTTTCTTTTCAAGAAGAACTCTATACGAAAGAATACGAACACCTATTAGATAAAGCAAATAAGCGATTGGAAATCGTTGATGGTTTAATTAGGGCAACAGATGTTATTGATTTAATTATCGAAATCCTACGTGGCTCCTCTTCCATTAAACAGGCAAAGGATTGTTTGATTCATGGAAATACCGAAGAAATTAATTTTAAAACAGAAGCTTCTAGAAAAAAAGCGGCAAAACTCGATTTTACAGAACGACAAGCGGATGCGATTCTTGCAATGCCTTTAAGTAAATTGATCGGTCTTGAGATACTTAGACTACATGAAGAGAATCAAAGTTTGTTGGATAACATCGAACAATATCAGAGTATTTTAGGAAACAAAAAAGAGCTCTTTAAAGTCATCAAAAGTAACTTAAAAGAATACAAAAAGCAATTTAACGTTCCAAGACATACCGTTCTTGCCAATATGGCAATTGCAGAATACGTAGAAGAAATCAAAGTAGAGGATATTTATATCTTAATTGACAAATTCGGCTATACAAAATCCGTCGATAATACCAGTTTTTCTCGTGTTTCCGAGGACAGTTTAAAGGACTTTATTCATATCATTAAAATGAAAAATACCGACCGATTATGTCTTTTTACAGCAGAAGGTAACATGTATCAAGTAAAGGCG
This sequence comes from Lachnoclostridium sp., assembly GCF_031997925.1. Taxonomy (NCBI): domain Bacteria; kingdom Bacillati; phylum Bacillota; class Clostridia; order Lachnospirales; family Lachnospiraceae; genus Lachnoclostridium; species Lachnoclostridium sp. The sequence goes on along the minus strand of NZ_DAMADT010000001.1, from coordinate 279,453 downwards.
GAAAAAATACCGAAATGTAAAATAAAAGATAAAGGTACCTTAATTCATAATTTATGTAAGGTAGATAAAGAAGAAATCCTGCTCTACATTGCATTCGAAGATTTATTTGAATCACAATTACTTTTCACAACGAAAAATGGTTTTATAAAATTAGTATCCGGTATTGAATTTGAAACCAATCGTGCAATGATATCTGCAACAAAACTAGAAGAAAACGATCATGTGGTATCCGTTTTCTGCTTAAGTGCCCATACAATATCAAACCCAGATTCCAAAGTAATTCTGTTAACAGAAGACAGTCTATCTCTAGGTTTCCCATTAACTGAAGTATCTGAGTTAAAGAAAACCAGTAAGGGAGTGAAAGGAATTACTCTGGAGAAGAAGGATAAAGTTGCTTATGTTACTGTTGCCCTTCCTGAGACTGAATTCTTTGAGTTCCAAGGAAAAGAGCTCTCTGCCAAGAAAGTGCGTAATAGAAAGCGCGGAGCTAAGGGGCAAAAGGCTAATTTATAATATTGGTTTATAATATCTGTTTGTATATCAGTTTTGTATATCAGTTTTGTATATCAATTTGTAACATCAGTTTGTAACATCAGTTTGTAATATTAAAACGCATTGTAATCCTTAAGAATGCTGTTATAGAATAAATCTTTCAAAATTGGAGAATAATTCTAAGGTAAATCTTAACATAGGAGGATTCTCATGAAAGATTTTGAAGCTTATCAAATGGCTAGTATCACAGAGGATTGCAGAAAAAAAATTACTGATCTTGAAAATGAAATAAAAAATATGTTTGGCAGTGATGTTGTCTTAGTGGCATATGAGGAAAAAGGATCACAAGTAATAAGTTAAAAAAAAGACCTTTCTAATCCCAGTTTTATATAAAGCTCGGATTTGAGAGGTCTTTTTATCTTACCTAAAGATTCTTTTGCGTGTTAGCTAATCGCCTTTACTACATAGGTGATTGCTTCTATCCTCATAAAAAATATTGTTATCTGGTGCACATTTATTATTTGCACCGTAGCTAGAACCCTGTTTTGTCATCATTCCAGGCTCCTGTTCTACATGATTCGTGATATTCGCTGGTGCTTTTCTTAAGTTAGGGTGTGTACTCATAAGCTCTTCCACCTTGGGATCTAACTTCTCTAAACGATTCGACACAAAGAATCCCTCCTTTCAACAAAAACAGAAAACTACCTTTTTGTTAAGAATGACCATTCACCTAACTATCAATTTAAATATATAATTGGATGAATAGAATGCTTCATAAAAGCGATTCTAAAATTAGTATTCGAAAATACAAGAAAATCATGCACATAGCTTGATAAAGTAATGTTACCAAAAAATCCATACAATCTTAATAAGGTGTACTATAACAAGAAATCTTTACGAGTTAAATAAAGTGTTCTACTCAAGAAGTGCATACAATCATAATAAATTACGTTTATCAATCATAATATTTTAAATATATAACTTTTTTAAGTGCGTTAAACGTATTAACGCCCAAAACGTACTTACTACACAGTTGAATTATTTTTATGCTCACTTTGATATTCCGACGGCGTTACGCCGTACTTACTGGTAAAAGAAAAAATAACAGAGGGTGAGCAAACTAATTATGAATGTAAAGATTTTTTACACAAAATGTTGCTTATGGCAAATCCGGTATTAGACAACATCGGTATATGTAAATCACAACCTGAGTATGGCGAAGGCTATATTTGTTCTGGTAGCCTATACCTAGCGTCGACAGCTTTTCAACCTCTTGGCATTCCATCGGATGATGAGTTTTGGGTACGCCCAGCTAAGATGTGGACACAGTATAAGGTTTGGAATTCGACAATTTGATCTAATGAAACAATTACCGAAACAAGAAAAGCTTACTTAATGTAATTTTCCTTGTAAAGAATAAATATCCTTGAAAACAGTTATGTGGTGAACATTCCACCTTTACTGTTTCTAGGATTTTTTATTCTGGCTCTGTTAGACTAAATTGCTGATATGGTAAAAATAAATGGATTATTTTATAATAGCTCAAAACATTAAAATTGTGCTTTAAATACAGAGTAAATCATATTTAAACTTTTGCTTTTAAGAAATTATTTTCTATAAGCCAAATTATTGAACTTTCCATATCATTTATATTTGATTCTATTCCCCAAATTGAGTTTGGAGCATATTCCTCTAAAGCGTTGCAGATTTCTAAAAAATCAATTGTACCTTTTTCAAACCCTAAGTGCTCATCTTGTTGTCCATAATTGTTGTGTAAATGGACAAATCCTATTTGTTTATTAAGTTTTTTAACCCAATCTAAAACGGATGTTTTTGAATTGCAATGAGCATGACCTATATCAAGGCATATATTCAAACGACTATCATTTACTGTTGATGCTACTTCAGAAATCAAGTCAGGAGTATGTTCAAGCTGATTCTCTATATAAAAAACTGTTTCAGCATCTTTATCTCTTAAAAAGTCATCCCAGAATATTTTACTTCTTTTAACCCAATTAGGGGGATAACTTGTTCCAGGTACATAACCATGGTGAAAAACTATGTTTTTACAACCTAATTTACGAGATATTTCATATGAATATTCAAATCTGTTTTTTGTCGCCTCTCTTATAAGACTGTCTTTACTTCCAAAGCACAAATCGGTAAAAGAACCATGGATTGAGCAGACTTTTATATTTTTGTACGTTTCTAATTGTTTTTCTATTTCATTTGGATAAGTATTAAGATATTCAGGATCATGGAATGCATCAATATCTACATTAAGATTATATTTTTCACATAAATTAGCAACTCTTAAATATTCACCATTGTCACATAATACTATTTCTTTCATTACAATTACCTCCTGTGAGAAAATGATTTGCCTTTCATAAAAGCATTTTTATTAAGTTTTTCAATTTTAATGTATGTAATATCGCTAATGTCGCCTTCGTTCATGCAACGAATTTTAGCTACTAGCGAATCTTTCCACCATGATAAATACATTCAAAGACTAATATATCCTCGCAATAGATTTCTTCTTTTCCATGGAACCAAGATAATTCACCGCTAACTTTATTGTGGTAACCATATCTATCCTTACGATAAATATTAGGTCCTCGAAAAGGTGTTGCTTCTGTGACATGTAACAAAGCCTCTTTTAAAAAGTCACCGCTAAATAAATCACTATATCCTAACCGTTGCATAATTGACAACCAAAGTTTGCTTAATTCATGGAATGATTCGGTATACTAACTTATCCTTGGCTTATTCAATAGATAATTTAGTAATTGGAATGAACTCCTTTGGTTTTTCCGGATGTTCTTCTAAGATTTTTTCCATCCAAATCATATCATACCAACGATCTAGCTTATAACCACACTTTGTAAAATGTGCCACCGTTTTATATCCAAGATGCTCATGGAAAGCAATGCTACCTGGATTTGGATATGCTATACAAGCATTCATATTTATAATATTCTGCCTTTTTACAATCTCTTCTAACTTTAAATATAACTTTTTACCGACACCACTGCCTCTTTGATTTTGATTTATATAAATTGTTGTTTCTACCGCCCAATCATATGCAGCTCGATCCTTAAAAGATGACACATAGGCATATCCTAGTATCTCTCCCTCTTTTTCTGCTACCAAATATGGATAACGAGTCAAGATTTTCGCTATTCTTGATTCAAATTCCTGGATTGTTGGAACGGTATATTCAAATGTTATCGCTGTTTCTTTTACATAAGGTGCATAAATTTCTAGAAGCTTTGGAGCATCTAAAATCGTTGCCATGCGGATTACTAACTCTTCTGTCATTGGTGTCTTCCTTTCTGCACTTCTAGGATTTGCTCCTTTTAGTTAACATATTGTTACTTTTCTTGATTTTCTAGCTTTAATAACATCTCTTTCACAGGGATACCCGCTCCAAAACCAACTAATGCACCGCTAGAGCCTATCACACGATGGCAAGGTACAATAATTAGAATTGGGTTGTTATGATTCGCACCACCTACCGCACGTGCACCTTTTGGTACACCAACCTGCTTTGCAATCTCACCGTAACTTCTGGTCTCTCCATAAGGTATTTTCCTTAGTTCTTCCCAAACTTTCATTTGAAAGCTAGTACCCTCGAATCGGATTGGCACATCAAAAGTGGTTCTCTTCCCTTCAAAATACTCCAGTATTTGCAGATAGGTTCTTTTTATCAGTTCGGTTTCCTTTCTCTGTTCAGTTTCCTTTCTCTGTTCTGATTTATTTCCATCAAAGCCTGATACACCAACAATAACATTATCTTCTTCCACTATACGTAATTACCCTATTATTGTATTATAGTAAAATACATTTCTCATATAATCCCCCCAATTCCTAAAATAACGAATCCCATATAGCATTTTATTTATCATTTACTTACAATCCTTGTCTCCTCTATTATAGAATAATTCCTATTTAATTCGCAACAAAAACCTAAGCGCAAAGTGGGGTTACCACTCTAGGTCTCTCTGTTTTCTTCTTAAACCAAAGACACTTTGTCCGGGTGAAGGCACTTAGCCTTTGAACCCATAGGGTGAATGGACAACCCGCGGAGAGAATCAACAAAAAAGGCAGGAAAACGTAATTTCTATGATAATTCATAGTAATCCGTTTATTCCTGCCTTTGATGTGCGTAATAAAACTTACTACCACATCTCATTAATAAATATTCTTAATTCATTTTACTTCAAATACTTTACAAGTCATTTCGAAGCTTAAACTTACCAACCAAGTCTGCCAATGTTTGTGCTTGTGCTGAGAGTTCCTCGCTTGTTGCGGAGCTTTCTTCTGCTGTAGCAGAATTATTCTGAACAACAACAGATATCTGTTCTACGACAGAAGTTATCTCTTTCATAGCTTGGGCTTGTGAAATAGATGCGTCCTTGGTACTTTCTGTTAATGAAATTGCCTCTATAACCCCAACTTCTACCTGTTGTAATGATTCATGGGTCTGACTAGTGATTGCATTTCCATTTTCTATCTCACTGAGAGCTGCTTCTATTAATTCTCTTGTTGATTGAACTGCTAGCGCACTTTGATTTGCTAACTTTCGAATCTCCTCTGCTACTACCGTAAATCCTCTACCAGCTTCCCCTGCTCTTGCTGCTTCGATTGCTGCATTTAAAGATAATAGATTTGTTTGCTCTGCAATTCCTTCAATCGTAGCAATAATCTCAGCAATCTGACCAGAGCTTTGGCTTATTTTCTCCATTGCGAGTGTCAACTCATTCATCTTGACTCCGCTTTCCTGTGCTGTTTCGCCAATTCTCTGCATCTTCTTACTAGCCTCTAGTGCATTATTTGTATTCTCTTCAATATCATTTTCCAAACTTGTTATTGTAGCAACCAATTCTTCTACGGAACTTGCTTGGTCTGTACATCCTTCGGCTAAAGAACTAGAACCATCCGCCATTGCACCAGAAGCTGATGCCACTTGATCGGCTGCCTCGTTAATTTCATGTAATGTATTACTTAATTGGCGACTAATATGACCCACTGATTTTAGGATTGGTTGAAATCCACCTACATAATTCTCTTTACAAGAGGATTCAATTACAAAATTCCCTTTTGCCATTTCATTAAGCAAATAATTGATATCATCAATAATTAGGTTTAGTGTATTTGCTGTCATTGTAAATGATTTAGCAAGCTTTCCAATCTCATCATCATCCTTAGACTCTACTATAATATCAAATTCACCTTGTGCTATTTTTTCAGCAGCATCAACAATACCTTGAATCGGTGCCAGTCTCTTTTTCATCGATCTTGATACCAATAAAGTAATGACAAGAAGCCCTGCTAAAGTAAATACAGTCAGTATAATTACAGTCCCTATAACACTCTTATACATATCCATTATACTTATCGATGTCTGTGCCCACCAACATTCACTTCCTGCTTGGATTGGATACAAAAATCGAATTTCGCTTCCGCCATTTTTTTGTTTTGTTTGTATCGTAAATGCTTCTTCACCTTCAAATTTTTGTAACATCTTATTATGGTCTTTTTCACTTGCCAAGTAATTTGCTAAATCATCCCCGGTATTTACTTGAGACTCACTATCGTAAATTATTAAGCCATGCGGATTATAGATGGTAGTATACATGCTACTAAAATTATCATTTTGAATTTTTAACTGTTCAAAATTAGTAATATCAATATCAACTACGATAACCCCTTTAAAATCACCCTCTATTACAATTGGATAGGTTGCAGATATAAAAGTAACTCCATTATAATCCTGGGGATCGGTAAAAACAGGTTTTAAGTTGGTATGTGCTTCGGTAAAATAAGGTTGAATAGAGTATTTCTCATAATCACCATATGTCCCTGGTTTTGCTTCCAGATATCCTTGTTTTATGTAAAGACTATAACTTTTAATTTTAGAATCAAATTCATATGGTTCAAACATAACTCCAACACCAGTAATGGTCGGATAATTAATGATTGAACTTTTTGAAATTTCTCTGTCTCATAATCCATCTTTGACAACTTATTATCATATACCTGCCCCTGATAAAGTGGCAACTTATCAATATCCGATAATGCTAAACTTTTAATATACTGTTTTTCCACATAGGTTAAAATAATGTCTGCAACGCTGCTTGCATCATCAAATATCCCTTGAACTTTTAATGCATTTTTTTCTGATAATACAGAAACTTCACCTCGTACCGATTTTTCAATCGACAGACCAGAAATCAATGAGGATACCACGATAAACAAAATAAACACGACTGCCAAAAGGTTAGCAATCAGAAAAGATATCTTTTTTGCCAAGCTCATGTGACTTAATTTCTCCAGCATCTTTCGTTTCATATAAAATCCTTTCTCTAATTGATTTAATATAACTTTTAATATAACACAAAATAACAAATATTTCATTAATATTTTACCATAATTTTAATAATTTAAGATATTTTTACATATATTGGGTGTCCATGTCATAAATTAATTTTATTTTTATAATTTTTGTTACTTTTTGTATTTTATATCCAAAATATTTTTTCATAAATCATATTTTTAAAGTATGTGAGTGTCAAACTAAATACCAGATTTACCCGAAGAAATTACATATTTTCTATATTTCGAGACAATCTTATAAAATTTGTTATAAAAAATTCACACATCATACATAAATATTTGGTATAATTACAAGTACAAGTATTTCATACCTTGTCCCGATTCTAAAAAAACCATAAGGGGAGTCGCGCGTATGAAGGGAAGCATAAAGGGAGGATAACATGGAAAAAGAAAAAGAACCCGTAATGAGTATGAGCAAGGAACGAAAAATAGCTCGAAAAAAAGAAATTGAACAAATGAAGCGAAATGCTATAATTTCAAAGATTGTATCAATCTGCGTTGTCGCTGTGTTGTGTGTTGGTCTAGTATCCTATATTGGATATAGTATTCATCGCAAAGCAACGAGAGTTACACCTAACAGCAATTTCAGTGCACAATTAAATGACAAAGGGTTTATCGATGGGGTGGATGCATCCTCTTTACTTACTCTAGTGGATTATAAAACAATCAAAGCTCCATTATCTGAAATAGAATACAGTGATGAATCTGTTGCGAAAGATATTGAGAAAGCAGTAGAAGCGAAAAAGACATTAAATAAAGAAACAGATGCTGCTATTGCAAATGGTAACATTGTTAACATAGACTATGTTGGTACTGTTGACGGCAAAGAATTTGAAGGTGGCAATACAAACGAAGAAGGAACTGATTTAAAAATCGGATCTAAAACTTATGTTGAGGGTTTTGAAGAACAGTTAATCGGCCATAAGATTGGTGATGAGGTAACTGTAAAAGTAACCTTCCCAAGTGATTATAAAAATGAAGAATTAGCTGGGAAAGATGCAGAGTTTAAGGTTAAAATTAATGGAATTTATGATGTTCCTGAATTTACAGATGCCTTTGTAAAAGAAAATTTATCTGAGCAAGCATCGAATGTTGAAGATTACAAGAAATACTTAAAAGATACAAATTATGCTACTAACTTAACTAATTATATCGTGAAGTATTTAGCAGATAACACTACTGTTACAAGTTATCCAGAAAAGTATGTGAAACAATCTAAGAGCCTTCTGAAATTTAGTGAACAAAGCTACTATAACTCTATGAATCAATATTATATTGAAAATTTAGGTACACCAGCTTATAAAAGCTTTGAAGAATATACTGGCGTGTCTGAAAAGGAATACGATAAGTCCTTAATAGAGCCAGCAGAAAAACAAGTAAAAGCTGCTTTAATCTATCAGGCTATCCTTGAAAAAGAAGGTGTAACCGTAACAGAAGACGATTATATTGCTTACTTAGAAACTCAAGGTCAAACAAAAGAAGACTTTGATAATCAGGTAGAAATCTATGGTAAGAATTATAAACTTCAGGAAATGGTGAAGATAAAAGCCCTTGATATAGTAAAAGGGATGATTACCGTAGAATAATAAAAAAGGAGTGCCGCTCCATAGCTATGAATTAGCTATAATGTGGCACTCCTATTTATATTCCTTGCAAGTATTAGTTCATGAGTTTCATAATCACTACTCCTTGTATTCCGTATCACTAGTTTCTTTCTCCTGAAATGTTAATATGTAATCAACTTCAGCTTCCTGCTTGCAAGCAGAGAATTCCATTGCACGATAAAACATCCTTTGATATTGTGCAAGCACACATGCATTATTCTTTGAGTATCTTTCATAAGTAATTAATGTACGAAGTACGGGTGTACACATTTTATTCATCCTTAGTTTTTCTGCCACGTTCTCATAAAAGGTTTTTATGCAATCCGGGTCAGCCTGACAAATTATTAGTAGATATAGCCGTTCACTATCAATTCTAATCTTTTTACTTCGTAGCATATTGTGATAGGATTCTTCCATTCTCGCTAACAACTCTTCTGCTTTATCAATTTCTCTTTCCTTTAGATACTTACTATACAATATCCATTCTAGATAATAATTTAGTGGCTCAGACCATACCGCAGTTTCACTAAGTTTCAGATAATCCTCGCTGATGTCTTCTAATTTTCTTCCCTCAGAAAGCCATGCATTACATTCCAATTGCTTAAAAAAAGCTTCCTTCGCTGTGTTATCTCTTCTTATAGCTAATATATTTGCACCATCATTATTTGATCCTGGTAGTTGAAATGGAACTAAATTAAGAATAGTTACAATCATCCCATAACTAAAGAAAACAAATAATATATTTTGAAGAAGTGGTGATGAAGTTCGTTTAAAAAGTAAAACAGCAAATATTGACGCAAGAAGGGTCGCTATTCCTCCACCTGCATGATATAAAAAAGACGGAGAATCCAAAGTCCAATTAGGAGGGGGATTCATCAAACATTGTCCACTTGTACCTGGTATCTTCCGTTTCTCAATCTTATATTTATTATCTTCTTTAACAATGCAATAAGAAAAAACACGAAACGATTGAAAACGATAAGAGGTTATGATTCCTCCAACGAAATGTCCTGCTTCGTGTATCACAATTAATAAAATTCTATCCAACCATATAAAAAGAATCGCGATGAACCAAAACTTCGAATTCACTTCCGAACGCAAAGTCCTATTTGCAATTAATCCAACGGCAATCCCTAATATTGTGCATGTAAGAAAATAAAGTATACTGTTTTTTAACTGTTTCTTATCCTTTGTATTACGACGTATAAATAACTCTTCTACGTACTCTTTCGTCCACAAAGGAATTTCTTTGATGGAGTACACCCCCTTTTTTTGGCGAATGAATCATTGAAAAATCTTTTCAGCAAATCAAAGACCGTAGATAAATTGTAATTCTCATCCTATATATATACCTTTTCACTAACTAGTATGCTCTTTTTGCCACGTTCCTCACATGTCCAAGTTTATTTATAACTTCGTAGCCAATTCAAGTGCTAAGAATCCTACTTTCCATCTCATCTAGTTTAACTAAGTTACGATAACAGCCATCGGTGGTCCATACTTTACCGTATAACTATAATGATGTTTGGATAGTATTTCTTTAAATATATGGATTTCTTTATTATTAACTTTAATTTCATCGGATACCGGCATTTAGTGATAGCTAGTAGCTAGTTCCCTCATCACGTACAGCCGCAGTTGGTCCTCAACCTCCATATTTTTTTAAATAAAAAGAGAGATAGAACTTTTATTCTACCTCTCTTACTACCTATATCATACCACAAAAACACTTTTTTTACAAGACTTGTAATGATTTTACAGTCGCCGTATAATGAGCTACTACAATCGAAAGGAGTGTTCTATGGATAGTAATGTTTTTGAATTAATTCTATTACAAAATAAGCAAAACGAACTGTCAACGCTTATATCCTGCAATGATAAAACGGAGCAATTTGGACTAATTTTAACGAATGAGGAAGCGGAAGAATTAATGGTATGTAGAAATGATAGCCTTAGAAAACACAAACGAGTGGAATTTAATAATAGTATCTTAGACAAACTAATCTTCGCATTTTGTGATTCACAGTACATTAGCCAAGATAACTATCTAGAACTCTTAGAAGAGCTTCAGGATATATTCTATGAATTTAAAAATGAATCCGAAGATAAATTGACCGACGACGAATTAATTACATTTATGAAAGAACAGTTTGAATCCGTATGCTTTGGTGATATTGATTATCTCTCCGGTACCTGCCTTGAGAGATTTTGTACCGCCATACGAGCTGGATATGAAGGTTATAAAAAGACTGGTGGCTCTCATGAGTACGAGCATTTTTCAGAAGAAGCAAGATGGGATAAGGACCTCTATCTCGAAGTATTAAGGGAGTTGTGCTGGAGGTAATCATGTAATAAAAAACCTTTCTTCCCTTTTATGAATGGATTTGTAACATATTCTTCTCAGTACAAACTTTCGATGTGTAATGGTTATGAAAGAATAGGGTAGGTAGAAATATGCTCTAACGAAAAGACAGAGTACAGATACTCTAGCTTGTATTTCATAAGTTTGTACCTTTCAATCCTTAGTTAAATTTGATATGCGTAAATTTTCGCGAAGAAACGGAGTTAACATGGAATATAAAATAGAAGATTTGCTTCCAGTTGTGGCGAAGCTAACCGAGAAATATACTTCAAAAGAAAGTAGCTCTGTTACGTATGAGACAGCCAGAATGCTTATGGAAGCTGTTATTTATTGCTTGAATGAAGCTGAAGCTGAAAACGATTATTCATTAGTAGATGAAAATCAACCAAACCTTACATTGTTATATGAACGAGGGTTAACTCTCGTGATAGAAAAGACGAAAGAAGCAAAAAATCTCCATGATAGTATCATAGAAAATTTTGAAGATTACGGTTGCGTGAATTACATTGATACTATTTTAAAGGGGATGCCTGCTTTCTTCACTCGCTATGACGCCAGATTTCAACCCCAAGACCATATACTTACCTTAGACTATCCACTGATCATAGATTTTCCTAATCTTTGTGGAATTGATTTAATTTCAGCATACCTAAAAGGTATTCGCATAGAACAACACTTCTTACATTGTTTTGATCGATTTTCAATTAGAAATCTATTAGTAAACATTTTACCTGATTATCAAACCCTTTATTTTGATAACCTATCTTACCCTGTTTTACTTAATGCAGTAGGTCGCTGCATTGCTAAAAAACCATTAAAAACTCTGCTTTTAAAATATAGCGACTGTGATTTGATAAAAGCTTATTTTGAAGGGGATGATGCTCGTGCTATGGAACAGAAAATAAAGCTGTTGATTCAAACGATAGTTTTACCACTGGAGGATGATATCGCACAGATTTATTTTGCTAAGGCAGCGAAAGATTATGCAGCAAGAATTCAAATGGGTATACAACATGGTACTCTTGATAGAATATTTCTTTGTAGTGTGTAACTTGTAAGGTTTAGAAACTACTACTGTGTAAGTTATATAAATCATTATCTTGAAACCCAGTGCACTAATATAGCTCATCAAAAAAAGTGACTGTTTTCGTCATATTTTTTTTGATGAGCTTTCTATATAAGAATATATTAACCTAATATTCTCTACTTTCTTAACTATTAATAGGTGTTTTGATACTGTCACTCAATGATTTCAATCTATTACTTTTTCTTCTTCCCCACTAAAAAACATCATGATAAAACCAACTAATAAGAACAAAGAACTGATAATAATAGCCTTTTCTTGTAGTAACTTAACACTTACATTCCCAAGAATAGCTCCTACTACAAAGAATCCTATAATTGTAAAATACAATACTCCTCTGATCGCCGCTTTCTTCTCTTTCGTATATAGAAATTCACAAATGGATTGCGTTGCAGAACGTAGATTTCCAATACACATAGTTGTAGCAATCCCATTTCCATTAATCTTTCGGAAACTTTCTAGCTGGATTGCACAAGCAAATGAAGTAATGCTATTCGCCAATAGGTTTACACTCTGAGGCATAAAGCCGACAAGAAACAATACTGCAGCCTCAAAAAGAATTGTAATTTGCCTCCAATGAATAACTTTTTTATCTTTTAGATGAAACTGTACCACATTGGCAAGTATTAGTCCTAGTGCAAACGCTATGACTGGGCAAAAATACTTCAGTGCAAGCTGCCAATTTCCTTCTGAAAGATTAACACCACATAATAAAATATTACCAGTCTGAGCATTTGCAAAGACCTTTCCACGGCATACATAAGAGTATGCATCCATAAATCCACCCGAAAGTGCTAATATTATCCCTAATTGTAATGATTCTGAAATCTGTTTCTGCTTTTGCATGCTGACCATTCCTTTAAACTTCTTACTTATGAAGATTCTATGTATCTCTCATTTTATACGATTCTATTATATCATTGTTACACCTATTAATATACCTATTACTATCGCTCTTTATTTCATATATAATAGAATAATGAAATCTCGTATGGCTGTCAATATAGGGTGATAGAATGAAGCAATAGTTCACCCTATCATAACACATAACTATTTTTAATGACAGTTCTTATTGATCGATATGTGAAAAACCAGATTTATTATTTCAGTGGAAAACTAAATCGTCAATCACAAACTTAGCAGCGTAATCAAGAATTTACCTTTACATTTTACTCGAGTTTTATAAAAAGTTTTATAAAAGACTATTGACTCTCACGTTCCGTGATAGAGTACTATGTTCTTAAAGATAATCCAGAAATGAGAAACTGCCGGCAAATATTTCTTACATTATCTTATTACAGAGTTAGGAGTGATAAATTATGAAAACAGTAAAACAAGTAGCTGAATTAACTGGAATCAGCGTAAGAACCTTGCAGTATTACGATGAAATTGATTTATTTAAACCAAGCGTTGTTACAGACGCTGGTTACAGACTATATGATGATATGTCACTTGAAACTCTGCAACAGATTCTATTTTTTAAAGAACTGGACTTTCCATTAAAGGACATCAAGCAGATCATGGATAATCCACAATATGATAAATTTACTGCTTATAAGAAGCAAAAGGAATTAATTCGTGCCAAGAGAGATAGACTTGACCGGTTACTAACTCTATTGGAAAAGTTAGAAAAAGGAGAACAATGTATGAGTTTTGAGGAATTCGATATGAGTGACTATTTTCAAGCACTACATCAGTTTAAATCAGATCACACAGATGAAGTAGTAAAACACTGGGGTAGTATAGAAGCTTTTGACTCGATGTTAGAGAATTTTAAAGACAAAGAAAGTGAGATTGCCAAAATGGCAATACAACAGTATGGGAGCATTGAAAAATATATAGAAGCCATGAAAGCTAATCTAGAAAACTTCCCTGAAACAATGGAAAAACTGCAGAGTTTAAAAGATGATAAAAATGATTATCTCGCTAAGTCAAAAGAGATAAATAAAAAGCTTACGAAAGACTTAACACTGGATGTTGCATCTAAAGAGGTTCAGGAATTGGTAAAAGAAATGGTTTTATTGAGTCATGAAGTTAATAAGGGATTTGATATGGGTGAGAATTTTTGGGATTTGGCCATTGAGGGGCATCTTCATGATGAGAACATTATCAAAGCGAATGATAGCTTGTATGGAGAAGGGGCTTCTGTGTTTATTGGGAGTGCGCTTAAGGAGTATTTTAAGTGATTTATAAAGGTGAATAAGTGGTGGTAGCTATACAGAATACAGAAAGCTTATTAATCATGTTAGTTTTAATTGCTTAGGTCTGTATATTAAAATCGTAAGCTATTGAAAAAAGTATTCACAGTATGTGATATTGTATAAAGAAATCTCGGAGAACCATAATAATGCGGTATCTCCGAGGTTTTTAGCTGACATTTTAACTCGTAATAAAATCATGATATCATATGTTTGTATCTGTTGTAACTATTATCGTCAAACAAACGCTCATTTCAACCGGCCATAGGTAGAGTATACGAAGTAACCAATGGTGAATTATGCTCTAATAGCCCATCTCATCTTCGTGGAACGGGCACGTGGGTTTCTATTGCATTCTTCTGCAGATGGACGAATTACCTCATCAGAAACCTCATCGTAAATGCCTTCTCGTTCTAAATTCTTAAAGGACTTCTTCACAAGTCTATCCTCTCCAGAGTGAAAGGTTAAGATTGCAACTCGTCCACCTTTCGCAAGTACATTCGGGAGTTTCTCGAGGAAGCTATATAACACTTCATATTCGTTATTTACATCAATTCGTAATGCTTGAAAGGTTCTTTGACAAGACTTCTTAATGGCTTCCCTTCGTTCACTTTCCGGTATAAATACAAGTACCTTACTAATAAGGACACGAAGTTTCGTCGTCGTATCAATCTCATTTCCTCTTTTGATTTCATTTACAATCGCTCTTGAGATTTCTTCTGCATAAGGTTCATCGGAATTCTCAATCAACATTCCCTGTAACTCCGTTAGTGAGATTCTCTTCAAACGTTCTGCCGCAGAGATACCTTTCTCAGGGTTCAATCGCAAATCCAATGGCCCGTCTGTCTTAAAGGAAAATCCTCTGTCTGGATTATCAATCTGCATCGAAGAAACTCCTAAATCCGCTAATACAAAGTCAAATAGTCCTGCTTCTTCTACAACTTCATCTATGTTAGCAAAATTGAGTTGTTTTATGGTTAAAATCTCTGGACCAAACCCTAGGTTTTCTAGACGTTCTCTTGTTTTCACAATTTCTATCGGGTCAACATCAAGCGCATACATATGCCCTTGGGATTCCAGACATTTTAACATTTCTCTCGTATGACCACCATAACCAAGGGTTGCATCTAACCCTTTTTGTCCAGGTTTAATTTGCAGAAACTCTAGGATTTCATTTACACAGATAGAGATGTGCATACCAGCAGGCGTACTTCCCTTCTGAATTACTTTTTCAATGGTATCCGAGTATTTTTCAGGTTGTCTTTCTTTGTATTTTTCTTTAAAGGTTCTTGGATGAGTTCCTTTGTATCGTTCCCGTCGTTTGTGAGTTTTTTCTTGATTCTCCGCGGGTTGTCCTGTGAGGGCTTTCTCGTTTTTGTTTGTATTCTTATCTGCCATAATTTCTCCTCTTCTTTTAATAGAGTTCATACTTACATATCACGTCTACAAGTTTATAAATTAAATATATCTAATCAAACACTTCTACCTTAAAATTGTTAAATATCCATCTAGTTCCTCTTCCATATAATCAGCAAGCATAATAATCATTTTACTCGCATTATTATGTTCATGATAATCAGCAAAACATTCATAATATCGTTTTCTATCAGTAAATTTCACATTGATCGGCGGAAAACCCTGCTGCATCAATTCTAAGTTCATTAATAATCTTCCCGTACGGCCATTTCCATCTATAAATGGATGGATTCGTTCAAACTCCATATGAAATCTTGCCAGTCGTTCAATCAAATGCATCTTATTGAGTCTCATCATTAATTCTTCCATCTGTATCGGAACTAAAAATGGCTGTGCCGGTATCTGTGTTGAACCCATAATTCTTACTGGTATCTGGCGATATACACCTCGATCATGAGGTCTATCCACTAAGATTAATGAATGAATTTCTTTTATTACCTTTTCTGATATTGGAACTTGTTTTGAAACCATATCCATCACATATAGAAAAGCTTCTTTATGACCTACTACTTCAAGGTGATCTTTTAATGGTTTTCTGTCAATAGTGATACCTTCCAGCACCAATGCTGTCTCCTGTAAGGTTAAGGTATTGCCCTCAATAGCATTAGAATTATAGGTAAACTCAATTAAAAATTCTTCTCTAAATCGTTCTAATTCCCCTTGAGTAAGTACCCTTCTTTTTTGTAACTCTACCTTCTTTGCATCAATCCGTGCAAATATTTCCTTGTATTCCCGTGGGATATCTTTCCCTCTTAATGTTCTTCCATCCACTGGTTTGAGAGCATCTACAGGTATTCTATAATTTTTACCTTCTTTTATTATACCAAAAATCTTTCTCTCCGAACATAATACACGAATTCTTCGATCACTGATATGCCATTTTAAGGATGCCTCTTTCACTGACATATATTCCATTCATCTCACCTTCTTTCCTACATACTATAGCAGTTTATCGGAATATTATCAACGTTATTTTAGGTTATTATTATTTATTATTCCTATAGATTGCTATGCTTAATCAATATAACTTAATGTATGTAAACAGTTGAATATAACAAAATTATTTTATTTTCATTTGCAAGAGTTACAGCATTTAACTTTCTTTTCTATTTTCTTAACGCTTCTAATGCTTTTCTATTTTTAAAAAAAGCAGGAACCCCAAAATTTGATTCCTGCCGTTCCTACACCGATACTATTTTTTATACAATTACTTCCTCACATCAAGTTTTGATTTTTTCACTGTTAATAGACGATTTTTACAGTGTACAATGTATATACCATATCCAATCGCAACTTTTATTAGTAGTTCTGTCAATAAAAAATCAGTACACTTATTGTTGACTCTTCTACATTTACAGATACTAAAATCTAACGTGTATGATTCTTGTCCATACCCTTACCTCTTAGCAGAGGAAATTCTCCTCTTTCCTTCATCTTTTGATACTTTGTTGCTTGATTCGCTTTAATAATATCAACATCAGATTGTTCAAGCACTTTAAGCTCTACCAATTTATCGAGAACTTTGTTGTTCTCTTTCATATTATTTTCCAGTAAGGCATACACTTCATCCTTTTGCGTTTGACTTAAGGAATTCCATTTTTCTCTTGCTGCTTTCATTTTCTTATCATATTCAGCTTTTTTATCTTTACAGTCTTTACAGTCAGTCTTAATTTCTGTTTGTGTTGTTGATTCCATTTTTGTTTCAGCTGCTACGGTTGTAATCGGGCTAAGACTTGCAAGTCCAATCGCTCCGGCAATAGCAAAACTACTTAACTTAGCTTTGTTCATTTTGCATCCTCTCTTTCCAAAAAAACAACAAGTGCACTGATTTATAAATAGTGTCCCCAAGAGGTGTGATTAAATTGTGAATTTTTAAAGTTTCCGAAAATTACATGATTTTACTGATCTTAAATATATTTTATTTAATCCAGTAATTTCTTTTCTCGTTAGCTTCCTATATTCATCCCTACTCACTTAAAACTTGATCCCCAATTCCTTTAACTTCCCTTAAATTTTCATAATATTTTCTTTGGTGCCCTTGGTAATTAATTTGTAAACATTTACCACGTTTTTTAACCCGAGCTATGTACTCTGTCGATAGCTTGATTCTGAACCGCAACATTTCACCAATGGTCAAAATGAATTACCATATTTAGGCAGTTAGTTAAGCCCTGTTCCGCCAGCGTTTAAAGAAATACAAAATACTCCATAATTGTTTACTCGTAATACTGCCTTCAGTAAGCGATCGTCAAAGTATATCTCAAAAGCTGTTGAAGATTTAATTTAAAAAAATCATATCGAAATTATTTTTAAATATTCCGATATTTACAATCTCAAACAAAAGCCATTTTCGGACGACTTACTGTATTATGGTGGAGGCATCGAATATATAATTATATTCAATAAATCACAAATAACATAAAGAAAGCCCGTAAACCTTTATATATAGGATTTTGCGGGCCCAAAATTTTTATTCAATTCAGCACTATTTTCCTTAACACTGTAAAAATGGTTGTATTTCAGTGTTATATTATTCATCAACTTTACATTCAAAACGGTTCATCAGATTTTTCATTTCAAATAAATGCCACAAGCGCACTATTAATTGTTGTTAATAAATAAAAATATTATCTATATCTTTCATTTGAAGTAAAACATATATAGGAACAAAATCAAAAATCTTCTGTGCCATAGACAACAATTGTTCTTGTTCTAATTTGCATTTCAATTTTTCCCATAATTCATTTAAATATCGTACATCGTTCATCGCATAATCTATTTGACCTTGAGATAAAGTTTCTACACTCCAATTAGATATTTGAAACTCCTTACTAATATCAATATTTAAATATTCCTCTAACAACGATTTTAACGAATTGTTATGTTTTAATCCATTAACTAATTTAGAACTAATTCTTGTACATATAATATTGTTAATAAGATTAATTTCTAAATTTTTCATTAAAAAGGAAACATCAAATACAGCATTATGAAAGATTTTTTTAACTTTTAAGTCTTCCAAAATTTTAATCAAGTTAGTATATTTAGTTGTACTATCATATCTAATTAATACCATACAATTCTTCGAATATAATTGTATGGTACATAATTCATCCTTTTTAAAATTAAGGCCCGTCGTTTCAGTATCTATTGCGACACTGCCATCTTTATATATCATTTCATATTCTTCTATTGATAAATCTTCTCCAACCTTATTTACATTCATCATCATACTTGTTCCTCATTTTCACCTAATAAATTAACTTTCTTAGCTTCCTCGATTACCTTGTCCATTTCAGATAAGTACATATCATACATACTAGTAGCATTATTATTCTTTTTATATATCATATAAGGAATATGAACACTTCTATCTTTTGAAGTTTTTGTACTTACCGTAATCAGATTATCATCAATCCGATATAATGAATTAGCAGGTTGACCATTATGATAATATAACTCAACACTTCCATACTCTTTTGTTTTATATGAAATTCTATGTGCTCTTCTATATGCCTTATCTGTATAAAATTTATGCTTTTCTTCAACTATTTTAGCAAGACTTTTCCATTGCTGTGTCACTTCATTGATGTACTTCGCCAAATCTCCTACGGAGTATTCATAATGTTTCTCCAAAGCAGGAATAAATGGTGAATCTGGATTTAACAAGACAACCCTTAACTTGCATTTTTTATGTACAACCACTTCTTTGATAAAATCATAGTTGGTATTAGTCCACGTTCTCGCATATACATGTAAGATATCTATGTTTGCATTTGCAGATTTAAAATAATCTTGATAATGTATATCACCTAAATTAGCCCCCACTTCTAACAAGCCAGTCTCATTTATACTATTATCAAGCTTTACCTTTTCTATTACCACATCTATCATAGATTTTTTCAAATAATATGATTCGATAATGGAATATATTCCTGAAATTAAAAGTATAGAACCTATGCTTTGAACATAATCATTTGAAATACTTAAGCAAATTAAGCCAGCAACCACCACTACTAACGAAACAATAATATTCTTTTGTCTAAATATTTTCCACTTATCCATAAATTTTTTCATTCCTTCCCCTTTAGTCAATCAATTAAATATACTCATAATATCTTGAAACCTATGCACCAACCATTAAATCTAAATACATCCTTTTCCCACTTTATATAGCACTACATAATTAGTGTGACAACATATAATCCGTCTCAAGACTGACCCGTGTAGCCAATACAGTAACTGTGCTTGGGCGCTGCTATATATTCTTAAATTGGACATAGATATTCATTAATGTTTTTCAAGTCCACCGCAGCCAATGAGTTAATCCGTAGTTTCATAATGACTTATTCTCCTACGGTTACTTTCATTCATCTAGGATAATCAACCATTTCCGTCCTTTACAGCTTCTCGCGCTCCCTGCAATCTCAACAGTAGTTTTTTCTCTACTTTCTCATGCTCATAGTCCTCGATATCCATAACCACAAATCGTTCTCTGCCGTTCTTTGTCAGAAAAACAGGTCCACCTATCTGAGAGTTTTTTAATACATCGTTATATTTTCTATATCTTAGATATGTAATATATTCGACATAAAACGATCTTCACAAAATTTCATATCCAATATTGCCGCAAATTTCAGTTCTTCGGTCAGGGTATTGAAAATTCATACTTTTTTCTTTTTCCATTTTCTTTCTACGTTCTCTTCTCCAACTCCATCTTCCGTTCTTTCCAATCTGGCATTAGCATTGCCACAAACTCATAAAATTTTCTGGAATGGTTCTGATGTATGAAATGTACGAATTCATGCAGCACAACGTATTCGATACAGTTTCTTGGTGCTTCTATCAGCTTGCTATTAAGAGTTATAACACCTCTTTTAGGTTGACAAGAACCCCAGCGAGATGTCATATATCTTATTTTCAATTGTGGATATGGAACATCATATTTTTTAAATATCTGGTAGATTTCCTTGCAAATCTGTTCAAATGTCTCCAGTTGAAGATTTTTTAGCCAGTCTGTTACCAGCCTTTCTTTTCGCTTCAGATCATCCTTATTCTTAACAGAAAGAAATATAAATACACCGTCAGTCCAAACTACTTCATAGTTTTCTTCTACTACCTTCAATCGCATACTCCTTCCCAATATGTCAAAATTTTCTCCGCTGACATATTGCCTTGGAACGGAAGCTGCATATTTCCGATTTTCTTCGTATTTCTTTAAGGCTCGGATAATGTATTCTTGCTTGTTTTGAACAAAATCATCAATGAACTCTACCGGTACTATTTGGTTAGCAGATATCAGAATTCTTCCATCAGGCTTTATTCTTAGATTAATGTTTTTAACTGCCTTCCTTGTAACCTGATACTCTAATACCTTACTTTCGCAAGGAACTCTTCTCATTTCTGAATTAAATATCATCAGCCTTTAAATCTCCTTAATGCTGTAGTCTTTACATTTTCAATCACCTTATCAATAACTTCAAATGGTAACTTAAATTTCCCTGTACACTCATAGATGTAGAACAGATCGTCAATATCCTGAGCAATTCTATCATGGACAGTCTTGTTATTTGACCAATCGACCATACTGTGCTTTTCTATAATATTCGTTATTTCAATAGCAATATCAGCTATCAAATCCTGCTTGGTTTGTTTAGTTCCTGCTTGGTAACTTATTCCATTTGCTACCATATAAGCATTACTTGGTTTATCTATTTCATCATTTAATATTGCACCAATGACACCATAAAAAGCCTGCGCATGTACATTGTACTTCAATTTTTCTGGATATTCCACATCAGATACACCTGCTGCATAATCCGCCATAATAGAACGCATTTTGGTAAGATATTCAGCATCAGTAATTATCTTTTCCTTGTACAGCTGTAATGTATCCTTTATTCTCTTAGAAAAGCTGTCGTAATATGCTGGATTCTCATCATATTTCTCGCTAATGCTTTTAGTCATTTTAGAATGTATAGCATCTGCCTTAGAACGCAAGGTTCCTAGCTCCTCCAATTCTTTTTCTAAATCAGACTGATTCAGAATATCCACTGGATCTGTTATCCGTTTTAATCCCACAACTGACATATGCGTATCCAACAAATTCTGCATCTGCTGTTCGTATTCACTATTATCAATTGCATCGTTGTAACGTATCTTTACTGAACGTCTTACCTTGGAATAAAAAGTAAAGACTTCATGATAGTGGATTCTTTCATCCTTTGGCATATTTTCATATGCCTTTTCTGAATTTAATACCACAGAAAGACTCTTGCCAAACTCACAAAGCAGATTGTAAAATTCTTCACGCTTCTTATCATCAGCCAGAAATACTTCTATCCCCTCTGTATCCTTCTTATTCATTACAGGAAAAAATAAATCATCAAGTCTTGTAAATGACTGGCGCAGTTTTCCTACAACACTTAGAATATCAACAATTGTACCTTTTAGGTCACCTGCTTCAAAATTCTCCAATCCAGCGCCACTATACATATTCATGGCATCGTCCAGTTTCTGAATGAGTCCCCTGTAATCCACAATCAAACCATAATCTTTTCCATCATATAAACGGTTGGTTCTAGCTATAGCTTGCAAGAGTCCATGTTCTTTTAGTTCCTTATCAATATAAAGAACTTGACATAATGGAGCATCAAAACCGGTCAGAAATTTGCTACATACAATCAAAATATCAATCTCACGGTCAATGAAACGGTTCTTAATTGAATCCTCATAAGTATCTGCATCTCCATATCCTTTCATCATCTTATTCCAGTAAGCGATTACTTTGTCATCTGTACCCTCATAAAAATCATCCACGCTTTCACGCATATCAGGAGCGGATATACAGACCTCACACCTCAAGTCTCCAAACTGTTCAAAGCAGGCTAAATAAGAAACAGCATCTCTTTTTCGGTTAGTAGCAAGCATAGCATTAAAACCAGTTTCTTTATATCCTTCTATAAAATGATTATTCACATCCAGTGCAATTCTTTTGATTCGCGCTTCTGTGGAAGCCAAGTGCTTCATGCTACTCCACTTTTTCTTTAAATCGATCTTTTGCTTATTATTCAGCTTCTTTGTAGTTTGTTCAAACCAAAGGTCAATATTCTCTTCATCCACTTTCTGTTCCACAAATTTGCCTTCATAAATCAAAGGTACAATTGCCTTATCATCTACACCATTCTTAATTGTATACTTATGAATCAGCTTACCAAACTTCGTCATAGTATTCTTTTCATTTTTCATAAGCGGTGTTCCGGTAAATCCGATATAGCAGGCATTTGGGAATACTACTCTCATTTTTGTCGCTAATTCACCATAATTTGAACGGTGGCTTTCATCCACGAGTACAAAGATATCCCTGCCTGGCATTTTTAATCCGCTGTTTTCAACAGTATTAAATTTATTAATAATCGTTGTGATAATATCTGCTTTTCCCTCATGAATAATATCAATCAAGTTTTTTCCACTTGAGGCTCTTGCCGGTTTACATCTGGTATGAGTGAAGGTTTTGGCAATCTGCTTGTCCAACTCCTTACGGTCAGTAACTATAACAACCCTCGGTTCCAACTTTCCCATTTCCAACAGTATGTATTTTGCCAACATTACCATTGTCAATGATTTTCCTGAACCCTGAGTATGCCAAATAACACCGCTCTGGCGATTACCAAGAGTGTCATAGGAATTAATGGTTCTAATAATTTCCTTTATAGCAAAGTATTGCTGATATCTGCATACTTTCTTTACATTAGCATCAAATAACACAAAGTACTTTGTCAGTTCCATTAATCTCTCTTTTGTAAAAAGAGAGATAATA
This sequence comes from Lachnoclostridium sp., assembly GCF_031997925.1. Classification (NCBI taxonomy): domain Bacteria; kingdom Bacillati; phylum Bacillota; class Clostridia; order Lachnospirales; family Lachnospiraceae; genus Lachnoclostridium; species Lachnoclostridium sp. Next base: position 256,019 of record NZ_DAMADT010000001.1, on the reverse strand, counting down.
TTTTCGTCTTGCACTGTTGGAGTTCTGTCTACAATATATTTCTTTTTAGCCCCATCTAAAAAAGCCTGATTCTCCTCTTTCCATACACTCCAGAACTTCTTGGGTGTACCAGTAGTAGCATACTTTACGAAATTTTTGTTAGTAGCCATAACAATCTGCACAAATTTGAATAGCTGTGGAATATAACCTTCCTGCTGGTTCCGGATCATCTGCTCCACTCCCTGCACAACATCAATATGCGGTGCTTTACACTCAATTACAGTAAAAGGAATGCCATTTACAAATAGAACAATATCCGGGCGAGCTGTATGCTCGCCATCACTACTGATCACAGAGTATTCTTCTGTCACATGAAATATATTGTTTCCTAAATTATCCCAATCAACATATTTCAAATCAAAACTTAAAACCTTTCCACCACCGACTGTTTCCTGATAACTCTTTCCTAGCATAAGTGCATCATATATTTTCTCACTGGTTTTAATCAAACCATCCGATAAAGGCTCATCTAAATCATCCATAGCTCGTTCAATATTGGCAGAAGAAAATTCCTGCTCCACACCACCAAATTCAAAACGATTTATCTTACGCAACTGATTCCGAAGAATTCCTTTAAGAAGTACCTGATATTTGCTTCCACGCTGTAACATACATTCCTCAGGAGAAATGTATGTATAATCTAGTTCTTTTAACAATTCAATTGCTGGATATTTGCTAATATTGTCTTCTAAGTAAAGATTGCTATCCATCCACTCACCTCCACTCTAATATTCATTTACTCTTACAATTCCTGTTAAGAGCAGCTCCCTCATGGCTTTTTTCCCTAGTTTAATTTGTTCTAATTGTTCCTCTAGTAGTTCAATTTCCTTGTCTGCGCCAGAAAGGACTCGGGCTATAGTTTTTTGTTGAGTAATGCTCGGAAGAATGATTTCAATTTCACATAACTTCCTAAAATTCAATGATTGTCTTGTCCCCCCTTGTTGTAAAACTCTTAAAAATCTATTAAACGAATTGTCATTCATCATATAATATACATATCCAGCAACAGCCTCTTTTTCGTCCACTGAAAACACAGAATATGCCGGACTTACCAATCCTTTATCACAGATATTTTGAATATTAAATGTATAATTACCATCATCACTCATTGCTCTATAGGTAAATTCTCCGTTGTTAATGATTTTATATCCTGTATTATCCTCACTAGCTACCTGCTTTTTAAAATAATCTGACTGATAATAAATACCTTTTCTTGAAGATGTTAAAACAGGATACTCACCATTTTCAGTTGTTCTTTCATCTATCTCATATATCAATTTACCAAGCTTAACCTTTTTCCAATTAAATTTACCACCAGTGAAACACTTCTTATCTGTAAGCAAATTTTTCATTAAATATTTCTTTTGATTTCGTTTTTCTTCAATAAGATTTTCATATAATACGATTAATTCATTGCACTGTTTCATGATTTCAGCTATTTTACCTTGTTCGCTGCAGCTCGGACAAACAATATAACTTTTCATAAATCTGTTCTGTCCTAATGTTCTATTTCTCCCCGCACCACCTGGAGATGCATATTCCATAACATCCTTTCCTTTTTGGGTTAAAAAATATTGAACAAGGTAATCAATTAGCACCCTATTTTTTATTGGCTTATACATTGGAAATCTATGTGAAGCAATCATCCCTACTTCAGACTGAGTGGTTTTTCCAACCGCTTGCTCCCAAGCAAACACTATATTTACTATAAAGCAATCTGGTTCAATCCAGAAAACTTTTTTATTGCCCAAATCCTTTCCTTTTACAGCTTCTTTATAAAATAGACCTTTTCCATGGGATCGAATTCCTATTTGACAATATTCTTCGTCTGACTCAACATTAACAGGATTATCTACACGCTCCAGACAGTCTTCAATCTGCTTTATAGCCCAATCTTCAGGAATTATTCCAAGTTTTGTCTGCTTATACCCTACTGGCACCTCTCCTCTTTTTATCATTTCAATACGTTCTTTGATATCTTCTCTCAATATCTTCACCACCATTCTGTGTATGTTCTAGTCTTGTAGCCTCTTCTTTTTCTATCTGTTTGATAC
>NZ_DAMADT010000001.1:174841-253916 GCF_031997925.1 Lachnoclostridium sp. | reverse complement strand
AAGTTTTCTGTCATTGTTCCACCAAGTTCAAAATTATCTGCCTTACTCTTTACCAAACTCATAATGAACATCACCTACTGCCTTTTACCTTGTATATTTTCTATGCGGAGCTTTTCATCTGTCTGCGTGGCGCTAAAAAGATCCGATGCAAGCTCAGTGCTTCCCATATGATCCAGAATCTGTCGATTTTTCTTCAAGCCTTTTCTTCCATGGATCTCTTTTGTTAATATGTTTAATGGATTCAAAGGTCTAATTACTATAATTTATAATGTCACTCATAGTCCCAACACCTTTAGGTAAGTATCCATCTGCGCCTGAACTTCTTTCAATTCCTTTTCAATATTGGCTATATTAATTCGAACATCATCAATGTCTATCATTTCCTCTTCTTCAAATGTATCTACATATCGAGGAATATTTAAATTATATTCATTTTCCTTTATCTCGTCAAAGGAAGCCACATAAGAATACTTTTCAACTGTTTCATATGCTTTATAAGCGGAGACAATTGTTTTAATATCCGAATCTCTTAAGATATTTTGATTCTTTCCTTTTTCAAAATTGCCATCACCGCTTGCATCGATAAATAATACATCTTTACGATTACGCTTTTTCTTAAATACTAAAACACAAGCGGGAATAGATGTACCATAAAACAAGTTTGCGGGTAATCCTATAACTGCATCCAACAAATTGAATTCCACAATCTGCTTTCTGATTTTTCCCTCTGATGCACCTCTAAACAATACACCATGAGGTAATACCACTGCCATTCTTCCATTATCTGAATCTAAACTGTTTAGCATATGAAGAACAAATGCATAATCTCCCTTACTTGAAGGTGGTACACCCCAGTCAAATCTATGGTAAATATCCAGATCCGCTGACATCTTTGGCTTCTTATTATCATCTGTAGCGTCAGGAAGGAATCCACTATCCCATTTATCCAAGCTAAATGGAGGATTTGCAACTACTACCTGATATTTCATCAGCTTATCATCCTCCAAATTCTGTGGGTTTGATAAAGTATCTCCCTGCCAAATCTTTGCATCATCAATTCCATGTAGGAACATATTCATGCTACAAAGAGCCCACGTTTGCATATTCTTTTCCTGACCATAAATTGCTACCTTCTTTGTATTTGCTTGATGGTATGCTTTTAATAATAAGCCACCACTTCCACAAGTTGGGTCGTAGATTCTATCATTCTCTTTTGGCTCTACTAATGTTGCAACCAGCTTAGATACTTGACTAGGTGTAAAGAACTCCCCTCCCTTCTTACCAGCATCAGAAGCAAAATTTGCAATCATATACTCATACGCATCACCAATAATGTCGTTGCTTTCTAATACAGACGGGCTTAAATCAAGTGTATGGAAGTCATCTAGTAAATTCTTCAATGTTGCATTTTTTTCTTTCTTCTCTCCAAAATCTACCTGCGAGTTAAAATCAATGGCACGAAATACATTTCTTAATTTTCCACCATTATGATCCTCAATTTTATTTAGGGCAATGTTGATTTTCTGTCCGATTTCAGAATCATTTCTGTTAGTATACAAATAGTCAAATGTAGAATCTTCATCAAGAACGAATGGTTCTCTACTCATAGCTCTCTTTACTCTTTGCTCGTCACCCGCATACTGATTTTTATATTTTTCTTTTGTTTCTGTACAAACATCACTTAAATATTTCACAAAAAGCATGGATAAAATGTAATCCTTGTATCTTGAACTATCTATTTTCCCTCTAAAACTATCACAAGCTCTCCATAATACACTTTCAATATCGCTCTTAGTTGTCTTCACGTTTTTTTCTCCTCATTTCTTTCTGTATTTTGTTTAGCGCTTCTTTATAATATATTTCTTTCTGTCCCATAAGCTGTTCTAGTAAGTATAATTCTTTCCTTGCCAAAAGATTCAACTCCGCGATCTTCTTCTGTTCTGCTATAGAAAGAACCTCTATATTCAGATTAGCATACGACATTGGCTTAATAGTCCCTATCATGGTGCTACTAATATTTTGTTGTAATTCCGCTTTTACTTTATCTGTATTCAACAACCAATATAGATACTCAGGTAGTAGTATCTTCCCATTAGATCGTATTGCCACGAAGTGGGATGGAATCACAAGTCCAGTCCATTTATCATCAATCAATATGGCAGTGTATGGTGTCGTAAGACGAACAACCAAATCTCCAGGTTGTGTTAAATACTCTGCCTTTAATCGTTCTGTTGCTAGAAAATCTTCCAGATATGTGTCATCAATATACCCTCTGGCGTTAATTGCTCTAAGATTTAATTGCCTATACTTTGCTATAGTGTCAGATGATTTTTTGGCTTGTTTTCTTGCCGTCACCAGACCAGTCTTTACTGTTGCTAATTCATCTAACCTCATTTACGTCCTCCTTCTATTTTAATAAGAGAAAAATGGAATTACTAGCATTTTCTCACGGTATTTCCTAATTCCTTGGAATCCTGAACCTTCTTACCATTACACGAAATAAATTGAAGTTCTGTCTATACGTTATATTAACATTCTTCCTATTCTTCAATACGTGAATTTCCCTATACCTTAAATTCCTCATAACAATTGGAATCTATAAACCAAGATGCTATGATAAACATGTTTGAAATGTCGTGAGCTTTTCCAGACAGTTAACGAATTAGTGACAATGAAACGTCAATTTCATAGTTTTTTGTTATGTCATTTTTGAACTGATCCAAGGCAAAAAAATAGCGGCATTATTACTAGCTTGAATGTATTATAGTACAAATTTTGGTATTTGTAAAGTTTTCTGTTATGTTTGTTTTAAACCCACTGTTTATTCCAATTTTTAGTATACACACAGATGGCGTTCCTATCTCCGATTGCTGGAGTATCCCCCGTAACCTTATACATTTCAATCGCAAGAGACTCTTTCAAACTTACTGTTTCTTTAGAATATGTATTGTATAAGAAGAAAAACATCCATTGAAGAACGCAAAGAAATCGTTAAATACTGTCTTAAACATAATCGTGACTATAAGGAATCTGCAAGCATCTATGATGTTTCATACAGTCAAATCTATTCTTGGGTGAAAAAGTACGATGCGAATGAAGAAGAAGGATTATCAGATAAACGTGGTCGTCACAAAACCGATAATGAGGTAGATGACTTAGAACGTTTGCGTCGAGAAAATCTCAGGCTCAAACGCTAGCTTGAAGAAAAGATGTGGTAGTTGAATTGTTAAAAAAAGAATTCGAAGGGATGTGAGGCTTGGAAAACTACGCTACGAACCAAAATATTTATCTATTAGATATTTTCATGAAACAAAGAAATGGAGCATCGAATGGATGTGTAAACAGCTTGAAATATCTCGAGCTGCTTATTATAAATGGTTACATCGTAAGACTCCGGAACAAGAATTAGAAAATATAAAGCTGACAGAACTTATCAAAGAATACGATGAACGCTTTAGCCATATCTTGGGCTATCGCAGAATGACTTCATGGATTAATCACTTCAATCATACCAACTATAACAAAAACAGAGTACATAGGATTATGAAGAAGCTGAGCATTCATTCAGTCATCAGAAAGAAAAAGAAGAAATATAATTTATCTACACCTGAAACAACATCTGAGAATAAGCTTAATAGAGATTTCTATGCAACAGCTCCAAATGAAAAGTGGACAACAGATGTAACCGAATTCAAAGTTCCCGGTGAGAAAAAGAAGTTGTATTTAAGTGCAATAATTGATCTATATGACAGGTATCCTGTTTCGTATGTAATCATCTGCAGGAATGATAATAATTTAGTATTTAAAACATTTGATAAAGCAATCTCTTCAAACCCCTATGCAAAACCTATTTTTCATAGTGACAGAGGCTTTCAATATACAAGTAAAGTATTCCAAAAGAAACTAAAAGTTCAGGGAGTGGAACAATCAATGTCCAGAGTTGGTCACTGTATTGATAATGGTCCTACAGAAGGCTTTTGGGGTATCATAAAAACAGAGATGTACCAAATGTAAGAAATCATGGATGAAGCATCATTGAAATATGCAATAAACGATTATATAAGGTTTTATAGGGAAGAGCGTCTTCAAGATAGATACATTGCAAAACACCGTTGGAAGTAAGAAATGGAGCGCTATCTTCCGAGTGGCCGAAGAAATATCCTATTCCTGAAAACAAACGAATTGAGAAATATAAAGAGAAATGGTGTGCATAGAAAAACGATCACACAAACATGTGTGACCGTTTTTCAGCACTTCATTTTAGATATTTACCCTGTCTACTTGACAGAAGCTTGACATAGAGCCTATCTTTTCGAATAAAAATTGTATCCTCAATATAGTCTCCTTTATAACTATACTATAATAAGATTTTCTCCATGAATGCGGGAATTTTTCTCCTTCAACTTTCACGCTTTGATTAAGATGTACTTTTTGGCTTCATCTTTACTAAAATAGATCCTATCGTTATGCCATATCCCACACTTTTCAGAGCCTTTAATATCCAAGGCTCCCAATTAAGATTTGTATCAAATGAGAGAAATACAATCAGTAAAGCGGATAGGAACGAAATAATAATGAAAAAATTAGTTATTTTCCTACCTTTTAAACTCTTTAGGCACAGGATGGATGCTGTAATTGATCCTGTGTATACCCCAATTGCAGTTGTGTTATCAGCATTTATAAAACCTAACCAGATATTAAATATTAAACAGATAGACACAATAAGTAAAAATATGTATAAAATCTTTACACACTTAGAAGTATAATTCATATGCTTCTACCTCAAATCGTATTTATATTTTTATCCTTATAACATTACCTACCATAATAATCCATATTTCAAAATATGTCAACATAAAAAGACACCTACTATATATTGGCGAATGTCTTATCCACCATTGACTATGCGGAAATTCCACAGTGATATGGATACTTTAAACATCTAGATCCAGACCATAAACTTCTTTGTACCTATCCGCATCCAAAGTCTTTATACCGTTTTCCTCTTTATAAAGAATTCCTTGCTCCATAAACTTCTTAACAGCTTCTTGCATATCTTTAATTTTGATCTCGGTAATTTCCATCTAACTCCTCGCACTTAAATTATTGTATTTCCATATTATTGCATGATCTGAGGTAATTCAATAAAAAAGCACCCTACCTTCGACCTACACTAGCAAGCTATATGACCTTAAGCCGAGAGACCGAATATTCTATTTTACAAAGTATTTTCTTCACCATGAAATGGAGTTGCAAGAAATCCGGGGTAAAAAGAATTAGACTTCACGACCTTAGGTATAGTCATGCATCACTATTAATAGAACTTGGCTTCACTCCACTAATCATAGCAGAACGTCTAGGTCACGAGAAAATAGGAACTACATTGAACACCTACTCGCATCTATACCCTAATAAGCAAAATCAGGTTGTAGATGCTCTTCAAAAATTACAATCAGAGCCAAGAGCCACAAAGAAAAATAAAACCCTGTAAGTCCACTATTTAAAAGATTTACAGGGTTATTGCTATCTATTCAAACTCAATCGTTGCCGGTGGTTTCCCCGTACAATCATAAAGTACTCTATTAACACCCTTAACTTCATTCACAATACGACTTGAAACCTTGCCAAGTAAATCCCAAGGAAGTTCAGCAAACTCTGCGGTCATGAAGTCAGTTGTTGTAACTGCACGAAGTGCAATTGCGTAATCGTAAGTTCTCTCATCACCCATACATCCAACTGACTGCATGTTAGTTAATGCTGCGAAGTATTGTCCGATGGTGCGGTCAAGACCTGCATTGGCAATCTCCTCACGGTAGATAGCGTCTGCTTCTTGAACAAGCTTAATTCTCTCAGGAGTAACTTCACCGATGATACGGATACCAAGTCCTGGACCTGGGAATGGTTGACGGAATACTAATTTTTCTGGAATTCCAAGCTCTAAACCAGCCTTACGAACCTCATCTTTGAAGAGAAGGCGAAGTGGCTCTACAATTTCCTTGAAATCAACGTGCTCTGGAAGACCACCTACGTTATGGTGGGACTTAATCACTGCGGATTTACCAAGACCTGATTCAATAACGTCTGGGTAAATGGTTCCCTGTGCTAAGAAATCAACGGTTCCGATTTTCTTTGCTTCCTCTTCGAATACACGGATGAATTCCTCACCGATAATCTTACGTTTTGTTTCTGGATCTGTAACTCCAGCTAGTCTATCATAGAATCTCTGTTGTGCATTTACACGTACAAAGTTTACATCAAACTGAGTTGTAAAGATCTGCTCAACTTCGTCACCTTCGTTCTTACGAAGTAAACCGTGGTCTACGAAGATACAAGTTAACTGCTTTCCAACTGCCTTTGAAATCATAACTGCTGCAACGGAGGAGTCTACACCACCGGATAAAGCACAAAGTACTTTCTTATCACCGATTTTCTCACGTAACGCCTGAATGGATTCCTCTGTAAAGGATGCCATCTTCCAGTCACCGTTGCACTCACATACTTCATATAAGAAGTTACGAAGCATCTTAGTACCTTCCTGGGTATGAAGTACTTCTGGGTGGAACTGAACTGCATAGAGCTTCTTATCTACCATCTCAACTGCTGCCACTGGACAGGATTCCGAACTTGAAATAACCGCAAATCCTTCTGCTGGAGCCTTGATATGGTCTGTATGGCTCATCCAACAGATTGTATTTTCAGCAACGTCTTTGAATAATTTCGAAGTGGTATTCACCTTAATCTCAGTTTTACCATATTCTCTTACCTCAGCACTCGTTACTGTTCCTCCAAGAAGATGTGTCATTAACTGGGCACCGTAGCAGATACCAAGCACTGGAATCCCTAACTCAAATATACCCTTATCACAATGTGGAGCACCTTCCGCATACACGCTTGCTGGTCCGCCGGTAAAAATAATACCCTTTGGATTTATTTCTTTTATCTTTTCCAAACTGGTGTTATAAGGCATAACTTCACAGTAAACATTACATTCTCTGACACGTCTTGCAATCAGCTGATTGTACTGTCCACCAAAATCAAGTACAACTACCATTTCCTTATTCACAATTGCTTCCTCCTAATATACTTTCTCTATCAAAATTGACCTAATTATAGAAACATCTGAAATTCACACTCCAATTTCTAACCATTATTTGTTACTCTCTTATGTTTCCATAAACCTTCAAAATCTATGTCACTCATTTTACAACATTTTTTGCAAATGTTCTAGTATAAAAATATTTTTCCACAGAATCTATAATTTTCATACCAAAAGTACACAGCACTTCGACAAAATTTTGATAGTAACAGCATCTTAGAAGTTTAACGAAGACGAATCGACCTTCTAATAGATATCTTTTGCCATCTTTACCAATTGATAAAACTCCGCACGGTATTCATCCTGTTTATAATTAGTCCCTTCTAATTGGGATAAAACTTTATAAAATGTTGCGTCTCCTTTATATTCGCTATCTTTTAATAACAACCCAAACTCTGCTACCGCAGAAGCAAATGCCAAGTTATCTGTCCGGGTGTCTGCCAATTGATTAATTCCCACTGGTTCTGATATAAGAATTGATTTATCTTTACCAGGCTTTTTGTAGCGAATATTAACAGTTAGTAATTCATCCACCATATTCGTCTGTTCATTGATCTGATATTTTAGTTCAGTCTCAGGAATCTCCATCTTAGAATCCTCTAACACAAGTTCATATAATACGGTTACCGAATGCCCTGCACCTACTTCACCAGCATCCTTGGTATCATCGATGAAATCCTCTGTTGCAAGTATTCGATTGTTCCATTTCAAAACATCCGCAGGGTATTTTACACGTAGTTTAATAAGGATAGCTTCGTTTTGTTGGGAAATTCAGGGTTTAGTCCTGCCAATAGAAGTTATCAACGTAATTATTTATTTTTTCATATTGTCGATATTTCTTAGTGGAATTTCCATTAACATTAAATCGCTTAAAAACTTTCCATTTGCATTAACACTTAGCTATAATGTCAAGCGAATAAGTATTCCTTTTAATTTCCATAGGGGTGACATAACGTTATTCTTATATGTAATCGCATCTGTTTATCCTTCTTTTACCGTATAATTTTTATTGTATTTATGTAAAATAGATGAGAGTATAAAAAATTATGATACGAACTCAGTAATTTTTGTTAAAAAAAGCACAATAATCGAAAGAATCCGTAGTATTTAGCTATGTTTCACTATTTACTTTTAAAGCAGATATGTTACAATTTAAACAGACTATGAGGTTTTGCGCTGTTGTTAAAATTACATACTTGTCAGCGCCATCATTACCATATTTATAAAGACGTAATGTCATCATATATTTTGTTAGGAGGCTACTTATGAATAAAGTTGAACTGAAACCAGGTATCTATGCTGTTGGAGCAATTGATTGGAATGTTCGTTCCTTCCATGGCTACACCACCAATCGTGGAGCTACCTACAATGCATATTTAATTATTGACGAGAAGATCACTTTAATTGATTCTGTTAAAGTTGGCTTTACAGAAGAATTATTAAATCGTATCCGTGAAATCGTTGATCCTGCTAAGATTGACTATGTGGTTTCTAATCACGTGGAGATGGATCACTCTGGTGCTCTTCCAGGCGTTATGGAAGTCGCTAAAAATGCAACCCTTGTTACCTCAGCTCCAAATGGTTTGAAAGGATTAATGGCACACTATGGCAAGGATTATAACTATTTTCCTGTCAAGAGTGGTGATACTCTTTCTCTTGGTAAACGTACTCTATCCTTCCTAGGAACACCAATGCTTCACTGGCCAGATAATATGGTAACTTATTGTCCAGAAGAGAAGATTCTGTTCTCCAATGATGCATTCGGTCAGCATTATGCAACGAATAAGCGTTTTGACGACGAAGTAGATTTAGACAAAGCAATGCAAGAAGCTTTGAAATACTACGCAAATATTATTCAACCATACCAGTTACCAATGAAGAAAACTCTTCCATTAATTGAAGCTTTAGATATAGATATGATTGCATCCAGTCATGGTGTTATCTGGAGAAGCCACGTAAAAGACATTATTGAGAAATATAGAGAGTGGTCAAGCGCTGAAAATGAGGAAAAAGCATTGGTTATTTACGACTCTATGTGGCATTCCACAGAGAAGATGGCTTTCTCTATTGTAGAAGGACTTTCTCGTAAAGGACTTACTACACATCTTTATGACCTAAAAGAGACTCATATTTCGGATATTATGTCCGAGGTATTAAAGGCTGATTATATTGTTGTTGGTTCTCCAACCCTTAACCACTGCATGCTCCCAACGGTTGCTTCCTTCCTTTGCTACTTAGATGGCTTAACATTAAAGAATAAGAAAGCATTTGCCTTCGGTTCTTATGGTTGGGGAGGACAAAGTGTACCAGCGGTACATGAAAAGTTAGCATCCTTCGGTTATGAGATGGTATTAGATCCTATTAAGATTAACTACATCCCTACACCAGAACAGTTACGTGAAATTGAAGATAAGGTAGCTGCATTATAATAACTTATTGCAGCTTCTATGAAACAAATACAAGAAAAGTACATCGCGAACTATTCCTTTACTCAAAGAAAATGCATGCTTCACGAATCTTTTCTTTGAGTAAGAATAGATACGTATCGGGAACTTTTCTATAACAAAAAGGACACTATTAGATTTTACGCTATAAAGCATTAAAATCTGATATTGTCCTTTTATTTATAACAAGTGAATTGGCTTGCCAATTCATCTTGTTTTATTTCAATTCATCCAAACTCTTAGCATAGGAAGGCAGATATTCTTTCATGAAGAACTCAACTTCCGGTAACTCCAACTTCTTCAAAGCCTCTTCGATACTAACCTTAGCTTTCACAAATTCTGTATTACCTGTCTTTTCTTCCTCCATACACTTAATCAGCGCAGATAATTTATCTGCTCCTTTTACAAGTTTCCAAAGATAACTTTCCTCTTCTTCCGGGAAAAAGATACTATGATACTCTTCTCTTATATCTTCTGGTAACATTCCAAGAAGTTGATTTGCAGCATTTTCCTCAATCTTTTGAAATGCTCCCAAGATATCACGATTATAATACTTGATTGGTGTCGGCATATCTCCTGTGATTATCTCGGTTGCATCGTGATACAATCCTATTAAAGCAGCTTTTTCTGCATTTAACTCTTTATGAAATCTTTTCTTCCCGATCACAGCAAGTGCATGAGCCAGCATACTAACCTCAAGCGAATGTTCACTAATATTTTCAGAAATTGCATTTCTCATCAATGCCCATCGTTCAATATACTTCATTCTTGACATCATTGCATAAAAATGATACTCCATAACTGCATTCCCCTTTTTTGGCCTTTATCTTTTTCTTAAACTTACTCACTTACCTCTTCCAGATATTTTTTAAGATAATAACCCGTGTAAGATTCTTTCACTTTCGCAATCTCTTCTGGAGTACCCTTTGCAATTACAGTACCACCCTTATCTCCACCTTCTGGTCCAATATCAATAATATAGTCCGCTGTCTTAATCACTTCGAGATTATGCTCTATGACTACGACCGTATTCCCGCCTTCCGAGAGTCTTTGTAAGATTTCCACCAACTTGTGAACATCTGCAAAATGAAGACCTGTTGTTGGCTCATCTAGGATATAGATTGTCTTTCCAGTACTACGCTTGCTTAACTCTGTAGCCAACTTAATACGCTGTGCTTCACCACCAGAAAGGGAAGTCGAAGGATGACCAAGCTTTAGGTAAGAAAGTCCAACATCATTAAGGGTTTCAATCTTTCTCTTAATAGAAGGTACATTTTCAAAGAACTTCACAGCTTCTTCTATCGTCATATCAAGAATATCATAAATATTCTTACCTTTATATCGAACCTCTAATGTCTCACGATTATAACGCTTTCCACTACATACTTCACAAGGAACATAGATATCTGGAAGGAAGTTCATCTCTATCTTAATGATACCATCACCGCTACAAGCCTCACAACGTCCGCCTTTTACGTTAAAACTAAATCGTCCCTTACTATATCCCTTCATCTTTGCATCTGGTGTTGCTGCAAATAAATCACGGATCTGATCAAATACGCCAGTATAAGTAGCAGGGTTTGATCTAGGAGTACGTCCAATTGGTGACTGGTCAATGTTTATGACTTTATCAAGCTTATCAATACCAATCATATCGTCATGTTTTCCAGGAATACAACGAGCTCGATTTAAATCTCTTGCTAAACGCTTATATAAAATCTGTGTTACCAAGGAACTCTTACCTGAACCCGAAACCCCTGTAACGCAGGTCATCACACCTAGAGGTATATCTACATTGACATTACGAAGATTATTCTCTTTTGCTCCTTTAATCGTTAAGAAGCCGGTTGGCTCTTTTCTTATCTTTGGTACTGGAATCTTAATTCTTCCACTTAAGTAAGCGCCGGTAATCGAGTTAGGGTTATTCATGATTTCCTGTGCAGTACCTACTGCGACTACCTCACCGCCATGCTCCCCTGCACCAGGACCGATATCAACAATACAATCTGCTGCAAACATCGTATCTTCATCATGCTCAACAACAATCAGTGTATTTCCAAGGTCTTTCAGATGCTTTAGAGTCTTTAAAAGTTTATCGTTATCTCTTTGATGTAAACCGATACTTGGCTCGTCCAAAATATAGGCAACACCAACTAATCCTGAACCTATCTGAGTAGCCAGACGAATTCTCTGTGCTTCTCCACCGGATAATGTTCCGGTTGCTCTGGCAAGTGTTAAATAATCAAGACCTACATCCATTAAAAATCCAATTCTAGCACGAATTTCTTTTAATACCAGCTCACCGATTTTTAATTGCATTGAAGTTAAAGTAAGTTGATTCATGAATTCATGAAGTTCACGAATGGAAATTTCAGTTACCTCTGCAATATTCCTCTCACCAACGGTAACAGCAAGAGCCTCTCGTTTCAGTCTCTTACCTTTACATGCCTTACATGGAGTAGTATTCATAAATGTCTCGTATTCCGTACGCTGTGTCTCTGAACCAGTTTCACGATATCTACGCTCCATATTTCGAATTAACCCTTCGAATGCCACATCATAAATACCAACACCACGTTGTCCTTGATAGTGAACCTTTACAGTCTTACCATCTGTTCCATGCATAATAACATATTTAATTTTATCTGGGTAGTCATTATAAGGAGTGCTTAGGCTAAAATTATACTCTTTTGACAACGCTTCCATCGTAGCTCTTGTATAACTTCCTTTGTCCGTTACGGAAGCCCATCCCATTGCAGCAATCGCACCCTCATCAATACTTAGTGAAGTATCCGGAATCAGTAATTCTTCTGCAAATTCCATCTTAATACCAATACCATGACACTCTGGACATGCTCCAAAAGGATTATTAAAGGAAAAGGTTCTTGGCTCCATCTCTTCCATACTGATACCACAGTCTGGACAAGAAAAGCTTTGAGAGAATGTTAATTGTTCTCCTCCAATGACATCCACAATAAGAAGCCCATCACTTAATTTAAGCACACTCTCTACCGAATCGGTAAGTCGCTTTTCAATACCAGCCTTTACAACGATACGGTCTACCATTATTTCAATATTATGTTTTTTATTCTTTTCAAGTTTAATCTCTTCGGTTAGTTCATATAGATTTCCATCTACCATGACACGCACATAGCCGCTCTTCTTTGCCTGCTCAAATATCTTTGTATGCTCACCTTTTCTTCCACGTACTACGGGAGAAAGAAGCTGTAACTTCGTACCTTCTGGTAATCTCATAATCTCATCTACCATCTGGTCAACGGTTTGTTTCTTAATTTCCTTTCCGCAGACAGGACAATGCGGAATACCGATTCTTGCATAAAGCAAACGGAAATAATCATAAATTTCCGTTACTGTTCCAACCGTAGATCTAGGATTACGATTCGTTGATTTTTGATCAATGGAGATAGCAGGAGATAATCCTTCGATACTTTCCACATTCGGTTTCTCCATCTGACCAAGGAACTGTCTTGCATAAGACGATAACGATTCCATATATCGTCTTTGCCCCTCTGCATAAATGGTGTCAAATGCGAGAGAGGATTTACCTGAACCGCTAAGTCCCGTAAGAACAACAAATTCATCTCTTGGAATATCAACACTGATTCCTTTCAGATTATGTTCTTTGGCACCGCGGATTTTGATAAAGTGTTTATTATCAGCCATCGTTTAACCTCTATTCCTGCGCATGATAATGCGCATAATTCAGGTTTGTGCCTGTTAATTAAGACAAGCACAAACCTTATCTTTTATTCATTCATGTAATTACCAAGCAATTATTACATTTTATAATGAACCCTAAGCGACTTCAAGTCGTTTTTTCTATCTTAAAATTTTCTTTTTACCTTAAGCAACTTCAAGTCATAAAAAGACTTAAAGGGCAGAATTATATTTATCTTTTAATTTAACTGCCATACCAATTTATTACTTCGAAAGCATACTCCCTAATCTAACTCATTAATTTGCTTCTTTAATTCTAACAATTTATCACGAATCTCAGCTGCAAGCTCGAAATTCAATTCTGCTGCTGCTGTATGCATTTCTTTTGTTAACTTCTTCGCTACAGCCTCTAATTCTTTGCGGCTCATCGATTCGTAATCTTTCACATTCATATCATACATTTCCTTGCTTACTTTCTTGGAAATGCTGATAAGCTCACGTACTTTTTTCTTTATTGTCTGTGGTGTAATACCATGTTTCTCATTGTATTCGTCCTGAATCTTACGACGACGTTCTGTCTCTCTTAATGCCTTATCCATTGAATCAGTGATTCTGTCTGCATACATAATAACCCGACCTTCTGCATTACGGGCAGCACGTCCAATCGTCTGAATTAATGATGTTTCGGAACGCAAGAATCCTTCTTTATCCGCATCAAGAATCGCAACTAAACTAATCTCTGGGATATCAAGACCCTCACGCAATAAGTTAATTCCAACCAATACATCAAATACATCCAAACGCATATCACGAATAATTTCAGAACGTTCTAACGTATCAATATCAGAGTGCAGATACTTAATACGAATACCTAACTCTCTCATATAATCCGTTAGATCTTCTGCCATTCTCTTAGTCAGCGTAGTGATCATGACCTTATTCTTCTTTGCAGTTTCCTTTTTCACTTCAGAAACCAAATCATCAATTTGCCCATGTACCGGTCGAACCTCAACCACAGGATCAAGAAGACCTGTTGGACGAATGATCTGCTCTGTACGAAGTAGCTCATGCTCTTTCTCATATACATTTGGTGTAGCAGAAACGAAAAGCATCTGATTAATTTTACTTTCAAATTCAGTAAAGTTTAATGGTCGGTTATTCTTTGCAGAAGGAAGACGGAAACCATAATCAACTAAGGTAGTCTTTCTTGACTGGTCACCTGCATACATTCCACGTACCTGAGGTATTGTTATATGGGACTCATCAACAATAATCAGAAAATCATCTGGAAAATAGTCAATTAAAGTATGAGGTGTGCTCTCTGGCGTTAAACCAGCAAGATGCATCGAATAGTTTTCTACTCCAGAACAAAAACCAGTTTCCCGAAGCATCTCAATGTCAAAATGGGTACGCTCTGAAATTCTCTGTGCCTCTAATAGCTTGTCCTCACTCTTAAAGTAACGAATTCGCTCCTCTAACTCTACTTCAATATTAACAATCGCGCTCTCAAGGTTTTCTTTGGATACAACATAATGAGATGCTGGAAAGATAACCATATGCTCTAACGAACTCTTAATCTCGCCAGTTAAAGTATCAATCTCCGTAATACGTTCTACTTCATCTCCAAAAAACTCGACACGATAAGCCAGGTCAGAACCTGTAATCGGGAATATCTCAACAACATCACCTCGAACGCGGAAGGTACCACGCTTAAAGTCCATATCGTTCCTTGTATATTGAATCTCAACAAGACGACGTAGCACATCATCACGGTCCCTTATCATACCAGGACGAAGGGAAAGGGTCATGTTCTGATAGTCAACCGGGCTACCAAGTCCATAGATACAAGACACGGATGCCACTATAATAACATCTCGCCTTTCTGTCAGTGCTGCAGTCGCCGAGTGACGCAGTTTATCAATTTCATCATTAATAGCAGAATCTTTTTCTATATAAGTATCCGATGATGGCACATAAGCCTCCGGTTGATAGTAATCATAATAAGATACAAAGTATTCTACCGCATTCTCCGGAAAGAATTCTTTAAACTCACCATACAACTGTGCTGCTAATGTCTTATTATGTGCAATGATTAACGTAGGACGATTCAACCTTTGTATGACATTCGCCATGGTAAAGGTCTTACCAGAACCAGTAACACCTAGTAAGGTTTCAAATTGGTTACCCTCTTCAAACCCCTTCACCAAGGCCTCTACCGCCTCAGGCTGATCTCCAGTCGGTGCAAATTCCGACACTAATTTAAAATGATCCATGCTTGCCTCTCCTGTCTAACTCTGTCCATACTAATTATTAGTCATTATATCATAACCATATTTTAGTTGCAATATTTTTCGAATGTCTGTTCGAAACTTCCACATAACTAAATTTATTCCAAATAGAGCAAAGATAAAGTGACTTCGCTACACCGCAATTAAAAAAATCGATTTCTCAAGTGATATAACACCTGCAAAAACCGATTTTTTTATAGTTAAATTTCACTGTATCCTATTACAATACTACACGAAAAGAGGTTCCTATTGTTCCTCTAATAAACGTACAATTGACTCGTGCTCTTCGTCATCAAGAATGCCATCATGATCCAATAGAACAATCATCTTACCATTTTTATTCGCTACTAGTTTTGCATACTTTGTTTTCTTACTCTTGATAATGATAGGAACTTCATTCAAATCTTTGGAGCTAAATTCGACAATACCATCCACGGCGTCTACTTTGAACCCAACGGTCATACCATTTGTTTTGGTAACAATCAATTGAGAGGCTGTAGACTCCACTTCAGGCAATCCAAATTTCGCACGGAGGCTGTATACTGGGATAACTTCTCCTCTCAGATTCAAAATGCCGAGGATATAGTCTGGAGCATTAGGAACTGGAACGACCCCATGATATGTTTCAATTGCATTTACAATTAAAATATCGAATCCGTACTCTTCCCCTCCTAGTTTAAACACTACTTGTTTTGTTGCTTCCATACTAACCCTCCATTCCTGCGCTTTCGCGCATTTAAATTATCGTATATTTTAGGATTCCTCATCACTTGAAGAATGAATCCACTTAAGGTACGCATTAATAAATGGATCTATGTTTCCATCCAGTACACCAAGTGCATTGGATACATCGGTATTCGTCCGATGATCTTTCACCATAGTATATGGCTGAAGTACATAGGATCTTATTTGGTTACCAAAATTGATATCCCTAATCTCACCACGGATTCCAGACTCTTTTGCTGCGTTCTCTTCCTTCTTCTTTAGATAAAGTTTTGCCTTTAACATCTGCATCGCCTTATCCTTATTTTGAAACTGGGAACGTTCATTTTGACATTGTACTACAATTCCGGTTGGAAGGTGAGTAATACGAATCGCAGAGGATGTTTTGTTAACGTGCTGGCCACCTGCACCAGAAGAACGATACGTATCGATACGTAAATCTTCTTCATCGATTTCAATGTCAATATCCTCTTCAATATCAGGCATAACATCACAGGAAACAAAAGAGGTTTGTCTCTTTCCGGCTGCGTTAAACGGAGAAATTCGAACAAGGCGGTGTACTCCTCGTTCTGATTTTAGGTGTCCATATGCATTCATTCCGTTAATCTGAAGTGTAACTGATTTATAACCAGCTTCTTCGCCATCAAGAAAGTCCAAAAGTTCTGTAGTATATCCTTTCTTATCCGCCCAGCGCTGGTACATACGATACAACATACTTGCCCAATCACAGCTTTCTGTTCCGCCCGCACCGGCATGCAGCGTAAGTATGGCATTATCCTTGTCATATTCATCGGATAAAAGGGTATTTAATCTTAGTTCCTCAAGATCATCGATAAACTGCTCCAGTTCCTGCTCAATCTCGGGAATCAGATCCGGGTCTTCTTCTTCATATCCCATCTCAAGTAAAGTTAAGATGTCATCATATTGTTGCTTTAAGCCATTGTACTCTGAAACAATATCTTTCAGATTCTTTAACTCTTTCATATAGGCTTGTGACTTTTCTGTGGAGTCCCAAAAATTTGGTTCCTCCATGATACCTTCGATTTCTTCAATCCTCAGCTTCTTATTAGCGAGGTCAAAGTGAATCCCCCACTTCGATTAGAGGCTTTTCGTATTGACTCAGTGTGTACTTAAATTGATCCAATTCTACCATCTAACCACCTCATTTCTTTTTTATTTTCAGAGTGACTTTATCACTCTAGAAAAGCGGATATAACATCCGCTCTCCTAGTTCATTACAAGAAAAAGTTCGTAAAGTGTCCTTTTTCTTGTTCCATATCATAAACTTTTCCAATGGTGAGAATTAGATTCTACCAACTCCGCCACAGCAATGCTTATATTTCTTACCACTTCCACATGGACATGGATCATTTGGCTGAACTTTCTTGGTCGCTCTCTTTACAGGGCCCTTAGCAACAGAGTCGTCACGGTTAGTACCAGTAACCTTAGCAACCTCTTCACGTTCTACCTTCTGCTCAATACGAACATGCATTAATGCTTTCACGGTATCTTCCGTAATTGCATTAATCATAGTATCAAACATTTCAAATCCGCTAAACTTATATTCTGTCTTAGGATCTCTCTGACCATATGCCTGTAAACCAATACCTTGGCGTAATTGATCCATATCATCGATATGATCCATCCACTTACGGTCAATAACACGAAGAAGTACAACTCGTTCCACTTCTCTTAAATGTTCTTTCTCTGGGAACTCTGCTTCCTTCTCTTCGTATAACTTAACTGCTTTTTCCTTTAACATATGAATTAATTCATTTCTCTTCATATGTCTTAATTCATTATCTTTTAACTCCACAGGCTCCATTGGGATAATTGGAAGTAACATCTGATTTAACTCTGCTAAATCCCATTCTTCTGGAAGCTGGTCGTCGCTAATGTTAGCATTTACGCAGGATTCTACGTTATCTGTAATCATCTTAAAGATAACATCTCTCATACTTTCGCCGTTTAATACTTTACGTCTTTCTGCATAGATAATCTCACGTTGCTCATTATTTACTTTATCGTACTCTAGAAGATTCTTACGAATACCAAAGTTATTATCCTCTATCTTCTTCTGTGCCTTCTCAATAGCACCACTTAACATCTTATGCTCAATCTGCTCACCTTCTGGTAAACCAAGTGACTTAAAGATTGTATTTAAACGTTCTGATCCAAACAGACGCATTAAATCATCTTCCAAAGAGATGTAGAAACAAGATTCACCTGGGTCACCCTGACGACCGGAACGTCCACGTAACTGGTTATCAATACGTCTGGATTCATGGCGCTCTGTACCGATAATCTTAAGACCACCTAGTTCTTTTACACCTTCACCAAGCTTGATATCAGTACCACGACCAGCCATGTTAGTTGCGATTGTTACAGCACCCTTTTGACCTGCATCTGCGATAATTTCAGCTTCTAGTTCATGGAACTTCGCATTCAATACCTTATGAGGGATATTCTTTCTCTTTAATAATTCACTGATTTCTTCGGATGCATCGATTGTAATTGTACCAACAAGCACCGGCTGTCCTACCTTATGGGCTTCTACGATTGCATTTACAACTGCATTCAATTTTTCTCTCTTGGTACGATAAACAGCATCGTCTTTATCTATACGGGCAACAGAACGATTGGTTGGTACTTCTACAACGTCCATGCCATAGATTTCACGGAATTCGTTTTCTTCCGTTAACGCAGTACCGGTCATACCGCATTTTTTCTTGTATTTATTAAAGAAGTTCTGGAATGTAATTGTAGCAAGAGTCTTACTTTCTCTCTTTACCTTTACATGTTCCTTCGCTTCGATTGCTTGATGTAAACCGTCAGAATATCTTCTACCAGGCATAATACGTCCAGTAAAGTCATCTACGATTAATACTTCGTCATCCTTAACAACATAATCCTTATCGATTGCCATTAAGTAATGAGCACGCAATGCTAAGATAATATTATGCTGAATTTCAAGATTTTCAGGATCTGCAAGGTTTTCTATCTTAAAGAAGCGCTCAACCTTTTCCACGCCCTCTTCGGTAAGGTTAACAGTCTTCTCTTTCTCATTTACAACAAAATCACCAGTTTCTTGGTCATCTTCTTTCATGATGATATCCATCTTAGAAAGTTCTTTCGCTGTACCTTTGGTTAACTGACGAGCTAAGATATCACATGCTTCATAAAGTCTAGTTGATTTTCCACTTTGGCCCGAAATAATAAGAGGAGTTCTAGCCTCATCGATTAATACAGAGTCAACCTCATCGATGATAGCAAAATGCAAATCTCTCATAACAAGCTGCTCTTTATAAATAACCATGTTATCTCTTAAGTAATCAAAACCTAATTCATTATTCGTAGCATAAGTAATATCGCAATTATATGCTATTCTTCTTTCGTCATTATCCATGCTGTTTAAGATACAACCAACACTTAAACCAAGGAAACGATGAACTTCACCCATCCACTCAGCATCACGCTTTGCAAGATAGTCATTTACGGTTACGATGTGCACGCCTTCTCCTTCAAGTGCGTTAAGGTATGCTGGGAATGTAGACGTAAGTGTCTTACCTTCACCAGTTCTCATCTCAGAGATTCTTCCCTGATGAAGAATGATACCACCTAATAGCTGAACATAATAAGCTCTATTACCAAGAGTTCTCTTACCAGCTTCTCGAACTACTGCGTAAGCTTCCACTAAGATATCGTCTAATGTTTCACCATTTTTTAAACGATTCTTAAACTCTATTGTTTTACCTCTTAATTCATCATCTGAAAGTTTCATTATATCCGGTTCTAATGCCTCAATCTTATCTGCAAGAGGTCGGATAAGTTTTATCTCTCGTTCGCTATGTGTTCCAAATATTTTCTTTATTAATCCCATTTACATTTTCACTCCTAACATTTCATTGTAAAGCCCCATGCATTTTGCTATGGCAAAATGTTAAAGCAGGTAAGCATGTGGACTCTACAACTTGATGAGTAACTTGCTTTGTGCCTACCATCGCTTTTAAACCCTATAGGTTCTATTGTATCATTTACACCTCTACTATTCAACAATAAATTACTTGGTTCGTGTGTATTGTTCTTCCAATGTAACAAGGCTGTCACTAAGCGTTCCAAAGGTTCCCCTTTGTCTTACTTAACAACAGCCTTGTACATTTGTATAATATTGTATTAGCTAATCCTATCTAATACACTCATTTCTGTTTGATTTAAGGTGTATTCCCTATTCCTTTCCTAGAATTCAGGTTCAATTAAACCGTAAGAATTACCCTTTCTCTTATAAACCACATTCACTTCATCGGTCTCTGCATTACGGAAAACGTAGAAGTTATGTCCAAGAAGCTCCATCTGTACACAGGCTTCTTCTGCATCCATTGGTTTCATAGCGAATCTCTTTACACGAGTAATGTTAATCTCATCTTCTTCGCCAATTTCACTTACTACATCATCAAAAAAGGATGGATTAAAGTTCGCCGCGGACTGATTCATGTCTTTTAGCTTACTTTTATACTTTTTAAGTTGTCTCTCAATTACTTCCTCAACAAGATCTATGGAAGCATACATATCATTGCTTACTTGTTCTGCTCTGACGATATTACCTTTCATAGGAATAGTAACTTCGATTTTTTGTCGATCTTTTTCAACACTTAACGTAACGTGAATTTCTGCTTCTGGATTAAAAAACTTTTCCAACTTACCAATCTTTTCATAGATCGCACTCTTAAGTCCCTCTGTTACATCAATATTCTTTCCGCTGATAATATAACGCATACTGACCAACTCCTTATCGTCTGATATTCCAACATAATTAAGGCAAATGTGATGCTTGATGTCTTTCTTTATGTTACTAATATTATACCACTATTATAAAAGTTAAACAATACCTTCTGTCCAATAATTATCAATATTTTATCAAATTGTCCCACTTATTTTAGAAATAGTCGAATTTTGTTTTAACTTTACTTTCAATATCTCCTTTAATTTTCTATATAAACCGCTTTTTCTAAATTATTCGACAATATTCCAAGCAAATGAAATCTTAATTTCTCATTTTTCCGACAATACTATTGTCAAGTGCGTCTTTTGAAATTAATAGTCATATTGTACATTTTTACACATATGACAAAACACATATTCGAACTTGACACAATTTTTTTATACGACTAATGTGGTTACTAATTGTGGATAATGTGGATAACTCGGTGTATAACTTTCAAAGTACGTCATTTTCCATATTTTTTTTGTGGATATCTTTTGGAAATATTTTTTATTGTCTTTTTTTATTTGTAATTTATTGACATTTTAGTTTATTGGTTTGTGCAGTTTGTATAACCACTTCCTTGTCAATAGGATTTTTAAAGATTATTTTATTTCTATATTTTCTTTGTATTCTGACAATTATCAGAATTTTTCTGTTATCTAATGTCAAACCTTCTCGTTTTCTATTGTCAAAATCGCGTCATTGCCACTGACAATTTGACTTATAATAATCTACACTTCGCATTATTACACTTTAAAAATAAAAATTGGAGAATAACATAGGGTATTACTATACCCTACATCATTCTCCAATTATAGTACTAATGCTTATTTCTGTTTTTTTATTTCTTATCCCTTATAGCTGTTTTCTATAAGTTATTCAAATAACGCTCTACGCCAGTTACCGCAACCGCTCCATCGGATGCTGCCGTAATAACCTGTCTAAGTTCCTTTGTACGAATATCTCCTGCTGCGAATATACCTGGAACATTTGTTTCGCAACTTTCATCTGCAATAATATAACCTCCCCTGTCAACAGCAACTGCAGGTGTATATACTTCAGAATTCGGTACATTACCAACTGCAATAAATACACCGTCCACATAAAGTTCGGATGCTTCTTCCGTAGCGATATTGCGAATCTTAACTGCGTTAACAGCATCTGTCCCAATAATTTCATCCACAACACTGTCCCAATGAACTATCACATTCTCAAGGGATAATAACTTTGTAATAAATGTTTTCGCAGCTCGAAACTCATCTCTACGATGAATTACATGTACTTCCTTACAAATTCTCGAAAGAAAGATAGCATCTTCTACGGCTACATCTCCACCGCCCACAACTGCAACAGTCTTTCCTCGGAAGAAAGCACCGTCACAAGTTGCACAGTAAGATACTCCCATACCTTGTAATTCTTCTTCTCCCTTAACATTTAATTTACGAGACGCAGCCCCAGTTGCAATAATAAGTGATTTAGCGTAATATCCCTCTCCATTATCTAAGACGATTTTCTTAATCCCATCCTCTACTTCAAATGCTTTCACTTCACCATAAACATGGGTAGCACCCAGTTTATCGCTGTGTTCTCTAAATTTAACTGCCAAATCAAATCCGCCGATACCCGGGATTCCTGGATAGTTATCCACTTCATACGTATTGATGATTTGACCTCCACTCATTGGTTCTTTTTCAATCACTATAGTATTTAACTCTGCTCTTGAAGCATAAATACTTGCAGTTAAACCTGCTGGTCCCGAACCAATGATGGCCAGGTCATGAATTATTTTATTCATA
The DNA here is from genome assembly GCF_031997925.1 of Lachnoclostridium sp. Classification (NCBI taxonomy): domain Bacteria; kingdom Bacillati; phylum Bacillota; class Clostridia; order Lachnospirales; family Lachnospiraceae; genus Lachnoclostridium; species Lachnoclostridium sp. Next base: position 231,129 of record NZ_DAMADT010000001.1, on the reverse strand, counting down.
AACAACACTCCTTTACTATATAATAAGCAATTTATTGCTAAAGTTTCCTTATTCTTATGTCGATGTAACCTTTGTGTTTAAACACAGAAAGGTGGTATATCTATGGATATTGCTGCTTTATCCATGGCAAGTAGCCAAGCAAATCTTATGACTCAGGTTAACACTGCTGTGTTAGCGATGAATCTAAGCTCCATAAAAGAGATGGGTGAAAACATCACTAAGTTAATGGAGCAATCCGTAACTCCAAACCTTGGGCAAACCATTGATGTTACATGCTAATGATGCCTTGAAGGACAAGTTCATTTATCACTAAGTTAAAGACACAGATTGCAATTGCAATCCAAAGAGGGAGAGTAAATAAGGCACTAGCTTTTACTTTCCCTTCGCCTTTATACCCATCACCAGAAACAGAATGATTACTTTCTATCCTATTCTCTTTATTCTTTGAAAATAGACTCTTAATATATTCATATCTTCCTGTATTTTTCGCAATCTTACGATAAATTAAAAATGCTAATATTCCACCTAATAAAGCGGTAAGTCCATAAGTTCCTAAGATATCAATAAAATTCATATCCGATAACACTGCATTACCACTCGCTTGAAATACTTGGTCAAAATCAACATCCGTACCTATCAATTTTGTAATCGAATTTGCTAACTCTTGGTCACCACGTGCTATCGCCTCATTTGCCATATTATTTAAATATTTAAATAGTCTTGGAATGGCATAAAGTAAGGTAATCGACCAGCCGTTCATGATAAAGTGAATAATCATCGTCGAAACAATGGAATCCGTTGCTTCTATTACAAATGCAAAGACAATTCCCATAATAAAAGCATAGCAGAACTGATTCAAATTACCATGCAAGATACCAAATAAGAAGGCTGATAGAAATGCAGCTCCAAGAGGATTTACTCTTCGATATCCCTGATAAAATAAACCTCGATACACGATTTCTTCCATTACACAAGGTACGAAAGCGACACAAAATAGTGCAATCAGATACGAATTTTTATGAGTAATATTGAACATCGTATCATTAATTGCTGCCACTGAGAACATACGTGAGATGGCATTCACAAAGTTGATAGCTGGTGTAATACAGATTGTAAATAATATAAGCCAAAAAACATTTGATATCGATACCTTGTGAAAACAAAGTTGCTCGCGAATGCTTTTTTTACCTTCTCGGGTTTCATATCCCATAGAAGGATAATTTATCTCTAGCCCACCCGAAATTCTCTTTTGTCTTCTACTTTCTATAATTAAAAATACAATAGAAGGACCTGCTATGATTGCCTGAGTTATTAACAGTAAAAATGCTTCATTTGATACGAAGTATCCAAAAGGTATAAAGTATGGCATAAATAATCTAATAGCTAGGGTACACAAAAATACTATATTTATTTTTCTAACGTAATTCATCCCAGGCCTCCTGTGTTTCGTTTCTTTTTAACGGGTTTGTTCATAAATTTTGAATGTACTTCTTTTTTATTATACCATATTCGCAAGCTCAAATGATATGCGGAATTTATGCCGTTCATATGCTCTCACTCCATTTAGCACTGGTATATATTCTTATGCCATTACCTAAACTTGTTAATATTATACCACATTTTTATTCTTATCGGAAGTTGATTTCTCTACTCTTGTTATTTTTGGAAGAAACGTGATATAATGTGAATAATCGTGTTCAGTGGAGGCTTTTCTTATGTATAGTTTTGACAGCAGAGTAAGATACAGTGAGGTTGACCATAATAAAGTTATGACGGCGTCGACTATTATCAACTATTTTCAAGATTGCTCTAATTTTCAATCGGATTCTTTAGGTGTCGGTATTGAAGAATTAACAAAGCGATCTCGCGTATGGATTATGAGCTCTTGGCAACTAGTGATAAACCGCTATCCTACACTAGGTGAACAAATCACCATTGGGACATGGCCATATGAATATAACGGAATATATGGATACCGTAATTTTATTCTTTATGATGAGAAAAAAGAAGTTGCTGCCGTAGCAAATTCAATTTGGGTGCTCTTGGATACGAATCTAAATCGTCCGGTTAAGATTACAGATGAGGATTATCAAGCTTATAAAAATGAACCTGCTTATCCTATGGAGTATGCCGACCGTAAAATTAGGGTTCCAAAAGAATTAATTTCCCTACCTTCATTTGCTGTAATGCCTTCCTTTATTGATGTATTAAATCATGTGAACAATGCACAGTATATCCGAATGGCAACCGATTATGTCGATGAAAATTTTCAAATTACACAAATGAGAGCTGATTATCGAAAATCAGCCCTTTTGGGAGATATCATCTATCCCAAAATTTCAAAAACAAACGATTGTATTACCGTAGTTCTCTCCGATAAGGAAGGACAACCCTATGTAACCGTTGCCTTTTATGGCACTACAGTATAGAAAGGAATTACTATGATTCAATTAGGAAAAATTCAAACACTTACCGTTGCTAAAACGACGGATTTTGGTGTTTATCTAGCAGACAAGGATAATAATACTAGAAAAGAAGATACCATACTGCTACCAAAAAGCCAAGTCCCAGCAGGAACAAAGATAGACGACCAACTTTCCGTCTTTGTATATAAGGACTCGGAAGACCGCCCAATCGCAACATCAACCACTCCAAAGCTAACATTAAAAGAAATTGCCGTATTAAAAGTAAAAGAGGTTACCTCGATTGGAGCCTTCTTAGATTGGGGAATTGCAAAAGATTTATTCTTACCATTTAAAGAACAGACTCATCCTGTTATATCGGAAGAAGAGGTTCTTGTAAGCCTTTATATTGATAAGAGTAAGCGTCTTTGTGCAACCATGAAGATTTACGATATGTTGCAGACAGACTCTCCTTATGGAAAGGATGATAAGGTCACTGGTATTATTTATGAAATCATTCCTGCGTTTGGTGCATTTGTTGCCGTAGATAATAAATATTCCGCACTTATCCCAAACAAGGAGCTTCACACGAAATTAAATCCTGGCGAATCAATTACCGCACGCGTTACTATGGTTCAAGCAGACGGTAAACTTGACCTAAGCCTACGTGAAAAGACTTACTTACAGCTTGATTCCGATGCTGAGCTAATCTATGAGAAGTTAACTGCTGCAGGTGGTTTCCTTCCATTCCATGATAAATCAGAACCAGATACCATCAAGAACGAATTTAATCTAAGCAAAAATGCATTCAAACGTGCCATTGGACGTCTGATGAAGGATAATAAAATTAAGATTTTAGAGAACGGAATTCAGAAAATGTAATTCAAAAATAGCAGTTAGAATAGGTTACGAGATTTACTTTCTCACCTTATTCTAACTGCTTCTTAATGTCCCCTTGGAAGGGTTAGTTATCCAAGAAACGCATCTTTGCGCGGTCTCGATAATCTTTTTCCTTTGGATCGTCACTTTTATATGCGCTTCCAATTGTGTTTACTAACTTTTCTTTGCACAAGTTGCAAAAACGTCCAGTGCGGATCATAGTACCACAATTTTCGCACTCTAAGCCTACCAGTGAATCATCCGAAAAGGCAAGTCTCTCCTCACGAACCCATTGTTTAAGCTGAGGTACTGTTACTTCATTTTCTTCCGCCACTTCCTGAATATTTGCTTTAGGATTGTCGTATATGTAGTTTTTTACAACTTCGAACTTTTTATCTAATTCACGCATACAAGATGGACAAAGTTGAACCCCACTGAGATAATTAAATAATTTTCCGCAACTTCTGCAATTTCTTACGTCCATTTAAACCTCCATTCTGTCGAAATTCTGCGAATTTGGGCGACAGCACAAATTTACTGTGTGAAAATCAAGATTTTTCACACTGACCCCCATTTCTCAGAATCCGCTTCCTATACAAACCGTAACAAAGAATACTTCAAGGCATCCAGCCTTTTGTAATACATTCGTACACGCTTCGATTGTACTTCCTGTTGTGTAAATATCATCAACTAATATCACTCGTTTGTATGGGAACAATTCCTCTGACTTTTTGCTATTTGTTGAAATAGAGAATGCCCTCTCCAGATTTTTCATTCGTTCTTTGTTATCTAGCTTTTTTTGTGGTTTTGTATCCATAGTTCGTACTAGAAGTTTGTTATCCACAGGAATAGAAAGTGCTTTTGATAATCCTTCCGCCAACAACTGAGCTTGATTAAATCCTCTTTGCTTATATTTGTTTTTATGTAACGGAACTGGTATTAGCACTTCTGCCTTCGTTTTATATATCCAATCTCCAAGGTTTGAAACCATGTAGTCTACATAAAAGTCTGCGTATTCTTTCTTTGCATGATACTTAAAATCACTTAGCGATTTCTTTAATTTCTCATTGTAAAGAAAACAAGCAAATCCTCTGGTGTAATGATGTTGCTTCTTAACACAGTCAAAACAATATTCTTGTTCTTCTACTAATACAGGTTTGCTGCATTTTTTGCAGCGAGGTTCCATAAGTACAGGAAGCACCTCACTGCAAATACTGCATACTTTTTGATTCTTCGGAACTAAAATCTCACTGCAAATCGGACATCGTTTCGGATAAACAGCATCCAACATTTCTTTCCAAACCATTCTCCACACGAGGTTTTCACCTTCTATCTAAACGCTTAAAATAATTTATTTGGATACTTACCCTGTGCAATTAAATCTAGAATGGAGTCCACTACTAATTGTTTATCTTCTTTATAAGTTACTCCAAACCATTTATCGTCTGTTCTTAATACCTTTACTTTTGCTCTGTCTTCTGACACCATTTTGCCAACTACATTTGGTAATAGGTATTCTGCCTTTGTATTATTTTCATCTAGACCTTGTAAAAAGTCAACAAATCCAGCTTCTAGCTCTTGTAGGAAGTTTGGAATAAATCCCCACATATTCATAGATACCGAACTGTCTAATGTGATCGTTACAGGATTACCATTGCCATCCTTACCAACTGCTACATCACCCTGTCTCTCAATCCCAAAGGTTTCCTCTACATGGGATAAGTATCCAGATTCAACTACATTACATACACCTCTTGTTACAATACCATTGTCGCTTAAGGTGTTACCAAGAACAAAACCTGCCATACAGAATTCATTCTCTTTGTTATACGTATCGACATTTTTTAAGAAATCCTGAACCTTTACAAACGCTTCTTTTCCATAGTAGTCATCCGCATTAATAACTGCAAAAGGTTCATTTACTACACCTTTGCAACACAATACAGCTTGACCGGTACCCCATGGTTTTGTACGGTCTTCTGGCTTTGTAAAACCTGCTGGTAATTTATCAAGCTCCTGATATACATACTCTACCTCGATTTGTTTCTCAATACGACTTCCGATGATTTCTTTAAAATCCTTCTCAAGGTCATGTCGGATAATAAATACAACTTTACTAAATCCCGCTTCTATCGCATCATAAATAGAGTAATCCATAATTATCTCGCCGCTTGGTCCGACTTTTTCAAGCTGCTTGATTCCTCCTCCGTAACGGCTACCAATACCTGCTGCCATAATTACTAATGTGGTCTTATTCATAAGGGACTCCTCCTGATATTTTATTTCAATTTTCTATCATCATTAGAATTATTATACACTATGAAACCTCCAGATGCACCACCTTTTTGCAAACTAACCTAATATTTGCTTTCTTTCCATAATTCTGGATTTTAAACCTGAGTAACGCTTTAACTCACTTTCGTTGTCAATCATTGTCTGTACCATATTCTCACTGCCTACGATGGTAACACATTGCTTTGCCCTTGTAACTGCTGTATATAAAAGATTTCGATTAAATAACATCCTTGGTCCACTATATATCGGAAGAACAACCGCTGGGTATTCACTACCCTGTGACTTGTGAATTGTCACTGCATAAGCCAGTTCTAACTCCTCTAGTTGACTAAATGGATAGGTAACCAAACGTCCTTCATCAAATTCTACCGTTAATTCCTCTGCAAATAGATTAATTTCTTTGATTACTCCTGTATCACCATTAAATACGCCTGTTCCACTATCAATCGTAATACCATAACGGCTTTTGGTCTCCCAAGTAATCTGATAATTGTTCTTCACCTGCATTACCTTGTCACCCTCACGAAAGATTCCCCCGGAATGTTCCTTTTCCTTTTTCTCCTGGGAGGAAGGGTTTAGATACTGTTGTAATACTTGATTCAGCCTTTCTACTCCAAGTTCTCCTTTTCTCATTGGCGTAAGCACTTGTATATCGTAAACAGAAGCATTTACGTACTTTGGCATCTTATCACGGACTAGAGAGATAATGACGCTAATAATTACATTAACATCATCTCTTTTTAGCAAAAAGAAATCCTTGCTCTTATTATCCAAGGTAATATGTTCTCCGGAATTGATCTTATGAGCATTTACGATAATATCACTTTCGGATGCTTGTCTAAAAATCTTTTTTAACATAACAACTGGAAATGCCTTCGATTCAATCATATCTCGCAGTACATTTCCCGGTCCAACGCTTGGTAACTGATTGACGTCACCAACTAAGATTACTCTGGTACCAACCGTAATCGCTTTTAATAAGGAATGCATTAAAGAGATGTCAACCATCGACATCTCGTCGATGATAATTACATCTGCCTCAAGGGGATTTAGCTCGTTACGTTCAAAGCTCATCCTACCATCCTTATCATCCATTCCTTTGGTAAGCTCCAATAAACGATGAATTGTACTTGCCTCATAACCAGTCGTTTCTTTCATACGCTTTGCAGCTCGTCCAGTAGGAGCTGCAAGAAGCATATCCATACCTTCTGCTTCAAAAAAGCGAAGTATTGTATTAATAGTTGTAGTTTTACCAGTACCAGGGCCACCAGTTATAATTAGTAAACCGCTACGAACCGCATCCATCACAGCATAGCGCTGCATTTCATCCAGCTCTAGATTTGTTTCCTGTTCTATTTTTACAAGTCTCGTTTCGACTTGTGCTGGAGAGATATCATAGGATATGCTAAGGTCTGAAAGCATATTCGCAACATTTAACTCCATATAATAAAAAGTTGTACTGTAAACATGCTGCTCTTCCTCTGACTCTTTAATCACCAGCTTTTTTTCAAGAGCGAGTGAGGTAATGTGCCGCTTAACTGTATCTGCTTCTACCATAAGCATCTCACATGTTTTACCAACCAAGCTATGCATCGGAAGGTATACATGTCCGTTACCAGTCGCAAGCAACAAGGTATAAAGGATACCTGCTTTTACGCGATAATCAGCGTCAGTTCGAATTCCTATCCTAGAGGCAATTTCATCCGCAATCTTAAAACCTACACCACTGATATCTTCTGCAAGGCGGTATGGATTTTCTTTTATTATCTCATACATTCGCTCCCCATACTGCTTATAGATTTTAACTGCAAGATTTAAAGAGATGCCATATTGCTGAAGAAATAGCATGGCACTTCTCATCTCTCTCTTTTCGGAAAACTGTCGATAAATCTCTCTTGCTAACTTATCGCTGATCCCCTTCACTTCAGCAAGACGTTCTGGTTCTTCTTCTATTATCACAAATGTTTTTTCTTTAAATTTACGAACAATACGTGCTGCCAATGCGGTCCCGATCCCTTTGATTGCACCGGACCCTAAATAACGTTCGATTGACAGTAAGTCCTCTGGCTCCTTCATCTCATAGGAGCTCACCTGGAATTGCTCGCCGTACAATGGATGTGCAGTATAGCTACCGGTTAAAGCAAGATATTCTCCTTCATTGACAAAAGAAAATGTTCCAACGCAGGTCACTTCATCTTCCTCTGCGGAGAGACTTAGTACAGTATAACCATTTTCACCATTTCGATATACAATTCTCTCTACATATCCTTTTAATTCTTCCGCCATACTCTTCCTTTCTACACCCAGTGCATATCGAATCAGTTTACAGATTCGATATGCTAAAATAGAACGTGTGAAACTAGTCTTTTATCTTCACACTATATTGTGCGTCTTAAGTGTGTAAATAGCCTCATTAGCACAAACATCAAGTAACATTGATGTCTTTGCCAATGAGGCTTATCTTTTTATCTTATTTAAATCCTGATAATTTTTAACTTATATCAAGTATTCTGATCTCTCTTCATTGCCTCATAAAGCTGCTTTGCAATTCCTAATTGACCGGTTTCTGTAATGTCCTTTGCATAGCTTTGGTATAACATATCACCAAAGTAGGACATATACTCATTTTCATCCTCATCACTATTTGCAATGGTATTCTTTACTTGTTTCATAACTTGTTCTACTAAGTAAGTTTCAAAGCTCTTACAGGACTCCATTAGTTCCTCGTCAGTGGCAGACTTAATATCTTTACCAAGGTTGTTTTCTAACTTCGCTGTCTTTGATGTACTTTGTGCAGTTTGAGTCAATGTCTGAAACATTGCATCACTTCCTACGGAAATACTCATCTGTTTCTTCCTTTCTACTAGATAGCTGAAATTCTGCTGAATAACTGTAATTCTATCGAATGGCAGAAATTTTATGAATAGACTGACATTCTACCTAATGGTTATAAACCATTTAACGACGTAAGTTATTCGCTTGCTGTAGCATCTCATCTGCAGCTGTAATTGCTTTGGAATTCATCTCATAGGCTCTTTGTGCTACAATCAAATTCACAATTTCATCCGCTGTCTGTACATTGGAAGCTTCAAGATATCCAGTATGAATCTTACTTTGTTTAAGACTCTTATTCTCCGCTTCCTTAAGAGGAGCACCAGAGGCTTCCGTCTCATAAAATAAACTTCCACCAGCTTTCTCTAACCCAGCAGGATTAACAAACTGAGTAAGACCGATTTGTATTCCAGTACGCTGTGCAATATTATTCGCATCAGGGTACATTACATTTCCGTACTCATCCATGGTTACTTTCGAGAGATCCCAATCCTTATTGAATACAACTGGCTGTCCCTTTGTATTAAGTACAGGGTATCCATCAGCGGATGCTAAGGTTACCCCTTCCGTACCAATCGCGGTACGAAATGATCCATTTCTTGTATAAGCAGTATTACCATCAGCATCACGAACAGAAAATAATCCTTTACCTTCAATTGCAAGATCCCAATCATTACTGCTTTCTTGTAAGGTTCCCTGAGTAAAGGAAGAAACGATACCAGTTACTCTGACACCAGAACCAACCTGTCCTATCACAGGTTTTTGATTTCCTTCACTATCCGTTACTTTACTTTGTATTTTAGAATATAACAAGGAGGAAAATTGTGCGGTCTCCTTCTTATATCCGGCTGTATTAATATTTGAAAAGTTATTTGATATGGTATCCAAAGTTGTTTGCTGAGAAATCATACCCGATGCCCCAGTCCAAAGTGCTCTCATCATAAAAATCCTCCATTCTGCCCCAAATGTGCAATTTGGGCGAATGCACAAAAGTTGTGTATCTTCTCTCGTGCAAGTATTATCTTATCGTAACATAATTGATATAAGAATTTCTAAAATTAGATTTTACCTACTGAATTTGCAGCTAATTCTAACGTACCGTCAATGGACTGAAGTACTTTCTGATTTGCTTCATAAGCTCTTGTAATAGCAATCATATTTACCATTTCACTAACAACATTGACATTGGACTGCTCTGTGTATCCTTGACGAATACCAGAAGTTGTATCTTTCTCTCTAGAACCGTCTACTGCTTCATACATAGCCTCACCGAATTTTTTTAGATAATCATAATCCTCAAAATCTGTTACGACTAGCTTGTCTACTTGTACGCCGTCTGCAAAAACATTACCCTGTAAATCAATGACGATTTGGCTGGCGTCTGTTGGCACCTGAAGGTTACCTCCCTCACTCATGAGGTGATTTCCATTCACATCAACAATATAACCCTCTTTATCCATTAAAAACTGTCCGGCTCTGGTATAACGCTCCTTAGCGTTTCCATCTTTATCTAAAACTTGCATTTTGAAAAATCCAGAACCTTCGATTGCTAAATCAAATGTATTACCAGTTTCTCTTAAAGAGCCCTGTGCATAATCAGTATAAACTTCACCAAGCTTCACTCCAAGCGTCATTTTACCAATTCTCTTATCAGTAAAATTCTCGGACTCATCTCGAATTTTTAACGTTAGAACATCATCAAAGGATTGATTTGTTACGCCTTCCTTTTTATATCCAACAGTAGCAGAATTCGCTAAATTGTTTGATATGATATCTAGACGCTTTTGTTCATTTTCCATACCGGTCCAACCAGTATATAGACCTCTAACCATTCCATTCTCCTCTCATGACATAGCTGTCTATGAATTTATCCATTCCTTGTATTTTTGTGAAGCTAAGTTAGTTATACTTATAATCAGTCTTTTTTACTACCACTTAAAAATTCAACGTATTTACCAGTACCAATTGCAACTGCTGTCATTGGATCTTCCGCAGTCATTGTTGTAATACCAGTTTTTTCTTCGATTAATTCTTCTAGCCCATATAATAAACAACCGCCACCTGTTAATACAATACCGCGATCTGCGATATCTGCAGCTAATTCCGGTGGAGTTTTTTCAAGTACACTATGAACCGCTTCTACAATCTGAGAAGTAGTTTCTTTTAGTGCTTCCTCTGTTTCTTCTGAAGTAACAGAGATTGTTTTTGGAAGACCTGTAACAAGGTTACGTCCTCTAACATCCATGGCTACAACTTCTGGTCTGCGGTAAGCAGAACCAATCTTAATCTTAATATCTTCCGCTGTTCTTTCACCAATTAATAAATTATGCTTTTTACGCATATAACGAACAATTGCTTCATCAAAGTCATCGCCTGCAATCTTAATTGAGGTAGAAACTACTGTTCCTCCTAAGGAAATAACTGCGATATCACTTGTTCCACCACCAATATCTACAATCATATTACCGCATGGTCTTGAGATATCAATACCAGCTCCAATTGCTGCTGCGATAGGCTCTTCTATAATAGCAACATCTCTAGCTCCTGCTTGATAAGTTGCATCTTCTACTGCCTTCTTTTCTACTTCTGTAACTCCACTTGGTACACAAACGCTAATAATTGGTTTACGGAAACGTTGCTTACCAACAGCTTTCTGTATGAAGTATTTTAACATTTTTTCTGTAACTGTATAATCGGAGATAACACCCTGACGTAATGGACGTACCGCAACGATATTTCCAGGTGTTCTTCCAAGCATTAGCCTAGCTTCTTCACCAATTGCTTTTATTTTATTTGTATCTCTGTCAAAGGCAACTACGGAAGGCTCCTTTAATACAACGCCTTTGCCTTTAATATATACCAGAACACTAGCTGTTCCTAAATCGATTCCGATGTCGCAACCCAACATTGTAATTCTCCTTTCAAAAATCCACCAAAATAGATATTCTATCTTATTCTCTATCGATTAATTCAAATCTAAACGTATACTATTATATTATAAACATGTTTCAGAAAATTTTCAAAGGAAATTTTCAATACTTTTCCTAAAATCATCAAATTACGATAATTTTTAACATTTTTAAATGTATAGTAAAGGTATTCTAAAATCTTACTCGGTACTTTTTATTATTTTTTCATGATTTTAGTGTTATATACCTCGTTCTCGATTAGTTCTTTCATAGGAGTATACCTTGGGTAATCATTTTTTTTGCAACATGTTTAATATATCGGCAATTTTTTTAAAAAGCTGACTACTTTTTCTATGAATTTTGTCCTATTAATGATATGATAGGAAAAATGGATAAATTCTGAGGTGTCTATGAATACTAATGAAACAAAAATGGAACGAAAAAAAATTAATCATGAAATTCATCTAGTAAGTAATTACCGAGCGCTACTAATAGCAAAACATATTGGTACCCTCCTGCTTATATTATACTTTGTGCCTGCTGCCATTACTGGATTTGATGAAAGTCCTGCATTATATATACTTTTACTTCACAATATTTTACCAGCAGTGTTTTATTTATTATTTACTAATAATAGTAAATCACATACGAAAAACCCGAGAATACTAAAACCTTCTGCATATGATGAAGTAAAGGAAGAGCCTAAAAAAACGCATACCTTATCTTTTATTTTTGCCAAAGAAATGGAAGCAGATACTCCTATACTCCCACAACTTAAGAAAAAATATCAATATTCAAGACTAAAGTACCAAAGTAACTCAATTTCTTTTTTATTGACTTGCTTCTTTTTATACTTGTGGCAACAACAGGATTTAATTCAAAACGGCTTTTATCTTTATCAGTATGCACCAGTTGTAATTTTAGCAGTTATCGTATTAACTCGATTTATTTGTATTATTTTTTATGAATGCTATATTCACAATAGCTTACGCTTCGGAGGAGTCTAACAATTGCTCAAATTCCTCTGATGGCATAGGTTTTTGATAATAAAACCCCTGCATCATATCACACTGTTGATCGATAAGTACATCTTGCTGTTCTTTTGTCTCCACTCCTTCCGCAACCACGGTAAGATTTCTTTCCTTTGCAAAGGAGAGGATATGCATAACGATAGTTTTTTCTTGATTCGAAAATTCCGAGTCTTCTAAGTTCATTATAAGTTTTTTGTCAATCTTAAGTACGTGAATCGGTAATTCCTTTAATAATTGTAAAGAAGAAAATCCAGCACCAAATTGATCAATTGCAATTAAAAAGCCTAATTCTCTTAATTTTTGTATTACGCATTTCATTAACTCCTTAGATTCATAAAGGTCGACTTCCGAAAATTCAAACTCCAATAGTTCATGTGGTATCTGATAATAGTCGACAATCTCTACAATCTCTGTCAGAAATTCGGGATGACCAAGGTGCTTACCAGAAAGGTTCACTGATATCGGTACAGCCCTTTTCCCCTTATCCATCCAGTCTTTTAGATACTCGCAAACCTCCTCTAATACGTACATGTCAAGCCTAACAATTGAATCATTTTCTTCTAACATAGGAAGAAATACATTGGGAGGTAATATTCCATTCACCTTATGATTCCAACGTACTAAAGCTTCTGCTCCAGCTATTTTATTCGTATCCAGTTGAAGAATTGGCTGTAGAAATACCAAAAACTCATTATGAATGAAAGCATTTGAGATATCCTCTATCTTAGGCTGTTTGGCCTTCTTTTCTTTCTGATTATAAAATTCAATATTTGGTGTATAGCCATTTGATCCATTATACCTAACCTGCCTAGCATGTTGAATGAGATCTTTTACATCCATATCCCTTTTTATCTCACATACGCCGCACTGGAACGTAATAGAACAAAAATTATTATCCTCTTGTGGTAAGTCTCCCGCATACTTAAACAACTCAACCAAACGCTTTCGAAGATTTAGTTCTCCATTATATTCAAGCAGCATTCCAAATTCATCATTTTGGTATCTCGTAAGAAGCTCACCTTCTGTTAACATGAATTGGATCTTACTTGCTATCTGCTTTAATAGTTTTTCACAGTATTGCTTACCGGATAATTCATAAATAAGTTCAAAATTATCTATACTATAAGTTACATATGCATAACTTTCTTTTCCCTTTATTAATTTTTCTTTTATCTTCCTTTTATGGTGAAGTGGGTTAGGAAGGCCTGTAATTTTGTCCACGTCTCCCATATCCATTCGTTTTCTCCTTATTCTATTCTTATGTAGAATGCTATAGAGAAAAGCCATAATAATTGCGAGGAGTGAAAATAGAACAATCACCATTGCCATCTTTAAAACTGATTGAATTTCTCGATTGATTTCTTGATAGGAAACAATACTTATGATGTGACCATCCGCTAACCAACTTGGTGATGATAATGCAATATAGTACTTTTCCCCATTATTAAGCTTTGTGAGTTTAACCAAACCTTTTTTATCTATTACCTCTTGATATGACTTTATATCTCCGAAAGATTCTAAACTATCAATCACATTGTTTCCATAAGTTGATAATGCATCCTTACCAGACTCTGAGAGAGCACCTATTACCTCTCCGTTAATTGTAACAACATAGCTATGTGCATTTCCGTGAAAGTAAGTTGGATTTTTAGAACCAGGGATTATCGCGAAATTACCTGATGTCCACTTTTCTTCCATAAACTGTTTGCCTGCTTCGCTTTTTTTAATATAATCGGCGCTAAGCCATGTATATTCTAATAACTTTTTTTCAGCCTCCGAATGAAGCATCCCATTTAGTGATAATAAAAATGTAACTATCGATAGAATTCCTATTCCTATTATTACAAAGAAACGAATCTTTCTTTTGTTTCGAGTATCATATACATCGTAATAGCCTCTGCGGCTTGATAGCCCCCCAAGTTTCATAGAATGCTCCCCCTGCACCTAATTTTTATACTCCAACTTTCACAAATTTAATATTTCCAATCTCTGACCTCTATTTATAAATCGACTATATTTTCATTATTCTTTATATCAAAATACAAACTTCGTACGGCTGCAAAATACGACATTATGTCATATTATTTGATAATTAATTATAACATGTGATAATTTTCCATGCAACCCAATCCATGGAAGTTTATTGAATGATAAATGCGGAGATAACCCTAAATTCCATAAAAGGCAGCTTTGCTACTCATAGGAATTCAGTGCTATCTCCGCTTGTTATTGGGAAGATATATAACACCTCCTGATATGAAATTTTATTCGTCGGTCACACCTCTTTAGTATCTATTCTAATAATTTACCTGATGGTAATGGAAGGGTACTTTCCTCTATCTGATTAATTTCACAGAAATAATGATAGAATTCCTCTGCTAGTGCAGCAGTATCATTTTCATTTGGTAGACTCATAATATCCTTTAAGATTTGAGCAGATATAAGATTAGAACAATACCTAAATTCTCCTGACTTCCAGACCATTTTATCTGGATATCTTTCGTCAGCGTAGTAATTCCAGAATTTTAATTTTGATAAATGATCTGGTAGTAGTAAAACATACTTTGAATGAAGTGTAATCTTACCATCTTGACACTCTGTCCCTAAGAAATCCTCTTCAAGCATTGCAATACCAAAAATAGTACGGCTTGACTCGTCGTCTTCTTCCTTTCGTTCCGTTAAGATACATGCGGAGTTTTGATGTAATCTTGATGGTCTGACTGGACTTCCTTTTGTTTTTCCCGTTTGTATTAATCCAGTGTTTATTACATTGTCTTGTAGAAACTCTGTTTTATCATTTTCAAAAAAACGTATCACAATCTGGGAGCTTGGGTGGAGTTTTAGTTTATCAATTAGTTGATTATGTCGTTCCATCTTTCTAGCAATACGATTACTAATCTCTTCTTTTCTATCCATTTCCTTTAGCATACCGTCAACATAACTCTTACTATCCTTCTCCATGAGAACCAAAAACTGACGGAAGGCATCTGGATATAAAAATATCTTCTTCCCTGCATCAAATTGTACGGATAATTTGTTTTGATTTAGATCGACGATAATACCTTTTCCAAACTTCCTATGAAATACTGTTTTATTCTGCATATTCATAATCTGTAACCACCTTTCCACCCTCGATATAAAAAAAAAGAAGATGCTTTTTCATACAGCTACTTTACAGTAGAATATTAAAAGCCCTTCTTTTAATCGACGGTTCTTTTACTTATTTTATTATAGCAATAGTATAACATAGTTCCGCCCAAAAAGCAAATGAGTAAAAAAATCCCGTAAACCCTAATAATTAGGATTTACGGGAAATAGATTCAGTAATTATATTGTACGAAATATCGATTAGCCGATAATTGTAGCAACCTTACCTGATCCTACAGTACGTCCACCTTCACGAATAGCGAATCCAAGACCCTGCTCCATAGCGATTGGGTGAATTAATTCGATGTTCATTTCGATGTTATCTCCAGGCATACACATCTCTACGCCTTCTGGTAAGTTACAAACACCAGTAACGTCAGTTGTTCTGAAGTAGAACTGTGGTCTATAGTTATTGAAGAAAGGAGTATGACGTCCACCTTCGTCTTTTGTTAATACGTAAACCTGAGCTGTGAATTTCTTGTAGCACTTGATCGTACCTGGTTTACAAAGAACCTGACCTCTTTCGATATCTGTTCTCTGAACACCACGTAAAAGTGCACCGATGTTATCACCAGCCTGAGCCTCATCAAGAAGCTTACGGAACATCTCGATACCAGTTACAACAACTTTACGAGTCTCTTCCTTAACACCAACGATTTCAACTTCTTCAGATACATGAAGAACACCACGCTCAACACGACCTGTAGCAACAGTACCACGTCCAGTAATGGAGAATACGTCCTCAATTGGCATTAAGAAAGGCTTGTCTGTTGCTCTCTGTGGATCTGGAATCCATGTATCAACAGCGTCGAATAACTCAAGAATCTTATCACCCCATGGGCTGTTTGGATCTTCAAGAGCTCTAAGAGCAGAACCCTGGATGATTGGAGTATCATCTCCTGGGAACTCATACTCAGATAATAATTCTCTGATTTCCATCTCTACTAATTCAAGTAATTCTGGATCATCAACCATATCACACTTGTTCATGAATACAACGATGTAAGGAACACCAACCTGACGGGAAAGTAAGATATGCTCTTTAGTCTGAGCCATAACACCATCAGTAGCAGCAACTACAAGGATAGCGCCGTCCATCTGAGCAGCACCAGTGATCATGTTCTTTACATAGTCAGCATGGCCTGGACAGTCAACGTGTGCGTAGTGACGAGCTTTTGACTCATACTCAACGTGAGAAGTAGAAATTGTGATACCTCTTTCTCTTTCTTCTGGAGCCTTATCAATCTTATCAAATGCTACAGCTTCACCAGTACCTAATCTGTCATGAAGTGTCTTTGTGATAGCAGCTGTTAATGTTGTTTTACCATGATCTACGTGACCGATGGTTCCGATATTACAATGTGGTTTGTTTCTTTCAAACTTAGCTTTAGCCATTTTAAAACGTCCTCCTTTAATTTCACCCCATCATTGGGTGTAAAATATTTTATGATCGTTATATCGCCTGACAATTGTCAAATGATATATATGCTCTCTGCACTGGCAGAAAAAGCCCTTATAAGCCTAATTATATTTCAAAAGTAAAATATTTTCAAGTATAAAAAAATACGCTTGGCTTATATTTATATCAATGGAAGAATGTACTAAAAAGTACATCCTCCATCGAACCTTAATTACTTAGTTTTATTGCTGAGAACCTTTTCCTGAACGTTCTTTGGAACTGGCTCATAAGTGGAGAAGAACATGGAGTAAGCACCACGACCCTGTGTCTTAGAACGAAGTGTTGTGGAGTAACCAAACATTTCGGACAATGGCACAAATCCGCGAATAACCTTAGATCCGTTGTTATCTTCTGTACCTTCGATACGACCACGACGGGAGCTGATATCACCAATAACATCACCCATGTAATCATCTGGTACAGTAACTTCAACTCTCATGATAGGCTCTAAAAGAATTGGACCTGCTTTATGCATAGCATCTTTAAATGCCATAGAACCAGCAATCTTGAATGCCATTTCGTTAGAGTCTACTTCATGGTAAGAACCATCGTAACAGTTAGCACGAACACCGAGTACTGGGTAACCACCAAGTACACCGCACTTCATAGCATCTTCAATACCTGCCTGAACAGCTGGGATATATTCCTTAGGAATAGCACCACCAACTACAGTAGATACAAATTCGAAAACCTTCTCACCGTTAACGTCCATTGGGCTAAACTTAACTTTACAGTGACCATACTGACCACGACCACCAGACTGTTTAGCATACTTACTATCAATATCAACTTCTTTAGTGAAGCCTTCCTTGTAAGCAACCTGAGGTGCACCAACGTTAGCTTCTACTTTAAATTCACGAAGAAGACGGTCAACAATGATCTCAAGGTGAAGCTCGCCCATACCTGCGATAATTGTCTGTCCTGTTTCTTCATTCGTACGAACACGGAATGTAGGATCTTCTTCAGCAAGTTTTGCTAAAGCTTCACCCATCTTATCCTGACCTGCTTTTGTCTTAGGCTCAATAGCAACGTCGATAACTGGTTCTGGGAACTCCATAGCCTCAAGGATTACTGGATGTTTCTCATCACAAATAGTATCACCTGTTGAAGTGAACTTAAAACCAACAGCAGCTGCGATATCACCGGAGTAAACCTTTTCAAGGTCTTCTCTCTTGTTTGCATGCATCTGAAGGATACGACCAACACGCTCTTTCTTATTCTTTGTAGCATTGAGTACATAAGAACCGGAGTTTAATGTACCTGAATATACACGGAAGAATGCGAGCTTACCAACGAATGGGTCAGCCATAATCTTGAATGCTAAAGCTGCAAAAGGTTCCTCGTCAGAAGAAATTCTGTGAACTTCATTACCTTCTTCATCAAACCCTTTGATATCTTCAACATCAGTAGGAGCTGGCATGAATTCAATAATAGCATCAAGTAACTTCTGAACACCTTTGTTTCTATATGCGGAACCGCAAAGTACAGGAATGATTTGAACGCTAAGTGTAGCATTTCTTAAAGCTTTCTTAAGCTCTTCATTGGAAGGCTCATTTCCTTCTAAGAACGCTTCAATTAAATCGTCATCTGTTTCACAGATGGACTCAATCATTGCTGCTCTGTACTCTTCAGCCTCATCTTTCATATCATCTGGAATCTCTTTGATTTCGATTTGCTCACCCTTATCATCAAGATAATAATAAGCTTTCATCTCGAAAAGATCGATAACTCCTTTAAATGTGTCTTCTTTGCCGATTGGTAACTGAATTGGTACTGCATTCTTACCTAATCTGCTCTTAATCATGTCTACAACGTTAAAAAAGTTTGCACCAGAAATGTCCATCTTATTAACGAAAGCCATTCTTGGTACGTTGTATTTATCTGCCTGACGCCATACGGTTTCAGACTGTGGCTCTACACCACCCTTAGCACAAAATACACCAACCGCACTATCAAGTACACGTAAGGAACGCTCTACTTCGACAGTAAAGTCAACGTGTCCTGGAGTATCAATAAGGTTGATACGGTGCTCTAATGCACCTGGCGCTTTTTTATGCTCAAGCTCCAATGTCCAGTGACATGTTGTAGCGGCTGAAGTAATTGTGATACCTCTTTCTTGTTCCTGCTCCATCCAGTCCATGGTAGCAGTACCTTCATGAGTATCACCGATTTTGTAGTTAACACCAGTATAGTATAAGATACGCTCTGATAGAGTTGTCTTACCAGCATCAATATGAGCCATAATACCAATGTTTCTTGTTCTCTCTAATGGGTATTCTCTTCCAGCCAAGGATAATTCCTCCTTAATTCTTAGCAATTGAACCCTATATTTCACAGGGTCAATTTTAAATATAAACTTCAAGTTAAACAAAATTCACACAAAAATGCCGATTCGCTCATTATCATCCAGTTTTTACCAGCGATAACGAGCGTATACCATGGCATACTAACATATTGTTAGCGATAGTAAGCGAACGACGAGGAGTTCCACATAACTCTGAATCTTACCAGTGATAATGTGCGAACGCCGAGGCGTTCTACATACGCTTTGTATCTTACCAGCGATAGTGTGCGAACGCCTTGTTTGCATCTGCCATCTTGTGCATATCTTCTTTTCTCTTAACTGCAGAACCTGTGTTAGCTGCTGCGTCTAAGATCTCTCCAGCAAGACGATCAACCATAGTCTTCTCGCCTCTCTTACGAGAGAACATTGTCAACCAACGAAGACCGAGTGCCTGTCTTCTATCTGGTCTAACTTCGATAGGTACCTGATATGTTGCACCACCGATACGACGAGCTTTAACTTCAAGAACAGGCATAACATTGTTCATTGCCTCTTCAAAAACTTCAGTCGCGTCTTTACCGGATTTCTCTGCAACTTTCTCGAATGCACCGTATACAATTTTTTGTGCAGTTCCCTTCTTACCATCAAGCATGATGTTGTTAATCAGCTTGGTAACGACCTTATTGTTGTAAATAGGATCTGCTAATACATCTCTTTTCTGTATATGTCCTTTACGTGGCACGTTGCTTCCCTCCTTAATATCGACTGTTAAATAACAGTCATTAATTCTACGGTACTCACATTACTGTGTTCATGCTCAGTTTAATATCTATTTTCAAATCCAACATACCGCAACCACAGGGGAGTTGTTTGTCTTCGAAAAAAAAATTAACCCGGCATTCCAATGTAGCTTACGCTACGAAACAACAGTTTTACTTCATACAAGCTAAACTTGTTGCAACAAATTAGTAATGAGAAATTATTTCTTTGCTTCTTTAGGTCTCTTAGCTCCGTATTTGGAACGAGCCTGTCTTCTCTTTGCAACACCTGCTGTATCAAGTGTACCTCTGACGATATGATATCTTGTACCTGGAAGGTCCTTTACTCTACCACCTCTGATCAGAACAACACTATGCTCCTGAAGGTTGTGTCCTTCACCTGGGATATAGCTTGTTACTTCGATTCCGTTACTTAAACGAACTCTGGCAATCTTTCTAAGCGCTGAGTTAGGCTTCTTAGGTGTAGCTGTTCTAACTGCAGTACACACACCTCTCTTTTGTGGAGCGGATGCGTCTGTCGCTTTCTTTCTTAAGGAGTTAAATCCTTTTTGTAACGCTGGAGCCTGAGAATTCTTCTCCATTGTCTTTCTGCCTTTTCTTACTAACTGGTTGAATGTTGGCATTAATTTTTCACCTCCTGATAAGTATTCGAAAATTCGTGGTTGCTTATGCAGACTGATCTGCGTAATTTTGCATGCATCTAATGCACGCAGAGTAGATTATACTTCCATCTGACTTTGTTGTCAAGGTAATTTTACCGTAACCTACTGCTTTTTCATGCCAATTTGAATTAAAATTGGTATTCTAGTAAATAAAACATATATTATAGAAAGAACTCTGCAAAAGCTCTCAAAACTATTGTTAACATGAAAGAGCACGTTTTGCAAATTTTTCCTTATCACAAATAAAAGAAACTGCCACTTTTCAGTGGCAGCCCCTCGTGGTTGGTGTTTCTAGTTTAGTGAATTCTCGAATTCTTCCTTATTAAAGTACTTTGTAACGTTTGTTATTTCTCTTTCGTATTTTTTGGAAAAACGTTATATACCGTCTACTCCTATTTTAACCTTTGTATTTTATCATATCCAAAAAGTACAATATGGTTTGTCGTTTTCACAAGCATCCTATGTAACTTTACCAGATGATGGTTTCTCTTTCGTGTATTTGTTCGACATGTCATATCGACATTAAAAATTATACCTCATCCTCATATACTAGTCAACATATTGGAGTTGATTCCATTATTTACTACTATATATTGTGTTTTACCATAATTTATGAAAAGGAAACAGGTCATTTCCAGATTTTTATAAATCCTTTTGAAAAGATTTTATTCCCAACAGACATACTCTGTGATATAATGTTGTTTGGTGACTTTTTTCGCCCAAGACGAAAATACTGGAGGTCCTTCTCATGGAAGAACAAGTAAATACCTTTGAAGCACGCCTGAAAGAATTAATAGCATTTGCGAATGATAATAAAGGTGTCATTGAAGTTGATAAAGTGAATGATTTCTTTAAAGAATTAAATCTGAATGTACGACAGATTGATAAAATATATGAGTACCTTGAGGCAAACAATATTGTTGTGCTTAATCCTACCGATGAGGATGAGCCTAACGAGGATGCCCTACTCGAATTAGAAGATGATTCTGATATCTTAGGTGATGCAGAAGATCTATCTTCTATGGCGTCAACTATTTCTGATGACCCAGTAAAGCAGTATCTTAAAGAAATCGGCAGCTACCCTCTTCTCTCTGTTGCAGAAGAAATTGAGCTTGCGAAAAAAATTGAAGCTGGAGATAATATGGCAAAACAAATTCTTGCCGAATCAAACCTTCGATTGGTAGTCAGCATCGCAAAACGATATGTAGGAAGAGGACTTTCTTTCCTTGATTTAATTCAAGAAGGAAATTTAGGACTTATCAAGGCAGTTGATAAATTCGATTATAACAAAGGATATAAATTTAGTACCTACGCAACCTGGTGGATTCGACAGGCAATCACAAGATCCATTGCCGACCAATCCCGTACCATACGTATACCGGTACATATGTCAGAAGTTATCAATAAGACATATCGAGTATCAAGAAATCTTCTCCAAGAATTAGGACGCGAACCTAGCGAGCAGGAACTTGCAGATGCAATGAACCTCCCTATCGAAAAGGTACGTGAAATTCTTAAAGTATCTGCAGACCCAATCTCCCTTGATACACCAATCGGTGAAGAGGACGATAGCCATCTTGGTGACTTCATCAAAGATGATACGATTATGGGACCAGAAGATGCTGCCTCCTATGCTGTATTGCAAGATCAGATATCAAAACTGCTAGATACGTTAACCGAGCGTGAACAACGAGTTTTAATACTACGCTTTGGTTTACAAGACGGAAGAAGCCGTACTTTGGAAGAAGTCGGAAAAGAATTTAACGTTACCAGAGAACGTATCCGTCAGATTGAAGCAAAAGCACTTCGTAAATTGAGACATCCAAGTCGTGCACGGATGTTAAAGGGTTATGAACTAAACTAAGTTATCAGAATATGAAGGGAGCAATCGTATGAAGAGAATTCTTCTCATGCTTTTACGTAGCTTTTTCAGTTTACCCGTCTGGTTTTATCAATTAAAACGATTGTGTAACATAGAACAGCATGACCGTTTTGAACGTTATGCATGGCTTCATAAAAATGCACCGGTTGCTAACCGTAGAGGCCGAGTAACAATAGATTGCCACGGGTTAGAGAACCTTCCAAAGGAAAACGGATATATCCTATTCCCAAACCACCAGGGTCTTTTTGATGCACTTGCATTTTTGGAGACTCATGAACGTCCTTTTGTTACTGTAATGAAAAAAGAAGTGAAAGACATCTTTTTCCTTCGTGACGTAATCAAATTGTTACAGGCAGAGATTATCGATCGTGAAGATATTCGTCAGTCTATGACTGTAATTAAAAATATGACCATTCGTGTAAAGGATGGTGAAAATTTCATTATCTTCGCAGAAGGTACTAGAAGTAAAAAAGGAAATCAAATTGGAGAATTTAAAGGCGGTAGCTTTAAAAGTGCAATGAACGCTCGTTGCCCAATTGTACCGGTTGCACTGATTGACTCCTTCAAAGCCTTTGATACGAGTTCTATTAAGAAAATTACGGTTCAGATTCATTATTTAAAACCACTTTATTATGAAGATTATAAGGGAATGAAATCCACTGAAATCGCTGAGCTGGTTGAAAATATGATTAAGGAAACGATTGCAAAGTTTGCACAAGAATAAGAAGAATAAAAAAACAGAAAGCGAGGCGCTTTCTGTTTTTTTATTTTATTCCATATTATCGAAACAAAAAACATGTTCCGATAATCAAGATGAACGGTGCATAAAACGCACCTTTTATGAGAAATAACTGCGCAATTTCTCATGAGTTTTATTATCGGAACGAAAAACATGTTCCGATAATTATTGAACGGTGCATAAATTATCTTACCATAGTATCAAGACTTTTCTCTTTCACATAAGTATTTACATTATATAAAACTAATACGTCCGTAATTCCATTCTCCTCAATAAAGCGAGACATTGGCATATTAAAATAACGTAAATCTACCATATAAGTTATTTCAAAATGGTTTACTGCAAATGGAGCAAAACTATGTGCATAAGAATCCTTAATGATCAATAACTTTTTACCGTTATGATTTTCAGAATTAATCTTTACAATTGGATTATTACCATTTAAATAAACAGAATATTTGTCTTTGGTATCCAAATGGCTCATTTCATAAAGACTATTCTTTAGTACGCCATCCATATTATATTCTACCGTATAGTTTTTACCGGAATCATATAGATACATATCATCTGAGGATAGTTTAAGATTAATTTTAGAATAGATGGTTCCTAAGAAATCATCTGCTATTTTCTTAATCTCAAATTCTTCTTGACTCATTGGTGTCTCACCGATTTTATTTGCCCACTCTACATAGGCATAATAAGCTCCTAAGGTAGTCCAATGATGGTCGGTTCGATAGTATATATATTCCTTATTATGCTCTGTGAGAGTTTTTCTTAGATCAATAAACTGGTTTCCTAATGTTTTGTCCAATCGATCAAGAAATGCTCCTTGATCAAAACCAGATGCGTAAGGTGGTAACTTATCTTTTAATACCTCAAACGCAGTTGGTGCAATCATAGCAAATACATGCTCTTCACCAAGTTGTTCTTTATACTTACTAATAAAAGCATACAATCTCTTCTCATTACGGCTAAGTTGTTCCATATCAAGGTCTGAATCTTCCACCTTTTCAATTAAGTAGCCATCTTTTCCTATATATACCCCATTCATATCTTTTTTTAACATTGCCAGTTCAGCTCTAGTCTTAATTCCTATCCAAGTATCTCGAAATACAAACTGGTCTGTTACAAACGTTTCATATTTACTAATAAAAGTACCGTTAAACAAGGATTCCCATGAAAATTTTGGGCGTTCTTCTAGTACTCTGTTTTCACTTTCAGAAAATCCTTTTACAGGTTTTATCATACTAGCTATTGTTAAACCGTAGATTAAGACTAAAAAAATAATTACATTGCTATATTTTCCACGTTGCCCTTTCTCCTTACCTTTCTTGATGGTAGGAGGATTAGGTATTGCTTCTAAGTTTTTATTCCCTTCTGACATACACTCACCTCCTAGAATCTAAAGTACAAGAATGGATTGTAGGAAGCATCCACAAGATATGCAACGGAGACAATAAATATTCCCACAATAAATAAGCCTTGTACTACTGCTGTTATCTTATTCTCACCATGTTCACCTACTAAACGAATCGCAGTTCGTTTTGGCAAATCTGTACTTCCTAAAATAAGAACAATAAGAATAAGTGCATAGTTCATAAGAAGATATAATGAATTATCATTGATAAATCCAATGGTATTTACACCAAACATAGCCTTAATATAATTAATTCCTCTCGATAAATCATCAAATGCAAAGATAACCCAACCAATCCAGACTAAAATAATTGCATAGATATGAGAGAGAAATGAAGGGAGTTTATTTAAAACCTTAAGCAATACGAATTTCTCAATAATAAGTATTACTCCAAAGTAGACACCCCACATGACAAAGTTCCAACTCGCCCCATGCCAAAAACCTGTCAAAAACCACACAATAGCAATGTTACGAACTTGTTTTCCTAATCCACAGCGATTACCGCCTAGAGGAATATAAACATAATCACGGAACCAAGTTCCTAAGGAGATATGCCATCTACGCCAAAATTCAGTGATACTTTTTGACATATAAGGATAGTTAAAGTTTTCAAGAAACCTAAAACCTAGCATATTTCCAAGACCGATTGCCATATCAGAATAACCTGAGAAGTCAAAATAAATTTGAAATGCAAATGCAGTAATACCTAACCAAGCAGTTACTACTGTTAATTCACCATTCGGTGTTGCTGATATCCTATCCCACAATATCCCAATATTATTAGCAAGTAAAACTTTTTTACCTAAACCATTGATAAAACGAAGTACTCCATAAGAAAACTGATCAAAGTTCTCTCTACGCTCCTTAAGCTGGGTCGCAATTGTCTTATACTGTACAATCGGACCAGCAATTAATTGTGGAAATAGTACTACATATGCACCGAAGGAAATAATATCCTTCTGAACCTCTGCTTCACCACGAAATACATCAATGGTATAAGACATTGTTTGAAAAGTATAAAAAGAGATACCAATTGGCAAAGCCAATTTTAATAAAGCAATATCACTACCGGTTAATGCATTTATATTTGCAATTACAAAATCAGAGTATTTAAAAAATCCAAGTATCGCTAAATTAATAATCATCGAAGACGCTACTGCAAGCTTCGCTTTTTTAATTTCACCCTTTTGTTTAAAATAATGCACTAACATACCATGGGTGTAGTCAACAAGTGTGGAGAAAAGCATGATTAGAAAATAAATTGGTTCTCCCCATGCATAAAATACTAAACTCGTAAAGAAAAGTACTGCATTCCTATACTTTCTAGGCGCAATAAAATATAAAATTAAAACGATCGGTAAATACCGAAATAAAAATGGTAAACTACTAAAAACCATTGTTCCCCTCCGATAATAATTATTTATCAGGGTCTAACAGCAAAATCATTATTCAAAACTATCTTCTGAGACAATTGTTCCGTCAATAGCTTGGTAATATTTCTGATTATTTTCTTCTTTTGTATAGAAGTAAATGCTGTTTTCATCAATTAGCGCATAACCCTCTTGTTCAAGAATTGGCTTTACAGATACAATCACATTCATTCCATTTGTGATTTCTGTTGTAAGCGTTAGCGGTAGACCCTCCGTTATCGTAATATAATCTGGTGTTCCTTCCCCACAAAGTAGTCTGGAAACCTGAATACTAATACATTTTTGATTGTTCATATCAACAACATCCGTAATTTCGCCAAGGACAGTATTTATATCGTCCATTGAGACTTCATCTCCTATACCATATGACGAAATATTAGCTATAGGATTTTGTCCCTCTATTGTTCGTGTATTCATGTGTTCGGCGTTATTAATATTTGGGCTCTTACCAGCTTGTGAACCAGTGAATATAACCAATGCAAACAATGCAAATGTTGCCAAACTTGCAGCAAATGCTGGAACTCTTTTCTTCTCCCGATTAAAACGAAGTAATCTTAAATACCAAGACTCTGACTTAACATTTTCATTCTGTTGTCTTAATAATTCCGCTTTATTATAGATTCCTTCGATAAATTCCCTATTTGTTTTCATAGGAGTAGCCCTCCTTTTCCATTAACTTTGCAAGACTTTTTCTAGCTCTATGGATTAAAACTTTCATCTGTGCATCATTTTTCTTTAAAACCTTGGCAGCCTCTGCATACGTCATTTGCTCTATATCAATGAGTGAAATAGCTGCTTTATAATCTGGTTTTAATTTTTTCATTGCATGATATAAAAGTTCACTCTCTTCTTTTCGTATTAGATTTTCTTCCATTTGATTTTCTTCATCATAACTTTCCGGATATTCCTCCACCAACATCATCCGTTTATTCTTTCGTATATAATCGATAGCCTTATTTCGCCCGATTGTAAACAAATATGTTTTAAAACTCACCTGAAAATGATACCGTTCTTTATGAATTAATACTTCTACAAAAGCATCTTGTGCCAAATCTTCTGCTATTGTCAAATTATTTACCAAGCGATGTATGAAATAGATCAAACGATCTTTATGTTTGATAACCAGTTCTTCAAACGGTTCCATATCGCCATCTAAAAATTTTTGATAGCAAATCTTATCTTGTTCTGATTGAACTTCCTCTTTGAAAGGTGGATGGTGTAATACATCCATATCCTTTTCCACTGAGGAGAAATTGTCCGCATTATTCATCGTGCATCTCATCCTCTCTGCCTTTGCATCGTTTCGCATCCACCAGTATAGCATAGAAATTAACAAAGCGCCACAGTAGACCAAAGGAATGCCTTAACACTCATTGGCAATACTGCGACGCTCCATTGATAGTATTTCAAAACTATATACTTTTATGAATGAATGCGTTTGCAACGGTAGTGTTACAAATTGCAGATGTCGACAATGCTTACACTTAAGCTATATTCTTCATTCAGATTCAGTTCCTACTTTGCTTCAATATTTTTCTTAATAATATCTACTGCAATCTGATTCTGCTCACCAAATGCTTTAATCATATCGCTTTCTTCTGTGTATTTCATCTCATCAATAGTACCAAGCATTACGAAGAATACATAGTCTCCAACTGTCTCAACTACAGAAGCTTGAACCTTTAATAAATTCATTGGATATTGGTGATCTTTAGCTATAGCATCATGATATTCATTTAATGCTTTCTGTACATTCTCTAAATTACCTTCTGTTACATGGATACCGATTAATTTATCAACGTGAGCACTCATCATAGGACCTTCTGCAATCGCTGCATCATACCAATCAGCCTTTATACCAAACATTTCTTCTAAGTTTTCAGCAGTAAATGTCATATTCGGAAGATAATTCTCACCATATGCTGCCTTTACTTCCTCATGAATCTTATCAAGAGTCTCATTGCTTGTAAGCTCTGTTGCTCCTACTTCCTCTCCAGAACCATCTTTTCCAGGTTCTTCTGGTGTCTCTGTTGGTGTCTCTGTTGGTTTTGCTGGTGTCTCTGTTGGTGCAACTGTTGGTGTAGGTGTTGGTTCGTCTGTATTTTTCTTACCACATGCTGTGAATGCTAATACTACTACTAAAGATAATGCCATTAATCTTTTATGTCTCATTTTTTCTCTCTCCTTTAATCCCTCAAATATTTTCTTTTTCTTTTTCTTCTGTAAATTTTGTGTGACTAAATCACAACTTTTTCTTCCATTTTATATTCTTTTTTTGTGTCGACACCTGTTATTCGGCTAGTAACAAAAAAAGTTACACCTAATTTTAAATTTTTTTCAAAATTATTATATGGACTTTCAATCTTGCAATATGCTCCTTGTTGCCATCCTATAAGTAGAAAGTGTGAAAAAGCCAATTCTGTTATTTTTTCATGAATGTTAAATCGATTCATATTACATTAATAACAATAGTTAGATTATCTTTTCTAAAGAAAAGTTTCAAAATAATTTAAAAAATCTAATTTTGTCTTAAAAAACTCGAAATACTGTCTTAAAAAACTCGATAACCTGGCTTAAAAACTCGAATCCTGTCTTATTATCTTGACATCTAACTTATTTAAAGTATAATTGATTTATCTGAATGTAAGCGTTTACATTTTGAACGAATGGAGGTAATTGTATGCTGACGGTTAATGAAAATCGCGAATTTGACGCACTTGCTTTAGGAGAGATCTTATTAAGACTTTCTGCTCCCTCCAATGAGCGTATTGTACGTGGAGATACATTTGAAAAATGCGCTGGTGGCGCGGAATTAAATGTTGTATCCGGAATCTCTATGATGGGACTACGTACTGGTATTATTTCAAAGGTTCCACAAAACGACATCGGTACTTATGTTAAGAATCACCTTCGTTTCTGTGGCGTTAGTGATGACTGCCTTGTCTTCGATGAAAGCAAAGACGCTAGGCTAGGAATCTATTTTTATGAGAATGGTGCATATCCTAGAAAATCTTCTGTAGTTTATGACAGACAAAACTCTTCCATCAACACAATTTCCATGGAGGAAATTCCAGAAAGCACGTTCTCATCCACGAAATTATTCCATACATGTGGTATTACCTTAGCACTATCCCCTCAATCGAGAGAAGTTGCTGAGGAGTGCATTAAAAAATTTAAAGAACAAGGAGCGCTTATCTCCTTTGATGTGAATTACCGCGCAAACCTTTGGGATGAAGCAACTGCAAAGCAATACATAGAGCGAATTCTCCCATATGTCGATATCTTATTTGTATCCGAAGAGACTTCTCGCCGAACATTTGGTAAAACCGGTACAATTAAAGAAATCATGAAATCCTATACAAAGGATTTTAATGTGAAGATTGTAGCGACAACGGAACGTATCGTAATTAGTCCGAAGAAGCATACATTTGGTTCCACAATTTATAATGCTGTCGAAGATAAATTCTACGAAGAGGCACCATATCAAAATATTGAAGTCATTGACCGCATCGGAAGCGGAGATGCTTACGTATCCGGTGTTCTTTATGGATTGTTGGCATATAACGACTGCCAAAAGGCTCTTGAAATCGGTAATGCTGCAAGTGCAGTGAAGAATACCATTCCTGGAGATTTACCATCCACAGATTTAAAAGAAATACAAAAAATCATCGCTTCCCACCAAAACATTGGACCTCAGAGCGAGATGAATCGTTAGAACTTATTAGCAAGTTTACCTAATCCCTAGACAAACTTTTCTTTGTCATAAATTAAGCAGGATAACTTCGTAATCTTATGAAAGCGTAAGCTTCTCGGAATACTTTGTAATCCTGCTTTTTTTGTACCACTTTTGATTTAATTAAAAATTTAAGAAATGTATTGCATTCTTTAATCCATTGTTTTTTCAACTCTTGATGCTTATAATGAGGATAGTTCCATCAAAATAAAATCATTTGAAAGGATATGCTGTTCCTTTCTGGATAAACAAAGACTACATGGAGGAATTTAGAAATGAAAGGAGTTTATATATGAATACTTATCAACACTTAAAACTTTCAAACTTTCGTTCTAATCATGGATTTTTTCATCATTACCAGAAGCTAATCACGAATACGGTATTACCTTATCAATACAAGATATTAAACGATGAAATCGAAGGAGTCGCAAAAAGTCATGCGATAGAAAATTTCCGGCTCGCAGGTAAAGTTTTAAGAGGTGAACCAATTTCAGATGAATTTTACGGAATGGTGTTTCAAGACAGCGATGTAGCTAAGTGGCTAGAAGCAGTTGCCTATTCTCTTGTTGTATTTCCCGATTCATCCCTGGAGGAACTTGCAGACTCTGTGATTGATTTGATTTCAAATGCTCAGGATAATGATGGGTATTTAAATACCTATTTCACAATAAAGGATAGGGAGAAACGGTTTACAAATCTTCAAGAGGCTCATGAATTATATTGTTCCGGGCATATGATAGAAGCAGCTGTCGCTTATTACGAGGCTACTGGTAAAGATAAATTGCTCCAAGTTATGAAGCGAAATGCAGATCACTTATACGAGCATTTTATGACGATAAATCCTCACGGTTATTCTGGTCATCCGGAGATAGAGCTTGCGTTACTTCGCTTGTACCAAGTAACAGGCGAAGAGCGTTATCTTACTCTATGCAAACATTTTATCGATGTACGCGGTGAAAAACCAAATTACTTTAAAGAGGAAGTAAAGAAGCGGAACTGGAAGGTTTGGGGAATGAATGCAGAAGATACCGACTATATGCAGTGTTCAAAGCCCGTAAGAGAGCAGACTATTGCAACTGGCCATGCGGTTCGTGCTGTATATCTTTATACTGCAATGGCTGACCTCTCTTCCTATATAGATGATGAAGAATTAAAACTTGCTTGTGATGCGCTTTGGGATAATATCACCAATCGCCAGATGTATATTACTGGTGCCATCGGCTCTACTGTACTCGGTGAGGCTTTTACCAAAGAGTATCATCTTCCAAATGATACTGTTTACGGAGAGACTTGCGCTTCTATTGGACTTATTTTCTTTGCTCAAAAGATGCTAAAGCTTCATAAACATAGTCATTACGCAGATGTTTTAGAACGAGCTTTATATAATACCGTACTAGCAGGCATGCAATTAGACGGCAAGAAGTTTTTTTATGTCAATCCTCTAGAAGTGCTCCCTGGAATCTCGGGCGAAGCAGTCACTCATCGTCATGTCTTGCCAGAACGGCCGGAGTGGTATGCCTGTGCCTGTTGTCCTCCGAATGTAGCAAGACTCCTAACTTCTATCGGAAGTTATGCTTATGCCGAAGAGGAATCTACTCTTTACTGCCATCTGTATGTTGCTGGTGAAATTAAAACCAGCTCTGGCTTAACGGTAGAATGTATCAGTGACTATCCATTCAATGGAACTATAGTATACCGATTAAAATCAAACGGTACTTTCACACTAGCCCTTCGCATTCCGGATTGGAGTACCCATACAACGATTACATACAATCATAAGAGTGAATCTTTT
This sequence comes from Lachnoclostridium sp., assembly GCF_031997925.1. Lineage (NCBI taxonomy): Bacteria > Bacillati > Bacillota > Clostridia > Lachnospirales > Lachnospiraceae > Lachnoclostridium > Lachnoclostridium sp. The sequence goes on along the minus strand of NZ_DAMADT010000001.1, from coordinate 199,457 downwards.
TCAGAATTTCTAAAGAATGGTTATGTATCTCTAACAAAGGAATACCAAGAGGGTGATGAAATCGAACTAACTCTCGATATGAGTGTTCATAAAGTATATACAAACTCAAAAGTTGCTAATAACACCGGAATGGTAGCCTTACAACGAGGACCTCTTGTCTATTGCGTAGAAGGAATCGACAATCAAAATGATATTCTTTCCTTAAGCCTAACGGAACATTCTTTGATTACAGTTCAGCCCGTTATAAAAGATCTTCTAGGCGGTGTGACTTCACTCACCTTTACTGGAATTCGAACAAGAGAAGTTGATACACTTTATACTTACCATAAACCTGATACAGTCCCTTGCAACATTACTGCAATCCCTTATTATGCTTGGGGTAATCGAGGTATAACGCAAATGCGTGTTTGGATACCGGAGAGAAGTTAAGATAAACAATGCCATTAAAAAGAAAAGAGGGAACGCATTCGTTCCTTCTTTTCTTATAAAACCTGTATTCATACTTTATCTGTATTGCTTCCTTACAGAGGGAACAAGAAAAAGCACGCTCCACGAGCTCCTTGTCATGAATTACTGCTCTACCCCTAACTCTCTCATTAAAATATCATAGGTCGCCGGTCCAACACTTAAGTATTTCTCATGAACTTCCTTCTTACTCATTGTACCGCCTGATTGTTCATAGATTGCATCTATAATTTTCTTTGTATAAATATACCCCACCGCATAAGAACTATATAAAGCTGGTGATTCTTCAACGATATTTTTAAGGTAAGTGCTCATAATTAGGTACTGTGGTGCATATTGGCTGATTACTTCAGAGACTTTATCATTTTCCCAACCATAATAATTCACACCGATATCAATCATAGTGACTAATGTAATTTCTACTAAACGATTCAGATGAGCTTCTCTTGCTTGGACATCTGACAAACCGCCGTAGGAGTATCCTATTTCCTCAACATATGTCGTCCAACCTTCTAGATATCCAACCAGCCCTGTGCCTGCCCATGCTAAGATCTTGCGATAATCTGTCGTTCCAATATTATTTAAATAATTATAGTGATAAAGATGTCCTGGTACTCCTTCATGTGCCAATACTTGTAGGAATGATAAAGTCCCAGGAGCATTCATAGTTCCAAGATAGATATACTCTTCCTTTAACGTCGAATCGATTGCAAATGGATAGAATAATCCACCAGCAAAACTATTCATACAAGTCGGCATATCTTTGACTCCCCAAGCTAAATCTGCATCAGGGAAATCTTCTTTTGCTTTCTCTGGTAACATCTTTGTGATACTTTCTGCATCAGACCACTGTCTTGCACTTATTACTATTTCATTTTCAATATTCGGATACTTAGCTAAAATCTGCTCTCTTTCTTTAACAAATACAGCAAGATTATCCTCCAACAACTTCATTAATTCTTCTGGTGATGCATTCACACTACAAGTTGATTTCAATAAATTCTCATAATAGGTTTTTCCAGCTTCTGTTTCATAGAATCCTTTTGATTTACCACCCTGATCTTTTAATTCATTCATCGTATCAACTAGCTTCTGGTACGCAGGTACAATATGCTTTTCAACTAGAGAATCGCTTTGTTTCATGAGTTCTCGCTTTTCACTATCACTTAGAAAACTTAACTTAGTCACCTCGTCCCAAAATGTCTTTTTGTAATCTACAGCATTGTTATTCACTACACTAAGACAAGCTTTTCGGACTACTTCCGCTCGTGTCTCGTTCATAAATAGCCCTGCTTTTGCTTTTTCCTGTTCGAACTGCGCGACCTCATTAAAGTATTTTCCGATCATCTCATAGATTTCAAAAAATTTTTCTACCTCATCCTTATTTTCCTTCCCTTTTTCGGCTAAGGTTTGAAAATAACGATTACCATACAAACTGACAATCCCTGAAAGTGTAATGTGATCTCCATCAAGCGTTGAAAGAGGCTCACTATAATAATAAGTATCTTTTGAGGCGATACTTCGTTCTAACATTCCTTTCGTAAGGTCATAATCAATTTTTTGGGCTGCTGTTAAAGTATTATAGTCATACTTAAGCAGTTGTGCTAAATCTTCCTCACACTGTTGGATTGATTTATCATACTCTTTCTTACTTAATGTTGTCAGAACGTGATCATACTCTGTTATACCGAAATTCTCTGGATCTTCTATAAATTGAGAATATGTTAGAGCATTTGATGAAACTATCTCCCGAAACATCTGATTGCTGTATTCTTCAAACGTTAGTTCTTTGGGTTGCGTCTTGTTTGTACATCCTGTTACCAAAATCGATAAGCTTAACGCAATAGCAACTATACTTTGCTTACCTCTTTTTTTCAAATCTTTTTTCATATACTCCTCCTTGATTGTCTGCTGTTAGTGTAATGTCTTTTATACTATGCACCCTAACGATAGTAATACAAAAGCTTATACTTGGAATCCGCTTCGCTTAGAAGCGGGGGACATCTTCTGTAAAGTTATATCCATTCTATTTTTGTAATTATACCGCAAATTATAAAAATTACAATGTCTTCCACCTCTTATTATTATTTTGTAACAAGAAAATGGCTCTTGCGAACTTTTTCTTGTCATACATATTTCTACCATAACTGTCGGAATGTTCTGTTGACATCCCGATTTAAATTGGATAATATAAGTATATATATTTTCCCATTTGCTATAGTTTTACAATGAAACTTAGCATGAAAAGGAGCGCTAATGTATCACTTTATCATAAACCCACATTCCAAAACTGGAAAAGCCAAAGATTTATGGCAAGGGTTAAGAAAACGTTTAGAAAACGAAGGCATAGACTACAAAGAATACTTTACGACCGGACGTGGTCATGCTACCCAAATTTCAAAAGAAATCTGTGCGATAGACAACGAAAAAAAAACAATTGTTATTGTTGGTGGAGACGGAACTGCAAATGAAGTCATTAACGGTATTGACAATTATGAAAACGTCCTACTTGGATACATACCAATGGGCTCTAGTAATGATTTAGCACGTGGATTATTATTACCAAAAAATCCAGCGGAGGCCCTAGATAGAGTGCTAAATCCAAAAAAGATACGTGCCGTTGATCATGGACAAGTAACATTCCAGGATGGATTCTCTAGAAGATTTTCAGTTAGCTCAGGAATTGGCTACGATGCTGCAATCTGTCAAGTTGCTCTAACATCTAAGATTAAAAGTTTTTTAAATAAAATTGGAGTAGGTAAATTAACTTACCTCCTAATCGGAATCAAAGAAATCTTCGCATCTATACCATGTGATGCTACTGTAATAGCAGATGGTATCACTTATCCCATTAAAAACTTAATATTCATGGCATCCCTCATCCAAAAATGCGAGGGTGGTGGACTATTAATGGCCCCCGATGCCAGTGATAATGATCGAAAACTTTCTATTTGTTTGGTATCAAACATATCAAAATTAAAAATATTGTTTGTAATGCCAACCATTTTTTTTGGTAAGCATACCAAGATTAAAGGTGTTCAGATGATTACTTGTAGCTCTGTATCCATTCACACCCATTCCCCATTATATGTTCATACAGATGGCGAAACACATGGTCGACATACGGATATAACACTTAGTTGTACCAGTGATCAAGTTAGCATAATAACCTAAAAATCAATATCACAATAAAAAAATTATATACAAACGAATAACCTTTAGAAAACGTAAGTTTTTTCTGGTTATTCGTTTTTCTATGTTTTGTTTTTCCCGAATCACTTTTTTCTCGAATACTTTTTCACTAAAATAAAATTCTCTTTACTTTACATCTTTCTTTTGTATATTTCTTTCTTTATCTCATCCATTTAGTCTTTACTCCAAAAATCCTCTAATAGTTCCTGCATTCTCTCTTGATTAACGATATCATACTGCTCCCATTCTCTTGGGAATAGATTTTTATACTGAGAATTTAAAAAACGTTCATCAAGCAACAAAATTGCTCCTTTATCTTCGACTGTACGAATCACTCTACCAGCAGATTGAAGTACTTTATTAATCCCTGGATATAGGTACGCATGATCAAAGCCTGTTCCGCTTCGATCATCATAATATCCACGGAATAATTCCCTCTCGTTACCTACCTGAGGTAATCCCGTTCCTACAATCACCGCACCAATCAAACGATCATTCTTTAAGTCTATTCCTTCAGAAAAGATTCCCCCCATTACACAGTAACCAACCTTAGTGCTCGTAGGATTTTCCTCAAACGCAGCTAAAAACTCCTCTTTTTCAAGTTCCCCCATACTAGTCTTTTGTAATAAAATATTTGGAACTCTACCCTCACTTAATAATGCAATTTGCTGCAACATCTGATAAGAAGGAAAGAATACAAAATAATTACCAACCTTCGCATTTACAAAGCCTTCGATATAGGAAACAATCCTCTCATACTCTTCTTGCCCCCGCCTTGTATATTTTGTACTGACATCTTTTGCTATCATGAGTAGCCTTTTTGAAATATCAAATGGAGAAGGTGCATAAATAGCATAATCCTCCTCAGAACCCCCAAGCTGTTCCTTATAATACGTAATTGGTAATAACGTTGCAGAGAAAAGGATGGCACTCCTTCCTTTGTTTAAACAAGTCAATAAGTTTCTTGCAGGATCCATACAAAGAAGCTTTACACGAAATTCCCCTCTCTCGTCATAGTCGGAGTAGATTAGATAGTCCTCTCCTAATATATCGTGAATAGCAAGAAAATTTCGCAAATCAAAAAATAACTGTGAAACGACCTCTCTGCCTTCAAAGTCACCATTTTCCTTAAAAAACTCTTCATATTCTGACATAAGTCTTAAAAGAGGTAGTACCAAATCATTGACATCTTGCAATACTTCTATTTCATCACAGCCACGCTTTAATCGAAGCATTACCTCATTACAGGCTTCTAGCCTCTTCACCATTGCCTTAGACTTTTCTTTTATAATACCTTTTACGGTTAAAAAATCCTGTTTATACAACGTGGCGCTGTACATTTCTCTTGCTCTGTCTACTAAATTATGAGCCTCATCAATCAGGAATACATAATCTTGTTTCTTATCATTCTCAAAGAATCTTCTTAAATACACATTGGGATCAAAAGCATAGTTATAATCGCATATAATTCCATCTGCCCATAAGGTCACATCAAGACACATCTCAAACGGGCATACACAATGCTTCTTAGCATACTGTTCAATCAGTTCTCTTGATATTCGTGATTCACTCGTTAATAATTCAAAAACGGCATCGTTAACTCTGTCATAATGTCCTTTTGCCCGTTCGCATGCCGCTGGATTACAGTTAGGCTTATCTAAGATACAAATTTTATCTTTTGCTGTTATCGTAACAAGTTTCATCGATAATCCCCGCTCCAAAAGCAGCTGATAAGTATCCTCTGCAACGGTACGTGTAATCGTCTTGGCAGTCAAATAAAAGATTTTTGAAACAAAACCTTCTCCCATCGCCTTCACTGCCGGAAATACTGTTGAAATCGTTTTTCCAACTCCAGTTGGGGCTTCTATATATAACTTTTTATCCCTTATTATCGTTCGATAAACCCCCGTCACTAAATCTCTTTGACCAGGGCGATACTCAAAAGGAAAATCAATCTGTTTAATGGATTCATTTCTACTCTCCATCCACTTAATCTGCCATGCTGCCCATTTACAATACTCATTGATCAAATTCTGGAACCAGTTCGATACTTCCTCAAATTTCAGTTCTTCCGATAGAATCCTCACTGCCTCTGTTTCAATGTGACAATAAGTAATCTGAATACCTATCGAATCCAGTCCTCGTTCCTTAGCATAAATATAGGCATAGCATAATGCTTGCGCACGATGAACTGGAATCATCTCAGTAATCTGACTGATATCAGCATAAACACATTTTATCTCATCAATGACAACATGGATGTTACCTTCTGTTTCATCCTCCAACGGAGGATGTTCCTCCTTTGTAGGATGTTCTTCCAAAGGATGGTTTTCCTCCTCCTGATAATGTTCCTCTAAAGGATGGTTTTCTTCTAAAGAAGGATGTTCCTCTGAAGGAGGGTTTTTCTTCTTAGGAGGCTCTATATTCGTGATAATACCATCCGCTCTACCTTCAATAATTAGCTCAAAATCGATATCTTCTCGCGACACCGGAACCGTAACACGAAGTGCCACTTCTGGCTGATACTCTGAGCCCATTCTTCGTTGAATTTTTCGATGTAGCCTGCTACCTTCCTGCATAGCATCAGGGTCCCTTTTTCCAACGGAATTATCTAAGTCCCCAGATTTCATTATAAATTCTACTAGATTACGAACAGATATCTTTATCGATTTTAAATCAGTATAAGACATTTGGTTTCTCCCATCTCTTAGTTCTATGTAATGATCAAATAGCTAATTTAACCTCATCAGGGAAGTCCTCCGCTTCTTTAAGCAAGGAGTAAGGTTTGTAATGAGAATATCCGCTTTGACCCTCTTAAAACGTTCTTTTCTTATTCTTTCTTAAGTCATGGAAACTATGCTTTTTATTATAACATTCAAAAAAATAAAGAACAAGTGTTTTGGGGTTCTAATACAAAGTAGAGCCTTGCATTTTTCTATTGAATCTGTTATAGTCAAATGGTGGAATTTAACTTCCACAATTTTGAGAAGTGAGGTATAGAAAATGGATAAACATGAACATGGCGATGACTGTAACTGCAGCAGTGATGAATTTTTTCATGACCAAGTAACATTAACATTAGAGGACGATACCGAAGTTGTTTGTGATATTATAGCTGTATTTCCATGCGGCGAGAAACAATACATTGCATTACTTCCAGAAGATGCTGGAGAAGAAGGCGAGGTATTCTTATATGAATTCATCCAAAATGGTGATGAAATCGAATTAGAATCCATCGAAGATGATGCTGAATTTGAAGCTGTTTCTGAAGCATTTGATGAGTTCTTAGATTCTGAAGAATTCGACGAATTATTTGGCGAAGAAGAAGCAGAGGATGAAGAATAAATAAAAGGACATTGCGTAAGCAGATCCCTAACAAAAAAGCACGCTTCGCGTGCTTTTTTCTAATCATGAATTATAAAGTGAGAGTCGCGATAAAACCATCAGGAAGTGTGGTAACTTCCAAGGATTCATTGCTCTCACTTTTTTCAATACTGACTAACTTAAACTACTTTTATCATTTGATTACGTATACAAAATTCCATATCAAGCACCTTTGGAAGAAATATCTTATCAAATTGAATTGTTAGCTTATTCTCTTCCATCTTCTTAATGCTTCCCTCTCCATAGATGGAATGAAGGATCCTCATCCCTTCTCTTAATTCCATTGGACTGATAAGTAATTCACCGACAAATCTGGAGGCAGCTAATTCTTTATTATACCGCTGTTTTACATAAAAGATATGAAGATAACTCTTTGCTCTCGTCATCGCTACATAGAACATCCTTCTCTCTTCCTCCATATCCTCTGGTACCACTGCTTTTTTATGGGGTGTTATTCCTTCATTTGCATCCATAAGGATAACCACATCAAATTCCAATCCCTTGGATGCATGAAACGTAGTTAATATCACACCATCTACATTTTTTTGATTCTGTTTTAATGCCTGTTCCTTTAGTCCATCTTTGTACTCATCAATGTGATTTAACCATTCCTCATGCGTTTTATATTCTCTTGACTCTTCTTGAAGCTCTGATAGAACGTCATAAAGTTCTTCTACCTTTATTCTACGAAAGGTCGCATATTCCTTTAAGTATTCATCATAACCAACTGCCCTACGAATATAGTTGATCGCTGCATATGGATTTGTTCTGCGAATTAGTGTTAAATCATAAACTAATTTATCAATTCGTTCTACAACATAAGGTTTTTCCATATAAAATTCCCTTATTGTATTAAAATCTACATCTGCCTGCTCTAAAGCCTCTCTACTAATATACCGTTTTGGTCGATTCATTACCTGTAAAAAAAGTCCCCTCTCCCGAATTCCCAAGGATAACTTAATATAGCAAATTAAATCCTTGGCAATCCAGTGCTCATAGATGTTTGGTAAACTATCTCTCATCTTAAATGGTATGTTATACTCCATAAATTTTGTAACGAGTGATCCTGGTTGCGTGTTCGTTCGATAAAGAACGGCAATTTGAGAATATCGCATCCCCATCTTACGATAATGATCAATCCCCTCAAGAATGGCTTGATTTTGCGCTTGTAAATCAGTGAATGACTTTACATCAATCTCGTTTCCCGGCTCATGTATCGATTGTATCTCTTTTGGAAATCTCTTTTTGTTATTACCAACGACTTTCAGTGCACCTGTAATAATATTCCCTTTGGAACGATAATTTTTATTTAGAACAACCTTCTTTACTCCCTTATATTCTTCTTCAAAGGATAACATGATTTCTGGCTTTGCACCTCGAAACCGGTAGATACTCTGATCATCATCACCCACGATAAATAGATTGTTTTTAGGTTTCGCAAGCATCTTGATAATTTCATATTGAATACGATTGATATCTTGAAACTCATCAATTAGGATGTATTGGTATTTCTGTTGCCATAAGGACAATATGTCAGGTCTTTCTATTAATAGCTCGTAACAAAGAAGCAACATGTCATCAAAATCAATCTTATTTTGATGGCGTAACTTCTTTTCGTATTCTTTGTATATTTCCCCAAACGTCTCTTCGGAACAATTCATCGAGTAGTAATTCGAGATATCCATATTCTCTCCCTTAACTAAACTGATTTCCGATCCAATCCCTTCTAAAAATTCTTTCTCATCTTCTATTTCAAGTTCCATTGATTGTATGATATCGCGTAAAAGGCGGTATCTTTCTTCTTCCGTTATAATATTAGAAACGCTGTAGTTATAAGCATATCGTAATATCTTAAAAAAGATTGCATGGAAGGTTCCAAAATTAACACCAAATTTCCCTTGTCCCATTAATCGATCGAAGCGTTCCTGCATCTCCATAGCAGCAGCCTTGGTAAACGTGATTACTAGGATATTATTTGGTGAAATACCATACTGTTCTATAAGATACTGCGTTCTTCTTATGATTACTAAGGTCTTCCCGGAACCGGGTCCCGCTAGAACAAGCATGGGGCCTTTATGATGTTTAATTGCTCTCTCCTGTGCTTCATTCACTGTTTTCATAACTGACCTCTATTTCTACACTAACACTTGTGCATCTTAATTTATGTAAGGATTATACCTACATATTACATTGAAATAGCACTCTATTTTACTCTTGTACTATATCTTTGTACTTCTATCATGTGTTATAAGAGTTGGTAACAAAGCTTTTCATTAGTAGGCTTGGAATAACCAGGCCTTACCTCAGCTCGCAAGAGACTCCAACTTAACTCGCAAGCATGCTTTGATTCTCCTTAAACATTTGAACCTTTAACTCTCATATAACAGATACTAACTACTCCTATCATACCATAGAAAAAAGCGTGCTCCTAGTAGATCGTACAGAAAAAAAACAGTATCTTCCTTGTGCATATTGAACATGGAAAATACTGTTTTCTATCATTATAATCTTTCAGAGTGGGCATTCCTTCTAAGTGAGTAAATTTTCACTTAAAGAGTGTATTCCCTCTTTTAGAGTGCATTCCCTCTTCTAGAGGGAAATTCCTTTCTTATAGGGAGCTGCTTAACTTATCAATTGCGATACGCATTCTTCTAAGACTTTCCTCTTTTCCAAGGATACTCATAACTTCATATGCTCCACCTGGTGTCGACTGCTTACCGGATACTGCGGTACGAACTGGCCATAGCCCCTGACCATTCTTAATTCCATTTTCTGCAATATAACCCATTAATACACTTTCAATAGAGGAAACTGAGTAATCGTTTAATTCCTCAAATCTTGGAAGAACATCTTGTAATACCTTTAAAGAATTCTCAGAGTCCGTCTTCATCTTCTTATGAGTATACATAGCGATATCATACTCAGGAAGCTCCTCGAAGAAATCAATCATCTCCGCAATATCAAGGAAGGTCTCTATTCTAGTCTTTACTAAATCAGCTATAAATTTCAAATCGTAGTCTTTCGTAACTACTTTCTTAATATATGGAAGTGCATACTCATAGTATTTCTCACTGTCCATTCTCTTAATATATTCCCCGTTCATCCAACGAAGCTTATTCATATCGAAAACCGAAGGAGATTTATTGATATGAGTATAATCAAAATCACGTACTAATTCTTCTAATGAGAAGATTTCTTCATTTGTAGTGGAACTCCAACCAAGAAGAGCAATAAAGTTAACGATTGCTTCTGTAACGAATCCTTGCTCAATTAAATCTTCAAAAGAGGAGTGTCCGCTTCTCTTACTTAATTTTTGATGCTCCTCATTTGTAATTAATGGACAGTGGATATAAACTGGCTCTTCCCAACCAAATGCTTTATATAATCTAGTATACTTTGGTGTACTTGAAAGATACTCATTTCCACGCACTACATGAGTGATTTCCATTAAATGATCGTCAATTACGTTAGCAAAATTATAAGTTGGGAATCCATCTGATTTTATTAAAATCATATCATCTAATTCAGAGTTTTCAACAGTAATCGTTCCATAAATAGCATCCGTAAACGATGTAGTTCCTTCGGTAGGCATATTCTGACGGATTACATATGGCATACCAGCTGCTAAATTTGCTTCAATTTCTTCTTTACTTAAATGAAGGCAGTGCTTATCATATTTGGTTATTTCTTTACTTTCTCCATCTTCCTCACCAACAGCACTCTTTAACGTTTCTAAGCGCTCCTTAGTACAGAAGCAATAATAAGCTTCCCCTTTTTCAATTAATTCTTTTGCATATTTAAAATAGATTCCGGTAGCCTGACGCTCACTTTGAACGTATGGACCAAATCCTTTATCCTTATCTGGACCTTCGTCATGAATTAACCCTGTCTTTGCTATGGTGCGGTAAATAATTTCAGTAGCACCTTCTACCAAACGTTCCTGATCTGTGTCCTCTATTCTTAATATAAAGTCTCCACCTTCATGCTTAGCAATCAAATACTCATAAAGTGCAGTTCTTAGATTACCAACATGCATACGCCCTGTAGGACTAGGTGCAAATCTGGTTCTAACTTTAGCCATCTGTAATCCCACCTTTTCTAAAATTTTCTTTGCATTCTAGCTATACGAAACTCGTACTTTTACTAAAATCCTAAGATTCAATATGTATTACTATAATCCATCCAAAATGTCCTGTCAAGGTATTAAGATACATCCTTTTCATGCATTTTACCCAATCGTTATTCACCTTTCTTTCTATGTAGAAATCATCACTTTTTCATAGCTAGAAAAGGGCAAAATAAGCTATTACTTATTTTGCCCTGCTTTCCATTCAAATTATCAAGTTCTTATGTTCTTAATAGAAAATGATTTACTACTCAACCCTTACCGTCTGGTTCAATCGTATATCTCTAGAAGAACTTCCAACTTCAATGATAAACTCTCCACCCTCTAATACAAACTTCTTACTTTTGGTACAATAATAAGTAAAAGCAGATGGTTTTAATTCCATCATTATTTCTTTCTCTTCGCCAGGCTGTAAAAATATTTTTGTAAACCCTTTTAATTCATGAATAGGGCGCTTTACACTACAAACTGGATCAGAAACATATACTTGAATTGTCTCAGCTCCAGCTACTTTCCCTGTATTTCTAACACTAAAACTTAAGAATACACCTTTTCCCTTATTTACCCTTGTTACTAAATCTTTATAAGTGAAATTTGTATAAGAAAGTCCATGACCAAAACAAAATTCTGGTGTGATATCTTCAGTATCATAATATCGATATCCTACCATAATGCCTTCGTTATAATAAACACTTCCTTTTGTACCAAATTCCCCAAATTTATGTGCTGGGCAATCACTTAATGTCTTTGGCATCGATTCAGGTAATTTACCAGAAGGATTTATAATTCCAAACAATACATCTGATAAGGCTTTACCACCTTGCATTCCATTATAATAGCTCCAAACGATTGCCTTAGCTTTACCTATGAATTTCTGCATAGAAACCGGTGATCCTGCAAAAACAACCAAGATTGTATTAGGATTCGCATCCAGTACTTCTTCGATTAGTTGTTCCTGAGCATAAGGTAATTCATAGCTTTTACGGTCACGACCTTCCATATCTTGATGATGATCCAATCCTACAACAAGAATAACATCCTCCGTTTCTCTTGCAAGTAAAACGGCTTCTTCCCGAAGACGTCTCTCTTCTTCCTTTCTTTTTTCTTTCCCTTCTTTTTCTAGCTCAAGCCAAACTTTTTTTCTCTTTGCCCTCTCCGTCATAACGTCAGTGCTTGTTTCTTGATATCCAATTATGTCAAAGACTTTTTGATATGATACATAGTAACCTGGGCGATAGGTAACTTCCGTATTCCCACCAAGTTCCATACGAATTCCTAATAACGGTGAGATTTCATAAAGTGCTTTGACTTCTGCACTTCCACCACCAGCGGAATGCAAGATATTCGCATTTTGCCCAATGACAGCTAATTTCTTAATATTTTTCTTTAAAGGTAATCTATTCTCTTCATTCTTTAATAATATAATAGATTCCCTCGCTACCTTAAGTATCTCTTGTTGATGTGAAATCGTATTATAAGTGCCTGATTCTCTTTCTTCTGACTCTTCTCCAATCATCTTTAATCGAAGCATAAGTCGAAGAATATTTCTAACTTTCTTATCTATCTCATCTTCTGAGATCTCTTTCCTCTTTACAGCTTCAAGAAGTGGGTTTGCCATCTTATATTCATCGAAATTAGATTTTACATCCATCTCAATATCGAGTGGTGAATTCGCTGCTGCCTTTGTATCATGAACACCACCCCAATCCGATATAATGGTTCCATCATATTCCCATTCTTCTCTTAAAATTGATTTGAGCAGATAAGTATTTTCACAACATTGAGCACCTCGGAACTTATTGTATGCTCCCATGATGGAATAACTTTCACCCTTCTTAATTGCAGCCTTAAAACCAGGCAGGTAAATTTCAAATAATGCCCTATCCTCTAAATCTGTATCCACTGCCAAACGGTCAGTCTCTTGATTATTTACAGCAAAATGTTTTACACATGCTGCTACATCATTCTCTTGTATCCCCCTAATCATAGAACTTGCTAACTCTTCAATTAGATTTGGATCCTCGCTCATGTATTCAAAATTCCTACCACAGAGAGGGCTTCTTTTAATATTAATGCCTGGTGCTAAGATAACATCTTTCCCTCTTCCCCTCGCTTCGCTACCAAGAACCTGTCCTGAAGTATACGCAAGTTCTTTGTTCCATGTAGCTGCTATTGCACTGTTGCTCGGAAGATAAGATACGTAATCGTCCGTTTTGCAGGCAAGAAACCACCTTTGATCTTCAAACTCTCTACGAACACCCATTGGGCCATCCGACATCTTCAACGAAGGAATACCAAGGCGTTCCACCCCACCACTACGAAAGATGCCATTACCATGAATTAATCCTACCTTTTCTTCTAAGGTCATCTGACTTAATAATTCTTCGATTACTGCTTCATTTACCTTCTTCAAAACATCACAATCCTTTTCTATTTTATTTGTTTGCACTGTTTTTTCTTACTTATACTCATTTGTGTTGTTTCTTTCAGATTATATGAAATTTTTATCTTCTTAATTATATTGTATTCCCTTATCTACACGAACATCCTTATCTGCACGAATTCTCTTATCGATTCGATTTCCTTTATCTGCTTGATTTTCTTTATCTACACGATTTTCTTTATCTGCATGATTTTCTTAATCTACACGATTTTCTTTATCTTCACGATTCTCTTTATCTTTATTTTTTCTTAATCTTCTTTATTTTCTTTATCTTCATTATTTTCTTTATCTTCATTATTTTCTTTATCTTCCCTTGCACCACAACCTAGGTGATGTAAGGGCTTATCTTAATCATTATATAATTTGTCGTAATATTATGAAAGTGTGACTGTAGCAACCAAAGATTCCTGCGCCAAAATAACCGTATCGTTTCCATCCACCTTAAACGAAACTCCTTCTGCACTATGAACAACATAATTCTTTAAGATAATGCTTACTGGTTCTTTCGATGAAAGATTTATCGTTATCTTACCATCACGCAAAACTGCACTCATTACAACTGCCCTATCTCCATTTTCCTGATAAACAGTAGTTGTTGCTTCTGCTCCCTCTTGAAGCTCATATATTTTTAACTCAAGATTCTTCGTATAATCATAAACTGCTCCTTGACCCTTCGGACCAGTAGCAATGATGCTACCTTGCTTTACATAGAGTGGTATGCTTAGGTAACTATGCTTTTCTTCATACCATTTTCCACCCTCTCTTACTTCACCAGTCAGATAATTGGTCCATTTCCCCTCAGGTAAGTAATAATGAGCCATACTATCCTCATTAAATATTGGAGCTACTAATAAACTGTCGCCTAAAAAATACTGCTTATCAAGGTAAGAGCAGTTTGGATCTTTGGTATATTCCATCACCATACTCCTCATCATTGGAAAACCAGATTTTGAGGTTTCTACAGCATTACGATAAAGATATGGCATTAGAGAGCCCTTTAACTCAGTAAAGAAGCGAACCACATCAACCGCCTCTTCATCGTACGCCCAAGGAACACGATACGAGGTACTGCCATGAAGTCTGGAATGAGTAGATAATAGACCAAATGCTGCCCAGCGTTTGTAAACATCCGGAGTCGAAGTACTTTCAAATCCACCGATATCATGACTCCAATACCCAAAACCGGACATCGTTAAGGATAAGCCTCCACGTAGACTTTCTTCCATAGATTCATAATCAGACCAACAGTCACCACCCCAATGAACAGGAAATTTTTGTCCGCCTACGGTAGCTGATCTGGCAAATAAAATTGCTTCCTCTTTTCCTCTACAACTTGCCAGAACATCATACACTGCTTTATTGTATAGATAAGTATAGTAATTATGCATCTTCATCGGATCGGAACCATCGTAGTAAACAACATCGGTAGGGATTCTCTCACCAAAATCTGTTTTAAAGCAATCCACTCCCATATCGAGTAACTCTTTCAGTTTCTCGCCAAACCACTTGCATGCCGCTGGGTTTGTAAAGTCAACAATCGCCATACCAGGTTGCCACATATCCCATTGCCATACATCCCCGTTCTTTCTCTTTAGGAAATAGCCTCCTTTTACACCTTCTTCAAAAAGAACCGATTCCTGACCAATGTAACTATTAATCCAAACACAAATCTTTAGTCCTTTTGCCTTTAATCTAGCTAACATATTCTTTGGATCTGGAAATACTCTGCTATCCCAGGTAAAGTCAGACCAACAAAAATCCTTCATCCAGAAACAGTCAAAATGAAATACTCCTAGGTGAATTCCGCGTTCTAACATGCCATCTACAAAGCTATTTACCGTTTCTTCATCGTAATTTGTTGTAAAGGACGTCGATAACCACAGACCAAAAGTCCAAGGGGCAGGAAGTCCCGGTTTTCCAGTTAAGTCGGTATAGCGAGCTAATACCTGCTTCATATCCGGACCATTAATAATAAAGTAATCGAGGCATTCTCCAGGAACAGAAAAACCTACTTTTGCCACCATCTCAGAGCCAATTTCAAACGAAACCTTCTCCGGATGATTTACAAAGACACCATAGCCTTTGTTTGTTATGTAAAATGGAATATTCTTATAAGATTGTTCGGTAGAGGTACCGCCATCTTCATTCCAAATATCAAGAGACTGGCCATTTTTTACAAAAGGCGTAAATCTTTCGCCAAGTCCATATACGAGTTCACCTACAGAAAGCGTTAATTGCTCTCTCATGTAAGTATCCTCTTCACCGCCATCATCATACGCAAGCCCTTGCCAATCTGTCTTCATATAGGCAAGATCACGCCACCCACTTGAGGTTAATTTTTCATTCCCACGATAATAGGTGAACGCTGCATTCGATTTTTGTACTTCCAAACGAAGACTTCCATTTCTAATTATTAAAATATCTTCTGTGTCCTCACACTCTAGTGTACAAGCCCCTGATAAGTCTAACTCAAACTCAGGGCTTCTCTTTCTTAGTCCCATGTAGTGATAAGTCTTAACACGCAAAACTTCCGGTGCTGGTGCAGTAATAAATATCGTAAGATTTACACCACCTAAGGTATCACCGCGATGCTTAATCTGATGTGTTGTGGTAAGTATTCTTACCTCGTTCTCTTTGATTTGATAATCGTAAACCTGCGCTGGTGAAAAACATTCTGTACCCTTCTTTTGTAACCAACATCCATTACTAAATTTCATAACAACTCCAATCTGTGTGCTTTAGCACACGTCAAACTATGTCTGTGTAAGACGCTCTTACTCACACTTGATAACATGCCTGTAGTAGTCTCCATTGTATACTGCCATGAATAAGAAATGTGAATGTTACCTTGATACTAAAAACCCATTGTTTCACATCTGTTACAAGTATTATATCATATCGTTAATAGGATAAAAATAAAGCTTTCTTTCTTCTTCGATGTATTATGTTATAATTCTTTAATACTAAAACGATGCCTTTCCATAACCTCCTTTGGTCCGCAGGAACATTCTAAAAATTTCGTTCCAACAAAAAAATAACTAAGAAAAAATCAATAAAAAAATAATATATTAAAAGGTAAGAAAATTGACTATAATGAATTTAGTATGATGATTGATTTTGTCCTTAGTTTTATAGATAAACATCATCACGGAAAAGAAGAAAAGCTTTTATTTAAAGAAATGCAGACTCATCTTGGAAAAGTAGCATATTTGATGTAAAGTTCCACAGCTTTCAATTGTTATTCGAGTGGGTACATGAAATACCCCCTGATTATTAATCAGGACCAGGTTTTTGTCCATACCCCTTTAATCCAAGGTATTGAAAGAAGTCAAGAAGCGGAGGACTTCCCTAATGAGGTTGAAAAATAAGAGAAATTTATATTAAAAATTAACGTTCATTTAACATTGGATTTGTTATAGTGTGATTGTACCAGCAAGCTAGCAGCCGGTAAAATAAACTGGAAAAGGAGTAATTCTAATGAAAAGTAAAAAGATTTTTGCAATTGCTACATTAGTCGGAGTTCTCACAGTTGGCGGAACAACAGCTTTTGCGGCTTCGGGAAATCAACAGGCACAGGCAACCGCGTCATCAAAAATCAATACCGATAAAAGCGGAAATGCTATCGACGAAAAAGGTAATATCGTTATAACCAAGGATAAGTTGAACGATCCAGCGAATGCCAGCGGTCATATATCTGCATCTGGTTCTACCAGCCTAATTGGAAAAGTCGATGACAGTAACAATACCAGTTCGGAAGCTTCCGCACAATTAAACACCGATGAAAACGGCAATGTTATCGATGACAAGGGCAATATCGTTATAACCAAGGATGAGTTGAACGATCCAGCGAATGCCAGCGGTTATATTTCTGCATCTGCCGACATCGCAAATTAAAATTAGTTCATTATGTAATTGTACATCAAAGCCATTTACCATGGCTTTGATGCTTTTCACGGAGAAAGGGAAATTTTACGATGCGATTATTGGTTGTTGAAGATGAATTAAATATAGCCACAGCAATGGAAAAAATACTAAAAAAGGACGGGTATGCGGTCGATGTTGCGCTGACTGGTCGTGAAGCAGAAGATTTAATGGTAATAAATGAGTATGATTTGATTTTACTTGATATCCGCCTGCCAGACACCGACGGCTTTACAATTTTGTCAAAGTTGCGTGAAGTGTCCGAAACGGTAAGAGTAATAATTGTATCCGCTAACCGGGAAATCGACGACCGCATAAAAGGCCTCGACTTAGGTGCTAACGACTATATTGTTAAACCCTTTGATGTTCAAGAGCTTCGAGCACGAATCCGCGCACTTCTACGAAGGAATTTTGTAGTAAAGCCCAATATTATTAAAATCGAAGAGATGGAGATTGATCTCACATCCCATCGTGTTTCCTATCAAAACCGCGAATTAATTTTAACAATGAAAGAATACAGCATTCTGGTATACCTTGCTGAAAACAAAGGAAAAAGCATCAGTGCGGAAGAACTATACAATCATATCTGGAATGAGGATTCCAACCCTTTCACCAGCGTGATGAGGGTTCATATATATTCTCTTAGGAAAAAGTTAAGTAACGTAACAGGCAGAGATGATATTATAACCAATGTAAAGGGATTGGGATATTCCCTTAATCTAGATTAAATGAGGCTGAATATGAAAAAACTAAAACTCACATTACGGTGGCGTGTAACACTGATAACAATACTTGTTATGTTAATTTCAAGTGTTGCCATTGTTATATTTATCAATATTAATATAAGCAGAATTATGCCGGAGGTGACAAACACTCTGATTGTCGTTACAAGCGGTTCAACAAATCTGAGTCCAAGCCAGAACAAGTCGGAACCATTCTACAGTAGCGGCTCGGCGACATTAGATTCTAACCCCCTATCAGGATATAATCCTAATAATATTACTGGCGAAAGTGCAAGTGCGCAAGCAAATATTATAACCGATACAATGCATAAAGCTAAAAATGATATGTATTTGTGGTCGCTTATCATATTATTTGCTGCTATTTCAGTTGGCGGCATCGTTGCATATTTCATTGTTGGAAGAGCACTGCGCCCGGTTCGTTTGCTTAGCAGAAAAATAAAAGATGTTAATTCCCATAACCTTACAGAGGCTTTGCCTATGGCAGGACCTAATGATGAAATAAAAGAGTTGACCTTATCTTTTAATTCAATGCTATCAAAGCTTGAAAACGCTTTTTCATCTCAACAACGTTTTAATGTAAATGTTGCTCATGAACTTAAAACCCCATTGGCTGTACTGAAGCTTAATATAGACGTATTAAATGAAATGCAAGAAAAAACTCCGAATGATTACAATGATACTCTAGCAATTGTTGAACAAACCGCTATGAAAATGAATGCAATGATTGAAGCCTTACTAGATACCGCACGGCAGGAAAACGCATCCCTTGATGATGACGTGGATTTAAAAGAAGTAGTATCGGATGTAGCTGAGGATTTACAGCCGATCGCTAAGAAAAAAGAAGTTGAAATTATTTGTAACATAAAACCTGTTCCAATATTCAAAGGCAATGAAGTGCTTTTATACCGGGCTATATATAATATTGTAGAGAACGCCATTAAATACAACCAGCAGGGCGGAAGCGTATCTATTTCCTTACGTGAGCACGAACATCAAATCGAACTTAATATAAACGATACAGGCAACGGCATTGCTACAGAAGAATTGCAACATATATTTGAACCGTTATATCGCATAAAAAAAGAAATGACAGACGGATATGGGCTTGGGCTTGCGCTTACAAAGTCAGCCATAGCCATTCACGCAGGTGAAATCAATGTCACCAGTAAGCTTGGACAAGGTACAAAGTTTGATATCCTTATTCCGATTATACGTTAATATAAGAATATAGGATCCTTCTTAAAAAATGACATCTGCATGCAGATTTATTAGTTAATGTAATCACACAACTAATTATTGCAGCACTATTTCCCAAAAAATAAATAAGCTACGAATTAGCTACAAGAATTCGTTTTCAACAATGACTAACATCTCATTGATCCCTTTTCTTAACTAATTCATAGCTTAATAATCTGACAAAAGGAGAATCTCCTTTCGACATCGTTATCCCTCATTCCCCATAGGTTTTTTCTTTTGAAATTCCTTTGGACTTAAGCCAACATGTTTCTTAAATTTGTTATAGAAGTAATCAATGTTAGTAAATCCAACTTTCTCTGATACTTGATACACCTTTAAGTCCTGTTCCATTAGAAGCTTCTTCGCATTTTCAATTCGTATGGAATCTAGTATGTTGTTAAAGCCTTCTCCCATCTCTTTCTTAAATAATTTTCCTAGATAAGCACTGTTATAGTTAAAGGTTTTTGCTATATTTTCAAGTTTCAAATCCTTATCAAAATTCTTTTCCATATAAGCATAGACACACTTTGCTATATTATCCGAAGTAGAAACCGCATAATCATCTTTAATTCCCTTACGTACAATTGGTTCATCATCAATGATCATTAGTTGATACATGGCAACTCTTACCTCCTTATGGCCTTGGCAATTAAATGATTACAGTTGTACCTTCCATCCATTTACTTTGAATCCACATCTTTTTGTCTGGAGTTTAGTTGTTCCTTTTGTATCTTTTCATTGATGGCACATAGTACCCTACTAGAATCTCACAACTGGTAAGAAGGTTATGGCGAAGCTAGTCCCAGTCAAAGCGGATATTCGCAATCCGCTTATGCTACCAGCTCTACCTCATTATTTACCATAAAGACTATTAATTATTGCGGTTGGATCAGATAGTATTTCACCACCAGTCGCACCTATCAACATAGCGATAATTACGACAAGAATAAGAGCTACAATAAGTGTAGCGCGTGCCCAGTTTTTCTTTGTTGGGGTTACTGATTTACTAAAAGACCAAAAGAATAGTAATGCCAGGAATGCATAAGGTCCAATAAGAGGTACAAAACCTAATAACATTACTGTAAGCCAATTTCTAACTGTCATTGGCTTTTCTTGAACTGTCGTATTCCCCTGACCATAAGTATTCGTATTTTGAGTAAAATATCTTCCCAGCACTTGATCCTTCATAGGATTACTTCCATAAGTGTTTTGTTCATAAGTTGTTTGCCAAGGACCATTCTGACTAGCACTCCCCTGGCCTAAATTTTGCTGTATTGTAATATCTTGTCCATTGGCGCTAGGGCTCGAATTATGCTCACCCTCTAACACCCGATTATCCATTCCTGGACGAAAAGATGCACCACAATACTCACAAAAATTGGCTTCTTCATTTTGTATCGTTCTTCCACAATTTTTACAAACCATAATAAACCTGCCTTTATTAATTATTAGCAAATTGATTCTTTCTTTTAATCTTTCTGCCTTTAGAACTACGTGACTATACCACTTTTCTCATGTCTTTATTTTGAGGATGAAGACCCTTTGTAGCAACTATCCACAAAGTGAGTTCACATCTCTTAATATCAAAAAAGGATAAGAAGTAAAAAGTACTTCTTATCCTTTTGGTTGTTCCTATTCTGCTAGAAGTCTTTCATGTATCATAACATCTTTTTGAAAAAAGATAAATAAACTTCTGCTGAATTTTTATTAAATAATTGTTTATTTCATAATTACGCAATGGTAATGATCTTTTTTGGGCACTTCTCCGCGCACTTACCACAGTGAGTACACTTTGAGTAATCAATGTGAGCAAGATTATTGGTTACGGTGACTGCATCGCTTTCGCATACCTTCACACACATCATACATCCAATACATCCAACGCTACATGCAGCGTTCACATCTTTACCCTTATCCTTGGAGTTACATTGTACCTTGCAAGTAGAACTTACTGGAATAAATTCAATTAAGTTGTTTGGACACTCTGTAATACATTTTCCACATGCGACACATTTTTCTTTATCTACTACAGCGATGCCATTCACAACATGAATTGCATCAAAAGCACAAGCACGTACACAGCTGCCATAGCCCATACAACCATAGCTACAAGTCTTCTCACCATTTCCAGGTACCATAGCAAGCTTCTTACAATCTGCAATTCCGGTATAGTGATACTTCACATTTGTTTTATCGCAAGTACCATTACATTTTACGAATGCAACTTTACGTTCTGAAGCTGTTGCTTCTGTCCCCATTACCCCACCAATTTTAGCATGAATTTCGGCACTTGCAACAGGGCATCCACTCACTGGTGCTTGACCACTCGCAATTGCTTTTGCTAACGCATCACAACCTGCATATCCACAACCGCCACAGTTATTACCAGGCAATAAATCTCTTACTATTAACTCACGTTCATCTACTTCAACCTCAAATACCTTGGCTGCAATTCCAAGAAGAATACCGATGATTAAACCAATACCACCAACAATAGCTGATGCTGTAATAAGTCCTTGCACATTGATAGCAAGTACACCGGTATTAGATAAGAGGTCAAATAATGCTAAATTCGTCATGCTCTTTTCCCCCTATCTTATAACAAGCCTGCAAATCCCATAAAGGCAATCGACATCAATCCTGCTGTAATCAACACAATCGGTGAACCTTGAAAGGATTTTGTGACATTGTTATTTTCAATTCGCTCTCTTACACCTGCCATAATAACAATAGCAATTAAGAAACCAATCGCAGTACCAGCGCCATAAACAATACTAGTTACAAGGTCATTACCCTTCTGAACGTTATCGATAGCAACACCGAGAACTGCACAGTTTGTTGTGATTAATGGAAGGTACACGCCAAGTGCATTGTATAGACCTGGTGAGAACTTTTTTAAGAACATTTCAATAAATTGAACTAAGGCTGCAATTAAAATAATAAATACAATCGTATTCATATATTTTAAATCAAGTGGAACCAAAACCATATCATAGATTACGCTACATAATGCAGAGGCTATGGTAATAACGAAGATAACTGCTCCGCCCATACCTGCTGCTGTACTGATTTTTTTAGAAACGCCGAGAAACGGACATAAGCCGAGGAAACGACTTAAAACTACGTTATTCACGAGCGCTGCTGCAATAAGCACTAGTAATAATTCCTTCATCTAAATCTCTCCTCCTATTCCTTCTCTGTCTGATTAGCTACTTCTTTTGCTTTCTCAGCTGCTGCTTTTTTTGACGCTGCTGCCTTCTTCGCTGCTTCTTCCTTTACGGAATCAAGTAACTCATGATTGCTATGGCATGCACTACCGCTACAACTGCTGCAGTTACCGCCACATGCAAGCTTTTCAGCCATAGGAACGTTTGTTGCAGATTTTAATTTTAACTTATTTTGAAGAGCTGTTAACATCGCAAGTACAAAGAATGCACCCGGTGCTAATACAAAGATAGAGAATGGTTCATAGCTATCTGGCATTATAGAAAAACCAAACGCAGTACCTGCACCAAGTATTTCACGGAATAAACCTATTAAAGTTAAACCAACGGTAAATCCAAGTCCCATACCTACACCATCAAAGATGGATGGAAATACAGGATTTTTTGACGCATAAGCTTCTGCTCTACCAAGGATAATACAGTTAACAACGATCAATGGAATATAAATACCGAGAGAATCGTTTAATACTGGAATATATGCCTGTAATAATAATTGTACTATAGTAACGAAGGAAGCTACCACTACGATAAACGCTGGCATTCTTACCTTATCAGGAATAACCTTACGAAGCATAGAAATTAGCATGTTCGACATGATAAGAACTGCCGTTGTCGTAAGTCCCATACCTACACCATTGATTGCCGAAGTTGTAACCGCAAGAGTCGGACACATACCAAGCATTAAGACAAATGTAGGATTCTCTTTAATTACACCGTTATAAATACGTTCTAACGCTTTACTCATGAGTCATACCTCCTACACCGTTTTCTAATAAGTCATTTACAAAGGCAAGACCCGCATTCACTGTACCTGTTACTGCAGAACTTGTGATTGTTGCACCACTGATGGCATTAATTTGATCATCACCAGTCTTGCTCTCAGTTGCCTTAATAACTGTAAAGGAGTATACATTTTTATCAGAATATTGGCCTTTAAAACTCTCATCGTTTGCTTTTTCACCAAGACCTTTTGTTTCATTCATACCAATAATTTCAATTGAAGTTAAAGTTCCGTCAGCTTTTATACCCATGGTAAACTTAATATCTCCGCCATATCCTGCTGAAGAAGTTAAAGTCATAACAAAACCAAGTGCATTTCCAGCTTCATCCTTTGCAATACATACTTCGTTAATTGTACTTGAAGTAAATCCATGAGAAGATAAAAATTCTTTGGAAGAATCTACTTTGGCATTCACATCTTCATTCTTATCATCTACTAATTTTGCCTCTGCAAAAACCATCTTATATGCTTCTGCTTTTGCTTTTGCTTCTGCCTCCGCTATTGGTCCCTTCGTAATTTCATATACAAAACCAAGTGCAACAGCCGCTACTAAGGTAATCGCAAATAATGCAATCGCATCTTTTATTATTGTTGACTTTTTCTTATTTTGCAAGTTTCTTACCTCCCATTCCGAAGCCCCTTGGCATCGTGATTTTCTCAATCAACGGTACCAATAAGTTACAGAAGATAATAGCGTAAGATACACCCTCTGCAGAGCCACCAAATACACGGAATAATCCGGTTAACGCACCAAGACAGACACCAAAGATGATTTGACCATACTTCGTAATTGGGCAGGTTACATAATCCGTTGCCATAAAGAAAGCACCTAATATTAATCCACCACCAAGAATCTGAGCTAATACGTACTCTACATCAAATCCTTTGCCGCCAAACAAAATGATAAATACCGCAAATGTTGCAATATATGTCAAAGGAATTCTTAAGGAAATAACTTTACGGTATAATAAATAACATGCACCGATTAAAAGCATCATAGCACTTGTTTCACCAATCACACCACCATGGAAGCCAAAGAACATATCAAGTAAACTTGGAGCAGCCCCAGCTTCCTTCATTGCTGCAAGTGGTGTTGCACCG
>NZ_DAMADT010000001.1:106661-174821 GCF_031997925.1 Lachnoclostridium sp. | reverse complement strand
AGTCCAGCATAACCATAGTTAAATAGATATAATGCTTTACTTGAAGCACTGGAACTTGCAAAGGATCCTACTTCAAATTTTGTCATAAGAGGAGGAAAACAGATGGCTAAGAAACATCTAGCTGCAAGAGCAGGGTTCATAAAGTTTTGTCCAAGTCCACCATATAACTGTTTTACTACGATAATTGCAAATACACCACCAACCATTGGAATCCATAATGGAATGGTTGCAGGCATATTCATGCCGATTAATAAACCGGTAACTAAAGCACTACACTCATAAGGACGATATGGTTGCTTCATTAATCGTTCATATAAAAACTCGGATACCACACAGGATGTCACCGAAACTAATAATACCAAAAATGCTGAGAAACCAAATTGATAAATACCAAATAAACAAGCAGGCATTAACGCAATTGCAACGTCTCTCATAATCTGTGCTGTCGTTACACCACTACGCACGTGCGGTGATGCAGAGACATTATACATATCTTTCAAAGATTCCACCTCTTTCTTAAGTCTTACTTCATTCTCCTCTTTACGACTGCTTGCGTTCGTTTAAAATACTTTTTTTGGTCTGTTTAAAAGCCTGTGTTAAATGACGTCCTGCTGGACAGATATAAGAACAACAGCCACAATCACAACATTCCATACCATTTAACGCTTCAAAGCTTTTATTATCAGAACGTTCTGCATACTCCATTAATTTCTGTGGAACAACTCTACCTGGACAAACAGCCACACAACGTCCACAACGGATACATGGTCCCTCTGCCATTTCCGCCACTTCATCCACAGTAAATGCTAGTAATGCACTGGAGGTCTTCGTAACTGGTATGTCTAGGGAGTAAAGAGCAAGTCCCATCATTGGCCCACCAGAAATCAACTTCGCAGGTTTTGCACGAAATCCTCCTGCAGCTTCTGCGAGTTCACTGTAATTAGTACCAGTTAATACAATAAAATTCCCTGGATTCTTCACAGCATCTCCAGATACCGTTATGACTCTTTTGATAAGAGGTGTATTCTCTGCTACTGCTCTACAAACTGAAATCATAGTATCTACGTTGTTTACGATACAACCGACATCCGATGGTAGCATAGTAGAGTTCATTTTACGACCCGTTATTGCATAAATTAGCACACGTTCCGCACCCTGAGGATATTTTGTTTTAATAACTTTAAGCTCAATTTTATTCTCATTTCTTAATGCATGAGTAAGCGCATTGATTGCTTCTGGTTTGTTATCTTCTACTGCAATAATAGCCTTTGCATTTTCAAATAAACGAAGTGTAATCTTAATACCTTTAATTAAGCGATTTGTCTCTTCTAACATCATTCGGTAATCACTAGTTAGAAAAGGTTCACACTCAGAACCATTAATAATTAAATACTCAATTGCACTATCATTCTTTGGAGTTAGCTTGATATGTGTTGGGAAACCAGCCCCTCCCATTCCTACAATACCAGCTTCTTTAATAATAGAACGAATTTGTTCCTTTTTAAGGGACGTGTAATCTCGCTCTACTCCAAATCCTTCTACCTGAGTATAAGCGTTATCATTTTCCACAACAACGGATTCTACCATGGTACCTGCCACAGTTAATCTTGGCTCTACAGCCTTTACTGTACCAGACACCGAGCTAATGATGCAGGCGGAGATTGCTCCATCTGCTTCACCAATTTTTTGGCCCACCAAAACTTTGTCACCCTTCGCAACAATAGACTTTGCCGGATTACCAATGTGTTGAGACATTGGATACACAAGATCTCCTTTTGGTAGCAATAAAGTGGTTGACTTATCCATCGCTAGCTCTTTTCCTTCATAAGGATGAATGCCGCCTTTGAATGTTCCTGCTGCCATTTTTTCTCCTTCTTTCTTTCTAATTTAACTGCCCCCTTAACGGTATACAGCTATAAACATTTCGGATACTTTCCACAAACCTGTGATTAAATTAACACATAGTTAGCGTGAGTTGATGATACAATAATTTTTTCTTTGCGTTCGTTTCTATTTTAACACAAAATAAGTACTTTTTGAATGAAAGAATTTAACTATTTACAAATTTATTTCTAAATCGACAAATCTGAAAATTAATACTTTTCACTCTTTTCATCCATACGTAGTATCCGCTATTTGTGTCAATTGTAAGCGATTACATTATCAATCATTTAAATATTGATAAAATATTATCATATTCCCTCTAAATGTTGATTAGTGGCTATGTACCAGATTGTGTGAAACTATTCACATAATGTAAGAGCTTTCATAAAGGTAACAAGAAATTTTATAAACACCAACCATTTAATTATACCATAATATAGCTTTATTTCCAACAGTTTATTACATAGTTCGTGAACATTTTCATCATACACCTTATACAATTACTTTATGATCAGATATAATGAATCCTTTTTAATCAGACTATGATTCTATACTTTTTTCTCTTAGTGAAACACAAAATTTGATAAAATAACAGAATGATAGCGCACTATGCTGGGCGCACAGAAAAACCGGAATGCCTGAGTTATCCCCAAAACATCCCGATCTTACTTATGCTCATCAACCAATGTTCATTCACGATTGTTCATAAACATTTTAATGAACAGTACTAACCCCTTCTTAATATCCTTGCACGGTCTTTCCTTTATGTAGGTACTTCTCTTTGGTAGCCAATCCACCTCTGATATGTCTCTCTGACTTATTCAAATCCAAAACGACACGTGCTCGCTCTGCCAGAGAAGGATTTACTTGTAATAAACGCTCGGTAACGTCCTTATGTACCGTCGACTTAGAGATACCGAACTGCTTCGCGGTCTGTCTGACTGTTGCATTGTTTTCTATAATGAATGCAGCAATCTCAGCAGCACGTTCCTCGATTTGTTTATGCTTAAACAAATTGGAGCCTTTCATGGAAGTTCCACCTGAAATACTTGTTTTTATAATCTATTCCATGTACAGATAAATTATGCAATATACAAATACTTTTGTAAATTAAGGAAGCTCTACATGAAGTCTTTGACGTGAATTTTAGGTCAAGACTTCATGTAGAGCTTTTATTATTACTTTTAATTTCGGATCATGCTCTTTTTGATTCGTTTCCAGTACTTTTGGATAAACACATCATATGCCATATCGTAGAGAACAAATATAATCTGACCACCTATTATGAATAGTATATAAATCATTGGTGAGATTTCTCCACTGTAAAATAAACCAGGAGATAAAAATAAAAAAGGTAGATAAAGAACGTTAAACACAACAAACTTAATGATATAAAAAAAAGCATTGGGCTTTTTTTCGATTGGAACCCTGTTTATTGTGGCTAATTTTTGTAACTCTTTTTTAGTTAAGTATACTCTGATTATTTCCATAATGACAATGTAAGCACTGATGGTTGCAAAGGTTAGGCAATAGAGTTTATTTGGGACTAGTGTCATACTAAGTAAGATGGCTGAAACGTAGAATCCAATACCAAACTTAACTCCACTCTCTCTAAAATTTACTCCCACTAGATACGATGCTGCTGCAAGTAAAAAGAAAGTACTCGTTTCAAACACAGAACTAAGTATCGTAAGTAAAATCGTTAATGCTAGTAATAAGCCTGAAAACGCCAATTTTTTTGTGCTTAGATGCATGTGCACAAATCGCCTCCCATACACTCGCAGCAAGCATCTGCGATACATAAGTTACAGCACATATCGCCGGCATCTGCACCACCACGGCCATAACCATAGCCAGTTTGCGTATATCTTCGGCCTCCCCACTGTAACTGATTCAGTAGATTAACATACTCTGGATTATTTGGTTCCATTGATACAGCAGTTCTCGCGTGATCAGCTGCAAGTACATTATTACCAACACCAATATTGGCAATCGCGCTATAATAATACCATCTGGCAGTACGATTACTAATACCTGAGAGTAGGCTAAGGGCTTCACTAAAGCGTCGTCCATTGATTTTGGAAGCGACATCGGCAAGGACTCCATCTTCACGATATGTCTGGTTTCCATAGGATTGCCCACTATAATTTCCGTTAGTGGAGTAGCCACCATTTTGACGTTCGTTCATAATGGTGTCGTATGCTTCCTGTACTTCCTTAAATTTCTCTTCTGCTAAATCAGATAGAGGATTATCTACATAAGAATCTGGATGATATTTTCTACTTAATTCACGATAAGCTTTTTTTACCTCATCATCGGTAGCTGTTCTGCTTATCCCAAGTACCTGATATGGATCTTGTGTCATACTATATTCCTTTCCCTTCTTCATCAATTACTTTCTTGTTACAGCTTTTTGTACCATATTCGTCGTACTTCTTCCATACCCCCGCATATAGTATGTTTCTTAACAGTTCGACATCAAGGATTAATGGCAACCTTTCAAATTCCTTTGAACATTCGGACATCATCATGATTAATATTTGTCGATATTCCTCCTCAAAAGTAGGTTTGCCTACCTTCTCCTTTAATGGATTAAAATTACCTTTTATGATATCTTCCTTAACATCCTCATAAGCATCTAATAAATAGATGTATTTCCCAAGATAGAAACCTAGCCTTCTTAATGTGCCCTCCCATTCATCCTGGCGGTAAACAAACATCTCTCCCATTAAATCACCGAACGGTTTTGCTATCTTATCAAGGTCTGTAACATTTTCTTTCTCGTATTCTTGTAACTTTGCCAAGCACTCTGCAATCACCTGGCATTTTTCAGGATATTTCTTTTCTATTTTATGATATTTCCTTACGAATAACTTGCTTGCGCTAAGTCCTACTATGCTTTTCTCATCGTTCCAATCATCTAAAAATTTATGATAAGTTAGCGCGATATTCATATCCGCTGCATACTCCGTTACTTCATTATGAAGCATCCAATGTTTTTTCGTTGGATGTGCAAGACATCGATGCTGTTCTTCTGTCACTTTACTTTCATACAAAGAAGATAAGAGTATAATTAAAAATGTCATATCATAAGTCAGTGTCATCTGTCCAAAACGTCCATAGCGTTCTTTTAGAACTTGACATAGTCCACAATAGTATGCACGATATTTATAGTATTCCTTCATCTTAAGCTCCGGCTTATGTATTCCTATATAACCAAACATCGATTCCTCCAACTAATACTTTTGTTAACTTTAATCATTGCTTATTATAACAGCTATATGAACAAGATTCATCAAATTTCTTTGAATTTTAATAATGTTTTAACAAATTTATCCGAACATGTCGGATAAATTTGTTTCACACCTAAAACTCTATGGATAAATGCTACTAATATCGCTTTAAAACTGGTGGAAGCAATTTCTTCTTCCACTCATCTTCCTTAAAACCAACAAGTACAAAGTCATTACCTACTAAGATTGGTCGTTTTACTAGCATACCATTTGTAGATAGTATTTCAACCATTTCCTCAACTGTCATAACTTTAATCTTTTCTTTTAGATTTTGTTCTCGATAAAGTAGTCCACTCGTATTAAAAAACTTAGTAAATGGCAATCCACTTTTCTCTTGCCAAACTTTAAGTTCCTCCTTCGTAGGATTGTTTACTGTAATATCTCTTGATTCAAATGCAATCTGATTTTTTTCTAACCATTTTCTTGCTTTGATACAAGTTGAACATTTCGGATACTCTAAATACTGATAACTCATCAATCCACCTCCATATTTTTTTGCAATCTCCTATCGCCGTCACACTCTGTCGTTTTTTACATAAACTATAGTAAATAATACGATAGGATGTTCTAATTATGAGTCAAAACAATCAAACTTATCCATTTCCATTGCTTCCACTACCATATGCTCGCGATGCTCTCTCTCCAAACATAAGTGAATATACTCTCTATTTTCATCATGAAAAACACCTTAAAACTTATGTCGATAATCTTAATAAAGCTTTAAAAAATTATCCAGAATTCCAAGCATGGAATCTTGAGGAATTAATTGTTCATAACAATCTTCTTCCTTCCGAAATTCAAACACCAGTAAAGCATAATGCTGGTGGTGTATACAATCATAATCTATACTTTTATTCCATGAAGACTCCAAGTAAAACATCCATAATGCCAGTGCAAAATACCAATCAAGTTAATACTCCAGGAAATGATTTTCTAAATCTCATTAACCGTTCCTTTGGCAATTTTAATGAATTTAAGGCTAAATTAAAAGAAGCTGCACTACAAGTTTTTGGCTCTGGTTATGCTTGGCTTGTGTCCAATTCACGTGGTGAATTATCAATCGTTACAACTGCAAATCAGGATACACCGCTTACCTTAGGACTAATTCCACTTCTTCCAATTGACGTCTGGGAACATGCATACTATCTTGATTACCAAAATAGGCGTAATGATTATATCGACAAATGGTTTGATCTTATAAATTGGGATTTTGTATATTATCTCTATAACCGTCAGTTTCAATTATATACAAAATAATAAGTAACACAATTATTTTTATAGGAAAAAGGGTATCTTAAAGTCAAATACTTTAAGATACCCCTTTCCCTTATACATAGCAATTGTTCGCTTTAATCAAGCTACAAAAGTCTCCTAATTATTTTACTACAGCAGAATCAATGACTAAATCAAGTGCCTTTTCTCTTAATAAAGCAATCTTAACATTTTCCTTGCCTTTGTATGCTTCTTCAAATTCTTCAACTGTTTTAAAGCTATTCTGTTCAGCATATTCTGTTACTTTTTCTGTATATTCTTCGTCTGTAATCTCTAATTTCTCAGCCTTTACAACTTCATCTAACATAAGTCTTTGCTTTACATTAAACTCAGCTGCTTTTTTGATTTCTGCATTAAACTGCTCCTCGGTCATACCAAAAACGTAAAGAATATAGGTCTTTAAATCTACACCATACTGGGAAGCAGCACTTGTATAATAAGCTCTCATATCTGCTTCTTCTGTATCAAACTCTTTTTGCTCTAAGTTCTTAAAGGTAGTATTATCAATTGCCTTTTGAATAATATCAATTTCTTTCTGTGTCTGTGCTGCTTGCTCTGCATTTTTAGTTAATGATGTCTTAATATAATCCTTATAAGCATCGATTGTCTCATAGTCTGAATTCTGTTTCACTACCTCATCTGTTAAAGGCTCTTTTTTACCATCTGTAAGGTAATTAACTGTAACAGTGAAGACTGCTTCCTTTCCAGCTAAGTCAGGATTACTATCGTAAGGATTCGGAAACGTTACAGGTACATCAACAGTTTCACCAACATTCTTACCAACTAATCCAGACTCAAATCCATCAATGAATGTCTTGGATCCAATCTTTAAATTGTAACCTTCATCTTTTCCACCGTCAAATTCTTTACCGTCAATCTTACCAACGTAATCAATGTTTACTGTATCACCATCACGTACATCGGTTCTATCTGTGATCTTAACATCCTTGCCTTTTTGATTGTTAAAATTCTCTAAT
Source organism: Lachnoclostridium sp. (assembly GCF_031997925.1). Lineage (NCBI taxonomy): Bacteria > Bacillati > Bacillota > Clostridia > Lachnospirales > Lachnospiraceae > Lachnoclostridium > Lachnoclostridium sp. Next base: position 167,395 of record NZ_DAMADT010000001.1, on the reverse strand, counting down.
TGTTTATTAACATCTTCTTCTGTAATCTCAACAGGCTCTACTGTAACTTCAATTCCTTTATATTGTCCTAATGTTACATCAAGACCACTTTTCTTGCCACACGCTACCACTGATAGCATAAGGCATCCGCAAAGTCCAAGTAATAATGCTTTTTTCTTCATCTTAAACCCTCTCTTATATTCTATCTTTTTTTTAATTATGCAACTAAAAATTTTCCCCCATAGGATATTCTCTTGCATAAACTAGCCCCTCTAAAGCAAATCATGTTGTTGTCTTGCTAATTTAAGGCATACCGTTTCTATTCTAACAAACAGGCTGTATATCTAGTTATACCATACTTCATTGCAAAAAAAAAGCCTTTCCAAATAAGTTCACAGAATTTTTAAACTTTTTGAAAGGCTTTTTTACATATTTTTTGTCGAATTTATTGTTTTTTAATTATTAATCGAGTATTTATTTGATAAATCACCACTATATTGTGAAAAAGGATACTATACACTAACTTTATTGCTTACTATTATTTCTGAAGACGAAGCATTTCTGTATATGCTAATAAGAATGGTCCAACACCCTTAGCATCGTCTTTAACAATAGGCTCTGACATATAGTAATCATAAGTACCATCTCTCATTTGCTTACCGCCAAGACCAGCTACAAGACAAATACCTCCAAGGCTCATCTTACCTTCTTCTGTATGAAGGTACTTCTCACAAATACCATCCATTGCCTTCTTTGCATTCTCACGATAGCTCTCTGGTAAGAAGCCAAGACGCACACCCTTTAGTAATGCGTATGCCATAATAGAACTTCCGCTTGTCTCAAGGTAATTGCGTTCACGTCCACCCATATCAGGAATTTGATACCACATACCGCTTTCATCCTGATATTTTAAAATTGCTTCCATGTATTCGATAAAAATTTGCTTTAGTTTTTCATACTCTTTCTCATAACCAGTTGGTTCACATTTATCTAAGGTATCTAAGAGAGCCATTGCATACCAGCCAAGGGCTCTTAACCAAAAATGCTTGGATAATCCTGTCTCTTTATCACACCAGAACATTTCTCTTGAAGAGTCAAATGCATGATAATATAAGCCAGTCTTTTCATCTCTTAGCATCTCATATACATTAAAGAACTGATGGAAGATATCCGCATAATTCTTTTTATCATTAAAACGAGTTTCATATTCCATGTAAAAAGGTTGTCCCATATATAAGCCATCCAACCATACCTGCTGAGGGTAAATTAGTTTATGCCAAAAGTTACCTTCTCTAGTTCTTGGTTGAGTTTTCACTTGCTTATAAATAATATTGATTGCTTTTCGGTACTTTTCTTTCCCGGTTAAGTCATAAAGTTCAAATAATGTTTTACCTGCGTTCACGTCATCAATGTTGAACTTTTCCACTTCATACCCAGAAATATTACCCTCATCATCTACACGATAATCAATAAACTCATCTGCAAATTTTAAGTACTTCTCTTCTTTTGTTATTGCGTACATCTCAAGAACAGCCTTAATCATACAACCGTCAATGTAGTTCCATTCTGATTTTTCTCCGCTCTTAATTTTTTCTATGTTCCACATCGGTACTTCTGGTGTACTCTTATCAAGTAATTCATTAATGTACTTTACAATCATGTCCATGGTCTAATCCTCCTAGTATTCTTGGTAACTACGTTGTTCCATTGCGATTCTTCTGGCATATCCTTCTAAGCTCAACGAAAGATAATACGCATGATATCTTATTATAGCACATGAAAGCGCTTACATTCAAGCGGCTAAATTCACTCCTTCTGGTCAAAGCGGATATTCACAATCCACTTACACTATTTGCTCATAACCTCATTACCACTACGTGGCATTTCAAACAGGTAAGTCCTTACCCCATGTCGAAGCAGATATTCGCAATCCGCTTACGCTACTTGCTCATAACCTCATCAGGAGCTTGAACTCCTGATGAGGTTAAATACTATTTTTTGTTACTCTAGATTTCTTCCATATAAGTAACTCCCTCAACTGTACTTAATAGTTCTATAATTTCGATTTGTGTGTATCGCTTCGGGAGTTGTAACGTAACTGTTAAGGCTATCTCTGAAGCTGATTTACCTCTTACAAGTTCAAAGTTACTTACTTTTAATTCCTGCTCTTTTGTAAATTTCATAAAATGCCCTACATCACTCATTTTTGATATCTCTATATAAAGGTTTATTATCTTTACAGAGGATATCACGCGCTCGTCTAGTCCATGAAGTACTGACATCACAAAAAAGATAAGTATGCAGCCAATAATAGCACCGGAATAAAAACCAACACCGATCGATAGACCAATACAAGCTGCCGCCCAAAGGCCAGCAGCTGTTGTTAACCCCATTACTCGATTTTTACCTGTCACGATAATTGTCCCTGCACCAAGAAAACCGATACCACTGATAACCTGCGCGCCCAAACGCGCAGGATCAGTATTTGGATACTGTGAACAGATGAATTGATTCGTAATCATTACTAAGGTTGACCCTATACAAACTAACATATAAGTTCGAAAACCTGCCGGTCGTTTTTTCCGTCCTCGTTCTATCCCAAGAATTCCTCCGCATACTAATGCTAACAACAAACGGACGGTTGTTGATACTAAATTAACTTCTGTCAATGACTCCGGCATAACCATGTTACCTCCTAAACTTATATACGAAATTGATTTAATGCTTCGTTTAATTCCTTTGCATCCGATTCTAAATGCAAGGTCGCCTCACTTAATTTTGATACCGTTTCTACTTGACGATTTGCTGCATTATCTACTTCTTCCGATGATGCAGCTGTCTCTTCCGATACCGCAGATATACTCTCTATTGCATTTAATGTAGTATTTTCAGCAATTTTAATACTAGAAATACCAGACGTGATCTCAATTAGCTCTTTCGCTATCATACCAACCGATGCATCAATTTTCTGGAATAAATCGATGGTATCTAATAACGCATTTCCCTGAGATTTTACAATATTCTCTGACTTTTGAACTGTGGTTACGGTAAGTTTCGTTTTTCCTTGAATGCTGCTAATGATAGTTGCAATTTCACCAGATGCTCTAACGGATTGTTCTGCAAGTTTTCTTATCTCATCTGCAACGACTGCAAACCCACGACCAGCATCCCCTGCTCTAGCTGCTTCAATTGACGCATTCAAAGATAACAAATTCGTCTGCTCTGCGATATCATTAATAACACCAATAATTTTACCGATGGACTCGCTCTCTGTCTCTAGCGATTCGATTTCCCCGATGATATTTTTTGTTATCTTTGTTGTTTCTTCTGACTTATCACGCAATATGCCGATGGAAACTAATCCTTGCTGTACAACAGCTTTTGAGTCCCCAGTCAGTTTTTCAATCGTTGTAACATTATCCGATACCTGATTCACTCTCGATGTTAGTTCATCTGACTGACGAAGGCATTTTTCGGAATCTTCCGCTTGTTGTACAATACCCTGACGAATTTCTTCAATCGAGGTAGAAATATTTTGAGTCGCTATTAAAAGCTGTTTTGTGGAATCCGATACTTCGTCTGTGGATGATGAAATGGTATCCTTTACTTTCTGCGCTTTATCAATAAGATCCTTTACATTAGAAATCATAACATTTGCGCTATCAGATAACATACCAAATTCATCTTTTCTATGGCAATTAACAGATACAGTTAAGTCCCCTTCTGAAGCCTTTTTTAGTACGACAATAATTTTATTAATAGCGTTTCCCATATCAGTTGACATAATGACTGCAATTAACATGGCGCAGGCCACTGCAATAAGAACTAATATAACAGTTGAGGTTTTAATTGCATTTGCTTGTGATATCAAATAAGAGTATGGAACTAATCCACATACGGTAATTCCAGATTTCGTAGCTTTTGAATATAAAAACAAGTGCTTTTCACCATTATAATCCACATAGCTAGTTCCGCTTAACTCTGGACCTTCGATTGCATCGATATAAAACGATTTGTCAGCAACCAAAACGTCCTCATCTCCATCACAATGCACTTCATATCCATCCTTTGAGATCGCTACAAAGATAGAATCTTCAGAAATCTCAAGCTCTGACAATTTCTTTTGAAATAAATCTAGCCTGATATCTGCTACCATATAACCGATTTGTTTAAATCCATTCCCAAAAAATGCAGAAGATACGGAAAATGCATATGGTATTGTAACTTTACTTTTATCCTGTACAAAATGCTCATCAACAAACTGATGCTTTCCAGACCAAGAATATGCTCCGCGTTCACTTTCATCTCTTTTACCCTCTTCGGTATCAAGATAAGCATCCATTAATTCCCTACCACTTAAATCCATACTCCCAGTGGTACATAAATTATTACCACGTTTACTAAATAAGTAGAAGTTAGCCAATACATTATCGGAATATGTCGTTGTTTCAATATATACTTGAAGATTCTTATATGTAGTCATATCTGTTACCGGATCATTTTTATATGTACCAGAATAATAATTCTTTAAGTTCTCATAGCCCTTTAACTGATTTAAGCGTAATTCTACCGTTTCCATCGCTAGTTCAAAGTAGTTTGTTGTAGTCTTAAGAGACTGAAAGGTTGATTCTTCATAGCTTTTTAACATTGCATCTGACGTTTTATTATAAGATGTAACTCCTAGAAAGATAATAAAGGCGATTGGTACCATAAACGCCAAGACTAACCTTAGACGAATTCCAAAGATCCTTTTTTTCTCCCTCTGCTTTGAATACCTATCCTGTCTAGTTCCCTTCTTTTGTTTTAATTCTTTGTTTCGCTTATATAACTTATCTTTATTCTCTTCCCTCTTTGATTGTGCCTGTTTTTTTAACCGTTTTGCCTTAATTTCTCCTTCATTCCTCTTTTTTTCCATCATAATGAACCTTCTTTCAATTTGTAAATTTTACGCTCTTCTTAGCCATAATTTTCATAAAAGAAATCCGCACTTTCTTAGAACTACTGCTGTCTATATAACGCCTTCCAGTTCTTCAATGATGTCATATTATATTATACATAAATTGCTACAATATACAACTAAGTTCAACATATATTGACATGTTATGCAGTGTACTAAAGTATTTATATTAGTTTTCTCTTAAAGTACCTCTTGATACTTTTTTCTTAAGGTATCCTTTGTATTTGTAAATGCCAACTAATATTTTCTTATACAAATAACTACTATTTTCTTTTACAAACAGCTAATATCTTTCTTTTACAAGCTATGTTTTTCTTTGTACTCAGTTTGTTTTTTCTTTGTATACAGCGTGTATTTTTCTTTATGTATCGCTTGTATTTCCTTGACATTTCGTATAGTTAAACTTATAATAGAATTACATAGTTTTATGACTAAACTAATTATTCCCGTAACAACTTACAACACCCACTACTATGAAAGGTTTGGTATTTTCAAATGAATAACATTCCAAACATTAATGTCGGCATTGTTGCCGTAAGTAGAGACTGTTTCCCTATGAGTCTCTCCAACAGAAGAAGAGAAGCTGTTGTATCTGCCTATCGCGAAAAAGGACTTGAAATTTACGAATGTCCAGTCACGATTGAAAATGAGAAAGATATGTTAAAAGCTCTTGCTGATGTAAAAGCAGCAAATTGTAATGCTCTCGTTGTTTACCTTGGTAACTTTGGTCCAGAAAGCAGCGAAACATTATTAGCTAAGAACTTCGATGGTCCTGTTATGTTCGCTGCAGCAGCAGAGGAGAATACCTCTATTCTTGCAGATGAACGTGGCGATGCTTACTGTGGTATGTTAAATGCAAGCTATAACTTAAAGTTACGTAATATCCGCGCATACATACCAGAATATCCAGTTGGTACACCTACTGAGGTTGCTACTATGATTGAAGAGTTCTTACCAATCGCTCGTGCAATTATCGGTTTACAGAACCTAAAGATCATCTCCTTCGGTCCAAGACCTCAGGATTTCCTTGCATGTAACGCTCCAATCAAAGCGTTATATAGTCTAGGTGTTGAAATTGAAGAGAACTCAGAGCTTGATTTATTCGCATCTTTTAACGATCATGCAAATGACCCTAGAATTCCAGATGTGATTAAAGATATGGAAGAAGAGCTTGGTACTGGAAATAATATGCCTGGTATCCTTCCAAAGCTTGCGCAGTATGAGCTAACATTACTTGACTGGGCAGATGCTCACAAGGGTTGTAAAGAATTTGTTGTATTCGCTAATAAGTGCTGGCCATCCTTCCAGACTCAGTTTGGTTTCGTACCATGTTATGTAAATAGCCGTTTTGCAAGTAAGGGTATGCCAATCTCCTGTGAAGTTGATATCTATGGTGCATTAAGCGAGTACCTTGGTGTTTGTGTCAGCGAAGATTCTGTTACTCTTCTTGATATTAACAACACCGTACCTGCTGATATGTACGATGCTTCAATCAAAGGCAAATTTTACTATAAGCCAACCGACACCTTTATGGGCTTCCATTGTGGAAATACACCATCTAAGAAGTTATCCTTCTGCTCAATGAAGAATCAGAAGATTATGGCTAGAAGCCTTGAGCCAAATCAGGAACCAAACATCACAAGGGGTACCTTAGAGGGTGATATCGCTCCGGGTGATATCACATTCTTCCGTCTTCAGAGCACCGCTGATACAGTATTACGTGCTTATGTTGCAGAAGGTGAAGTTCTTCCTGTTCCAACTCAGTCCTTCGGAAGCATTGGTGTATTTGCGATTCCAGAAATGAAGCGTTTCTACCGTCATGTATTAGTTGAAAAGAATTATCCTCATCACGGAGCTGTTGCATTCGGACACTTCGGTAAGGCAATCTTTGAAGTATTTAAATACTTTGGTGTAGCTGACATTGAATTTAACAAACCAGCTTCCATGCTATATCCGACAGAGAATCCTTTTTATAGATAATTAGGATAAATCATTCTTTTTTCAAGCCAGAATTTATTTTAAATCTAGAATATACTTCTTTATAAAGAAGCAGGAACAAACGATTCGTTTGTTCCTGTTTTTTCATCTCTTTATATCATCTGTACTAATTTAATAATATCCAATTCTTATCGGAAACATCCTCCGTATTACTGAATTCCTTCTATCATTTGAACAATTTGTTTTTCCCTTAAAGGACTATCTGAGGTAATTGAATACGTATATGTTCCATCTGTCCAAGTTGCTACCTGATATCCGTCATTATTCCCCTTTAATAAAACATTTTGTCCATCCACTGTAATTTCACGCAACTTCTCATAAGTGTTATATTCACCGCTGATATCATCCGTACCTTCTGCCATACGATAAGTAATGTTATTAGTACCATTGGAATAAGTGATTTGTGCTATGGTTCCCCCAATTACTGAAGTATCAATAACTTCATACCCTTCTGGAACAACCGTTGGCACCTTTAAAGGGAACGAAACACTTTCTTTTAAGGTCTTAATATCATCTGTCTCTACTATCGGATTCGGTATTTGTACTTGTTCCTTCGTACCCTTCGTCAATTTAGGTAAAACTAAAATACCCAGTGAAAGAACCACGCAAGCAACCATCGCTGCCGGTAATAGCCATCTCCTACCTACGGTCCTCTGTTGTTTTGTCTTTGTTACCTTCGTCTTAACTTCTCTCATTACTCGTTCCTCCATTTCCTTACTGATATATATTTTTGTTAAGGCATTTTTATAATCACTCATGAAAATCATACGCCTCCTTTAATGTCGTTTTTAGCTTTTCACTTGCTCTTGATAATAGTGACCTAATTGTAGTATCCTTCTTTTTTAGGATTCTTGCAATTTCATCGGTTCTAATTCAATGATCTCTCTGACCAAATCATCTCCGGATAATGATTCAAGTCCCATCCTTTCGCCCCCTTTCACTCTATATACAATGGAAAGTCTCTTTTTGTTGCAAATTCCCTTAACGTAGAATTTATGTTGATGTGGTATAATAAATAAAAAATTGGAGGTGTTTCGATGCGAATCTTAATCGTTGAGGATGAAATTGATTTATGCGATACCATCGCAGAGGGATTACAAATAGATGGATATGCCGTTGATACCTGTTATCGTGGAGATGTGGCATATGAGCTTATCTCCACAGAAACTTATGATCTTGTTGTATTGGACTTAAATCTTCCTGGTATGGATGGTATTGACATATTATCAGAGGTACGAAAAACAAATAAAGATTTGAAAATTCTTATTTTATCCGCTCGAAGTAGCGTATCCGATAAGGTATTGGGACTTGATATCGGTGCAAATGATTACCTGTCAAAGCCTTTTGCTTTTGAAGAACTAGTGGCACGCATCCGTAATCTATTGCGCCGTTCCTTCTTACAGGAAAATGCGGTGCTCCTATGGAACGAAATTTCCTTAAATACAGTTGGACGTACGGTATCCGTAAATGGTATCGATGTTACTATGACAAAAAAAGAGTTAGCCTTGTTGGAGTATTTTCTTTTGAACCAAAGTAAGGTCATCAGTCAAGAGGAGCTGATGGAGCACATTTGGAATATGGAAGCGGATAGCTTTAGTAATGCGGTTCGGGTACACATTGCTTCTCTGCGCAAAAAGCTTAAGATAGCACTTGGATATGATCCTATCGCAACTAAAATCGGCGAGGGTTATTATTTGAATGGAGGTAAATCACTATGTTAAAAAAGCTACCCATTCGTGCTCGACTGACTGCTCTTAGTATCTTAGCAATAACCGCCTGCTGTATTGGCTTAACTATTATTTTAAACTTTTCCGCAAACCGTATGGCGAATGTAATTGAAGCCATCCCATTAACACCAGCAACTGAAGTAACGGAAGAAACATCAATGTGGGTACAGCCCCCTTCCATCGGCATATCAGCGCCATCGGCAGACTCCAGGATAGCGCGAACTCATTTTTTATATCAAAGTATTCTATATATGGTATTAATCGTGGCCATAGGCGGTGGACTTACCTACTATATTACAGGAAAAGCTTTAATGCCATTACGGGTGTTGAGCCACCAGATGAAAAATCGTACGGTACACAATCTATCTGAGGATTTACCGGTACCAGAAATTCACGATGAGATTGCGGATCTGACGATTTCATTTAATCAGATGTCTGGCAAATTAGAAGAAGCCTTTGCCATGCAAAAACGGTTTTCCCAAAGTGCCGCCCATGAGTTACGTACACCGCTTACGGTACTCAAAACAAAGGTAGATGTCTTTAAAATGAAAAAAGAGCACACTTCCGAGGAATACAACAATTTACTATCCGTCATCACCACACATACAAACCGACTGTCAGAGCTAGTGAAGGATTTATTAGACCTGACCAATATGGATGATCTCAACTGTGATGAGCAAATCGAACTAAACGCATTACTCCAAGATGTAGTGGAGGAGTTGATTCCTCTTACAAAAGAAAAAAATATTTCAATAATTGTAAATGGCACATCAAAAAGCATAGTTGGAAACAAAAGTCTGCTGCACAGAGCCTTTTACAATCTAGTCGAAAACGCCATCAAATATAATACCGAAAACGGAACAGTTGACATTTCCATTGGTGATGCGACAGACCATGCTGTTGTAACGATTACAGACACAGGTATCGGAATACCGAAGGAGCTAGAAGAGTTAATTTTTGAACCCTTCTTTCGTGTGGATAAATCTCGTTCAAGACAAATGGGCGGGGCAGGCTTGGGATTATCAACCGTGAAAACAATTATCGAAAAGCATAACGGGGTCATCTCCGTTTCCAAAAATGAAACAACGGGCAGTCGATTCATCATACAATTATAGCAAAGAGACCATGAACAGCTTTGTTTGTGGTCTTCTTAAATATAGCAGACTATCTCTTGTAAGGTACACGATTACTTCCACTTATTTAAAGATAAGCGATCTTTATCAGATTTACTTAACACGGATTTTATTTCGTCTTTGCTACAATAACCTTATCAAAATGAAATAAGAGATAAGATCATGAAAAAGTTGATTACATAGTTAATGGCTGTATCATCAAAATATTGAGAAACAATGGAAAAATAACGATAGCTATGCAACCTTGGAATAGTTGCAAGAACAAGCTTTCAGTAAGTAAAGGAGATCAAGATGTTTTTAATAAGAAATGTATCCAAGCAATTCGGGGATGAATATGCCCTAAGAAATATTTCTATGACCATTAGCAAGGGGCTGAATTTTATCATCGGTTCCTCTGGTAGTGGTAAAACTACGTTGCTGAAAATCATCAGTGGTATGGAACAAAAATTTGACGGCGAAGTTTTTTATTGTGGGCAAGATGTAAAAGCACTCACTGAGCAGGAAAAAAGCTATTACTATAATAATATATTCGGCTTTGTGTGGCAGGATTTTAACTTGTTGGATGATTTGACAGTTTTGGAGAACATCATGCTTCCACAATATTTAAAACATGGTCAAGATAAAAAAGCAATTATGAAGGTGTTACGCGAACTTAAAATTAGTGAACTTGCCAATCAAAAGGTAGGTAAGTTATCTGGTGGTCAAAAGCAGCGTGTAGCAATAGCTAGAGAACTGATGAAAAATCCTCAAGTCATCATTGCAGACGAGCCAACCAGTGCTTTAGATGAAAACTCCTCAAAAATCACAATGGATATTTTGCGTGATATTGCCAAAAACAGAACTGTGATAGTAGTTACTCACGATACCTCGCTGATTGACCAGAAAGCCAAGGTTTATGAACTTGATAAGGGGGAATTGGCTACTGCTACCGAGGCGATTTCCACAAAGGAAGAAAAAGCTGACACGTCCAAACCTCATAAGCTTTCTTTTGCGAATGCCTGTAAACTATCTTTAAGTAACATCAAAAGTAAGTGGAATCGTACAATTACTACCACAGTTTCACTGGTGGTTGCTGCAACCCTTCTGTTAGTTACAGTTAGCGGTGCTATTATAGACAGTAGTCAGTCTGCCTTTGACAAATTGTTTGAAACCTATGGAGAAGGCATTTTGGATATCGACATCGTGGGTAGCTTTATGAGTGCGGGTGGATCGGATGGCTCCCAAAATGACGAGCCAAATGCCAATGTAGACCAGAATATTGATGGACTGTATGATAAATATCTACATGACACGCGGGTGTCCCACATCGTGTTCACGCAAGCATACAACGACGTCAAGATAACAGCAGATGGCAAGGAGTACAACATCGAAACAAGTAATTCTGTCCCTGTTGTCAACAAGCTAATTGCAGGCAAAATGCCTATGGGAGAAGATAACGAAATTGCTGTCCCAGAAAGCTTTATTGAAAAGCTAGGTATTAAAGCGGAAGAAGCACTAGGTAAAACTATTGACTTTAAAGGACGCGTTTATAACTGGGACAGTGGTGAACCTGTTTCAATGCCAGTGTCTACCACCGTGAACATTGTTGGAGTGGTAGACACCACAGTTAAATATGAATACGGTGGACAGTTGATGGAATATTCCGTGGATGACTCCTTCTTTTTTAGTAGATCTGCACTAAATGAGATGCGCACACAAGCGGACATAAAAAACAGCGAAGGGAACTTTACTATCCGCACTAAGACACCCGCTGATCTAATTGCAATTAAGGATGAACTCAATGCAGAAGGCATCGTCCCATTAGGACGTTTTGAACTGGTGGAGGATATGGTACGCTTAAATGACCAGACCACCCAGCAGTCCGGTTCTGCTATTCTCGTTATCGGTATCTTGGCAGCTGTAATCATTCTTTTTGTATCCTTAATGACCGCTCTAACACGTAGGAGAGAATATGCAATTTTTAAAGTAAGTGGATATACAAATCAGCACCTCTTACTGATGACAGCTTCGGAATTTTTGCTTTTGGCAGTAGCATCCGGCATTCTATTCCTATGCATTTCTCCTCTTATAAACTTAGCAACTACTGCATTTTGGAATGTCGATATTCTAAACGGAAAACTACTTGGAACCGGAGTGATACTCGTCCTTGTAATGGGTATCCTCTCCTGCACAACCACAACTATCGAAGTTATTATGACTAAGGCATCTGCCTCGCTAAAGACAGGAGATCGTTAATTATGATACAAGTGAATCATGTGACAAAAAAATATGGAAATACCATTATACTAGAAAACAGCAGCTATTCCTTTCCTTCCAAAGGTATCGTATGCCTAATGGGTGCGTCTGGTGGTGGTAAAACCACCCTGCTTAACCTTCTTGCTGGATTCGATACTGATTACGAAGGAGAAATCCTAGTAGGTGGCACATCAATTAGCGGAATGGACGCGGGCAAGCTCTGTCAGTATCGCCGGGATAACATCGGCTTTGTGTTCCAGAATTATCACCTGCTACCGGGTTATACCGTACTGGATAATGTGCAGCTTGCGTCTGCACTATCGGAGGATTCTCCAGAGGTTAGCAAGCAAAAAGCCGCAACACTGTTAACGCGACTAGGAATCAAAGAAAAGGAAAATCAAAAAGTGGAAAACCTCTCCGGCGGTCAAAAGCAGCGTGTTGCAATCGCCAGAGCCTTGATGAGTGACCCACAAATCATATTCGCTGATGAACCTACCGGTGCCCTTGACCGCACCACTTCAACAGAAATTATGAAGCTGCTACAGGAAATATCTAAGGACAAACTTGTTGTGGTGATTACTCACGATGCAAAAATCTGCGAATTTGCCGATGAGATTATTCACATTAAGGAGAAAAAAATAATAGAGGAGCAGGTAGGAAGACGCGATGAGACAAACAAAAAATCGTTAATAGTAGGTTCACCACCTAAGGTTTCCGTATTTTCTCGCGCTGTGAAAAACTTTAAGGTGCACGTAATGCGTTATGCTGCGGTATCTCTCTCTATCTCAATTGGCTTACTTACCTTTCTGTTTTCTCTATCCTTTGGCAATGTAATGGAACGCTCTATTGACGACTTTAAGACCAAGAACACCGCCTTTAATAATGGCTATATCAAGGGTACGGACGATGGCACAATTCTTGAATATCTTAAGAAGGACGAACGCATCGAAAACGTGTATTATCAGTATAAGCTTCGTAATCTTACTTTATCGACAGGTGGTAAAACAGAGCAGATAGCAGAGAAGTTCCCAACGCCAAAAGCAACCGAGAGCTTATCCTACGGGGTAATGCCTCGTACCGGACAAAATGAGATTGCAATCACACCGAGTCTTGCCAAGAAATTTGATACAGACATTAAGAGTCTTATAGGAAAAGAGTTTATATTAGAACTGGACGGACAAAAATATAAGCTTACTATGAGTGGAATCTATAACGCTGGCTATGATGATTTTATTGTCAGCTCCGATATTGAGCAACAATTTTATAAGAATCTTACGGAGGAAAAAAATTATTCTATTAGCTATGATGTCAAGAATTTTTCGGATATTGTAGGGGTTAGTAATGTCCTAAAATTACGTGGAATTACTGCTAAAACCGCCTCGGATGAGGTGTACGCACTACAAAACACTTTTCATAGTTTAAATAAATTATTCCTTGTGGTTTCCTTTTTGATTTTGGCAATTGGTTTGTTTATCTGCACTGTTTTACTAAACAAGCTACAAAATACTCGTTATCACGAAATAGGACTTTTATCAGCCCTTGGGTTTAGCAGACAGCAAATCAGTTCGATGATTCGATGTGAAAATTTGTTACTGTCCTCCCTCGCGACAGTGGTAAACCTCATCCTTCTTTTTGGCAGCATATTGCTCGGTAAACTGCTTGATTTTACGCTGATTTTTACAGGAGTTCAGGTTGTTATATCAGTCTTTTCTACCTTCGCCATTGTTATGCTTCTAAGTGCTGTAGCAAGCTATAAGCTAATTCGTACTGAGCCGGCGATAGCATTGAGAAAATAGCGAGAGAAAGATATTTTGGGTATACTAATCCTGATAATAAAAATAATCAAAATCTGCAGGTATTCTAGAACCACAACCACCGTTATTGGCATAGATTCCAACTAAGGTACCCGTATGACGCTTTGGATCATCTGGAACTCCTTCGTCACATAGGTAGATACAGTGTTTTAATACACCAGCCAAAACCCAATTATTTCCATCGTAACTATAATAGAAACTACGAGTTAATTTATCAACAATAACTTTAAGATAAACTGCACTTTCCCTGATGTTAGGAACTTCCGCCATCAATTCCTCTCCATGATTTCGGTTAATCACAAGCTGAAGTTTTCTACCACCCTCATAGCAGAGAGAAAATCTCGCATAAGTCGCAGTACTATAGTAGCAAGTCAAACCTGCCTGTTCTCCGTCTTTGGTTGGATGAAACTCTAATTTCGTTTCTGCTTCATAAGAAAGCTCTTGCTCTCTACGAACTAGAGTATTCTTAGCGCGAATCTCCTCTAATTTACCATCCCTTGTCCAGATGCGAAAGAATCCTGGTCTCTCTGTTAAAGAACAGCTTCCATAGTCAGGATTTCGAACAAATTCCCACTCTAAATTAAGCTTTTCTTCCTCAAAATCGTCCTTTGAATTTCTCTCAAAGACGCACGGTTTGAGGTCTGGTGCTATCTGTTTCTCACTTGGACCTTTCCCTTCATTTACGATAAACCAGCCATCCTCTGTCCATGTAACTGGGTCAAGGCCAGATTCTCTACCAACGGTCGTATATCTTCCCTGATTTGGTCTACCAAGTAAATAATAAATCCACCAGTCACCGTTTTGTGTCTGAACCAATTTCCCATGACCGGTACGCTGAATAGGGGAATCCTCCTTAAACTGGCGCAGTACTGGATTATAAGGACACTCCTCATAAGGACCATATAAGCTTTTAGAGCGTGCTACATTAATTCCATGTCCATATCCGGTTCCACCTTCTGCAACGATAGCATAGTAGTACCCATCCTTCTTCATAATGTGTGGTCCTTCTGGACAGCTCTCTCCTGTTCCAGTCCATGCTGCAACAGGTTCACCAATCACATGTTTTCCATCGTCACTTAATGGGATAACAGTAGCTGCTTTCGCAATTACCATATAATGCTTTTCATCGTCATCGATAAAATGAGATGGGTCAATCGCGTCTACTTCAAACCAAGTAGGTGTAGCGTAAGGACCTTCCGGTGTCTTAGAAGTAACCAAAAGCTGTCTTCGAAGCACATTATTCCCTCTGGTACCGCTACCATTTAAACGAAGTGTCGCATAAATGTAAAAGGTTCCATCATGGTACGAAATATCTGGTGCCCAAATGCCGTGTGAGTCTTTCATATCCTCTAACGGAAGATATTCTGGATTCGTTATCGCATGTCCTATAATCCGCCAGTGAACCATATCCTTGGAATGTGAAATAGGAATTGCCGGAAAATACTGAAAGGAGGAATTCACCATGTAATAATCGTCGCCGACGCGAATGACAGACGGATCTGGGAAAAAACCTCGTTGTACTGGATTACAATATTCTTGTCCCACTATACCAAACCTCCATATGTTCTTGTTCCAGTAGCAAACCCCTCATAATCTTGTAAAAACATTTCTGCTGCCTTCTTCATACAAATAGTTACCGTATCCTCTCGGAATACTAGCAGCATATTCATAGAAGCAAAACACTCTTCTATGATATTCGTCTTGATATAAAGTACATCTTCCGTAAGCCATACTCCAGAGCACATGCACTCAAACTGTGTATCAGGGAATTTTTGATGAAACGCGCCCTTTAAATCGAAGGTCAACCTATGTGATTTTTGTTTCATTTTGTAATCAAAGTATCCGATTTCTCCATCGATAGCGACTGTTACTTCCTCTAACCCCATCTGATTTGGCTGCATACTATAACTTTGTGCCATTGTCTTCTTTTCTTCTTTGTATGATTCAAACATTGAAGAAGCAACAGGGGCTTTTAGATGATTTATTATATCAGAAAGAGTTTCTTCTGAATCACCGAAAGAATCACTTTCTAGATATGGATATACTTGCTGATAAAATGCATCATATATATTTTTAAGTCCATCTGGAGAACCTTGTGTGTCCGCTGTGGTTGCAAATACAAAATTATGCTCTGGAAAACACACCGCAAGCTGCCCACCCATTCCGTAGAAACAAAATCCATTATGTCTTGTTTTCCATATTTGATATCCATAGCCAAATTGCTCATCAAGATATGGTTGCATTACTGTGTCTACCTGCTTTGTTGTTGCCTCCATTAGGTATTCTCTTGGTAATAACTGCTCTCCTCTATACTCGCCCATATGTAGACATACATTAGCTACTAATGCTAGGTCTCTTAGTGTACAAATCAGTCCAGAACCGCCCTGAGAAACCCCCATAGGATCTTTTAGAATCTTTGCATCTTTGGAAAAACCAATGCGATCTAGGAATTTTACTCTCAAATAATCAAGTAACTCCATTCCAGTAAGTCTTTCTACTAAAGCGGATAGAACATGTGTCGAAGAGGTATCATAAGAAAAGATGGTACCCGGTTTATGAGAAGGCTCTACATGGAAAAATGATTCTACCCAGTCACCTTCTGGATTTCTCTTATATGTCGTTGTATGGTGAGCTGATGTCATACAGAGCATATCACGAATTGTGGTTTCTTTAATCCATGGATGTACCCCAACTTTTGGTAACTTATCCTCAAAATAAGTACAGATTGTATCTGTAAGTTTCAGCTTCCCTTCTTCCACAAGTAAGCCGATTGCAATTGAAGTAAAACTTTTTCCAACGGAATACATACGATGCATCGATTCTGCGCGAAATGGTTCCAAGTAACCCTCATAAATAACTTCATCCTCTTGCATCATAAGAAAACCATGTAGATTCACTCGGTCATCCTGTATTTGTTTAAGAAATGACTTCACTGCTTTTTCCGGTATTAATTTTTTGTTCTCTGTCATACTCATTTCTTACTCCTTTGTGGTAAATTTATTCATCATCCATTTTTTCTGTAAAGTGGATACTCGGAATCGCTTGCTACTTCCTCGTAACCCTACAGCAGCTCCGCTAAGAGGAGGGGGACATCTTTTGTAAGTGTATTACTTTAATATCCTCTTACACCCTCTAAAGATTCATCATTTTCAATCCAATCATTAACATCAATCGTACGATAATCTTCTTTGCTATCTCTAATTACTACGGTATCAATTCCCGCATTAATAACCATACGTTTACACATGGAACAGCTATTAGCATTCTGAATATAAGTCATATCTGGCATTTCAAATCCCACCAGATAAAGCGTTGCTCCAAGCATCTTTTCTCTTGGTGCACTAATAATTGCATTTGCTTCTGCATGTACACTACGGCACAACTCATAACGTTCTCCTCGTGGTACCGAAAGCTTGGTGCGTATGCAAAAATTCAAATCAGAACAATTTGCTCTTCCTCTTGGAGCTCCGACATAACCGGTTGCAATAATCTCATCATTATTTACAATCACTGCTCCATAAATTCTTCTAAGACAAGTACTACGTTTGGAAACCGTTTCTGCAATATCAAGATAGTAATTCACTTTGTCTCTACGTTCCATATGTTAACTCCTTTTCTGGCGTTTAACGCCTTACTATAACGGTATAAGCTTGATTCTCTATTATCACCTAGAATAGCATACTGTTTTTTATTATACAAGAAAAAACAATTACGAATATAAGCTCATCTTCATATTTTTATATTGTCTGTTAATACTACATGTAAGAAATTGATACGTTAGATTATCACTTTTCATACGAACAGCCATTACATGCCACTGCTGTTTGAGAATGTAGTCATAAAATATACAATAAAAGGCTCGTATCACGAACTTTCCTCCGTCATGAATAAACTAATATCCATAGATCAATACTTGACTCTATGGTTAACTAAGGAGTCACTATGAAACTACTAATTAAAAATGGAATAATTTTAACGATGTCCGGAACAACGTATCAACCCGGTGATCTTTTAATAGAGGACGGAAAAATTAAAGAAATCGCCCCTACTATCACAATTAGTGAGGAGGATTCACTTATTACCATCCCAGCAACAAACTGTATTGTGATGCCAGGTTTCATTGAAGCACATTGTCACGTCGGTATTGCTGAAGAAAAGAAAGGGAAAGAGGGAGACGACTCAAATGAGACAAGCGATCCGGTTACTCCATATCTACGGGCAATCGATGCTATCAATCCGCTTGATCCAGCTTTTCATGATGCCATTCGAACAGGTATTACAGGGATTATGGTAGGCCCGGGAAGTACCAATGTCGTAGGAGGACAATTTGCTTTTCTAAAAACAGCAGGTTCAAGATGCGTTGAGGACTTAGCTATATTAAATCCTGCAGCAATGAAGGTTGCATTTGGTGAAAATCCAAAATCCTTTTATGGTGAACAAGCTATGATGCCATTCACCCGAATGGGTATTGCGTTTTTACTTCGGGAAGAATTATGGAACGCCAAGCAATATCTTAAGAAAAAGAAGAAGGCAGAAGAAACTTTAGAGGAATTCGAGGAGGATTTTCGATTAGAGCCATGGATACCAGTCTTAGAAAAAAAGATTCCTCTGAAAGCACATGTCCATCGTACGGATGACATCCTAACAGCAATACGAATCGCAAAGGAGTTTGATTTAACTATGACCTTAGATCACTGTACGGAAGGGCATCTAATCTCTGAGGAAATCTTAGCTTCTGGTTTCCCCTCTATTGTTGGTCCTGATCTTACTTCCCGCAATAAAATTGAAACACAAAACATGGGCTTTAAGACAGCGGGTGAACTTAGCAAGGCTGGTGTTATGGTTTCCATAACAACCGACCATCCGGTTAGCCTTATACAATCCCTTCCTATTTGTACTGGTCTAGCTGTTAAGAATGGACTACCGATGGAGGAAGGACTAAAAGCTCTTACAATAAACGCTGCAAAAATATGTAGAGTTGACGATCGAATAGGAAGCCTTGAGGTAGGAAAAGATGCTGACATCGCCATCTTTGACGGAAACCCGCTCGAAGTCTTTACAAATTGTCTCTATACCATTATTGATGGTAAAATTGTTTATCAATATCATAAACCAGAATGAAAGGGGTCCCTTTTCCGGAAAAATTGCATCTTGGAATGAAATGTTATGGTTAACAAAACATTGGTTTGAACTAGAATCGTTAATGTTCACAAAATGAGCATTTTGCTCCTAATGGAATAGCAAGAATAATCAAGCGAGCGAAAGCAGTAAACCGCTTTCGCTCATTTTTTAAGACATTGCCGCAACCCGCTTTTTTATTAGGTCACCTTACTATTTTTTATAATTACATCTTCTTAATAGTAAAAAGCTGAACGCACCAAATAAAGCGAACAATGCAATATTACATAGCATATTAACATATGGTTCTCTTCCAAAGGCATAACCAGTATAAAAATTCATTATCTTTATAGCAAATTTGGATAGAGCACCATGAAATAAATACTGATCCGAAAGTGGATATACAACGATAAATAAGGCTGGAACACCTACACTCACTATTATTTTTTGTAGTTTATTCATGCGGTAATAAAGAAGAGAAATAAAAATACCAATAGCACCTGCTAAAATGTAAAGGAAAAATTTCCACAAGTACTCATCAATCATTCCTTTTGCTCCTGCATCACTGGCATATACAGCCCCATAAGCTTGATTAAAAATTCCATAGTATGATACATAATGATTGAATATCTTATATAGAATTGCTTCTATAAGAGAAACTACCGCCGTGGTGGTTACTAAGCAAAGTGTAGTACTTAGGAATAAGGTCTTTCTTGAGTATCCATGTTGCAAAAACAAAAGAAAATCGGATCGAATCATTGAAAGCATAGTAACAAAAAACATCACGACTGTACAGAGTTCAAATCCCCCAAAACTTGCATCCCCACCACTAGACTTAAATGAAATAGGGATAATCAAAAAAACAAATAGAAAAATCACTCCATAAAAAGACGCTATTGCTTTTATAATTTCCTTCATTTGAAACTTAAATGCTCTACTTAATCTCATTCTGCCATCTCCCCCTTTTCCCTTGTAAGATTAACAAATAATTTCTGAAGATCTAATTTCGTAATTTCTAAGGTATCTGGAATCTCTGCACGATTTAACTTTCCAAGAATACAAACACTCCTAAGCCCACCAAGACTAGTCTCACTTAACACATTCTTATTCTTAATAAACTGTTCAATATCTTTTACCTTTCCAGTAACTGTATAACCGGAATTTAATATCTCCTCACATGACTCTTGACGAATCACCTTACCCTTGTCAATAATAATTACTTCTTCAATTAGTCCAGAAACCTCTTCAATCAAATGGGTTGAGATAACTATGGTTCTTTCATATCGATTATAGTCTTCTAATATTAATTGATAAAATAACTCTCGGTGATTTGCATCCAGTCCAAGAACAGGTTCATCTAATAATAGATAGGGTACTGGTAGACATAACGCTGTTATAATCTTGTAAATAGAACCATACCCGGTTGATAGGCCTTTAATTTTCTTCTTCACATTTAAATCAAACTTTTTACAGAGCTTTTTTGCATATTCAAAATCAAATTCACCATATAGTAACTTCGCTGATCGAAAGACATCATTTACTGAGTAGTTTTCAGGATAGCTGCTACCTTCACTCATATAGTAAATCTTAGCTAATGCTTCATCGTTTTCAATTGCCTTCTCTCCATCAATGATTACTTTTCCACTCTCTGCAAATAAACGGTTGGTTATCACATTTAATAAAGTTGATTTACCAGCTCCATTTCTACCGAGTAAACCATAGATTTTTCCAGCACTAAGTGATAGATTAATGTTGTCTAATGCAACAACACTTCCAAATCTTTTACTTACCTGTTCAATCGTAATTCCATTCATTTTGCTAACCCCCTCTCTATTAACTCGATAATATCCTGTTTTGTTAAATCAAGTTTTTTTGCTTCTGTTATTAAGCCTTCCACATAATTTTCATAAAACTTTTCTTTTCTTTTTCCAACAATCTGATTTCTTGCACCTTCACAGACAAACACGCCGACCCCTCTTTTCTTATATAAAATTCCTTCTTCCATAAGCTGATTCATTCCTTTTAATACGGTTGCTGGATTAATTTGAAATGTTGTAGAAACTTCCGTAGTAGATGGTATTTGTGCACCTTCTTCAAAAGCTCCAATAAATATGGCATCTTCAATTTGCTCTGCTATCTGTTGAAAGATTGGTTTACCACTTTCAAAATCAATTTTCATGAAAATCCTCCTTTCTAAAAGTAATCTTTCGCTCCATTCATTACCTTACTGACAATTATCTTAATCACCCTGTCGGTTAATTACTTATGTAACTAACTATATATCTTAAATAATAAAATGTCAACATCTTTTTCCAAAAGTTTTATCACTTTTTTCAACAAAAAATCCCTATGATTTCTCATAAGGATTCGTTCACTTTTACTTATTCCCTCGTTATTCTATTACATTTACATTTCTTATCTGCAGGCAACGTACAATTCATCTCCCACCTAAGATGTTTATTCTTGTAATCATATAGATAAACTCTCTCTTATTAGAATCAAATGAAATCAAAACTTAACTGCTCCACCCTATTTTTCCCCTCATATTCATGAAGATATCGGAAAAGCTTTTGATTGTCACATATAATATCATTCTTCTGACAAACATCATGGAATATTCTCATTAGCTTATCATTGTTCTTACTCATAATCTCATAAGCATAACCATAGGTTTCTTGATATCGTTTTTTTAGCCCCGGAAAATGTTGGTCTAATTTTTGATAAAAATAGTCTCGATTTCCTTCCCTTAACGTTAGCCCCATTCCAAAGCAAATGATTCCATATACCTTGGCTTCTACACAATAGTTTAAGATTCCTCTTATATTTTCTTCTGTATCCGTTATAAAAGGTAAGATTGGGTCAAGCCATACTACCGTTGGTATGTTATTTTCTTTCAGTTTTAGTAATACTTCAAACCGTTCTCTGGTAGTACAAACCCCTGGCTCAATGATTTTGCATAGCTCTTCGTCATACGTAGTAAGTGTTATCTGAACAACGCACTTTGATTTTTCATGTATACTTTTTAAGAGATCAAGGTCCCGGAGAATACGGTTTGATTTTGTTTGAATGCTAAGGCCAAACCCATATTGATTTATTAAAGACAAACAGGTTTTAGTTAGTTCTAATTCAGGCTCCAATGAAAGATAAGGATCACTCATTGCACCCGTTCCTATCATACACTTTTTTCGCTTACTGCTAAGAGCCTTTTCTAGTAACGCCGGTGCATTTATCTTCACTTCGATATCTTCAAACTCATGGTCCATCTGATAACACTTACTCCTAGCATCGCAATAGATGCAACCGTGGGTACAGCCACGATATAAATTCATTCCATTGGTTTGAGATAGAATTCCTTTTGCTTCTTTATAGTGCACAGTTCTTTCCTGTCTCCTTTCTTAGTTTGGTAGATCATATGAATATCATAAATGAGTTAATTCATACAAATCTAAGGAAATATTTTACTTGTTAGAACAAACTCTGCATATGATAAAAATCTAACCTTAGTATACAATATTAATATGACATCTAACGTCATATTATAAGATAATACTATATGTATCTTTCTGTTTCCTAGAAGTAAAGTAAACTTTGAATTCTAGCAAAACTATCTAACAGTATTCGTGTTGCTAAAACTGGATTAACGGAGCATATCCGCAACCATTATCAGCTTTTTTCTTAGCAAAATTTTAACGGTTTAGAACTTTTATTTTTATAATTATTATAATATAATCTAGTAAATCTCCATGCGTCATTTCACCCACCATGATTTGACAATATGCATGGGGATTTTACCAAATATATAAGAATAAGACTAATGATTCTAATAATCTAAATAAATATAGTTATTGCCTAATTTCCCTTCTTCCTCATATGGCGAAAGCAGTTACATCCCAAAAATACGTAACTGCTTCACTTTTTATATATTCTATTCTTCTTCAAACCAAAGCGGTTTAAGTGATTCAATCAAAGTGGTTTAGTGATTCAAGTCAAAACGAATTAGGTAACCGCTATCACTTCCTACTCGTAAAAGTACTATAAGTCCGTATCATTTAGGTCTACACTATCTTCTCTATCATACGTATCAAGAAAATGATGTTTTACACCCTTGGTCTTATACGCTATAACAGTATCTAAATTCACATTTTCCACACATCGGAAGATATTGCTATCAATAATATTACTTTGGCTACGGAATTTTTTAATTAGCGCCTTCATTTCCTGACGTTTTGAACCGCCACCTCCATTGTCACATAACGTACAGTTTTCTGTAAATCTACATGCACATTGAATAAATTGGAGTTCATGAAATTGCTTCCAATGAAGAATTGCATCTTCCTTTACATAATACATTGGACGGATTAGCTCCATTCCTTCAAAATTCGTACTATGAAGCTTTGGCATCATCGTTTGAATCTGCCCACTATAAAGCATACCCATCAAAATAGTTTCAATCACGTCATCAAAATGATGACCTAATGCAATTTTATTACATCCAAATGCCTTTGCATTCTTATAAAGATACCCACGACGCATTCTTGCACATAGATAGCAAGGACTCTCATCTATTTCAGCTACAATATCAAAGATATTAGATTCAAATATTTCAATTGGAATGTTTAATAGTTTTGCATTATTAATAATCGTATGACGATTGATCTCATTATACCCTGGGTCCATAACGAGGAATATCAATTCAAATGGGATCTTACCATGCTTTTGAAGCTCCTGCATACATTTCGCAAGAAGCATAGAGTCTTTACCACCAGAGATACAAACTGCTATTTTATCTCCCTCTTTGATCAGTTCATATTCCTGTACCGCTTTTACAAACGGACGCCATATTTCTTTCCGATACTTCTTTACAATACTTCTTTCAATCTCTTGATAACGTTCCATGACTTTTACATCCTTTACATCAATCTATAAGTTAATTTATGGTTTCCTTATTTTAATTTCCTGTATCTATTCAACTTATGGTTATGATAGAAACTAACCCTTCATAGCCTTTTGATAACTTGCCCCAAAGCCTTCAAAAAACTTTTCTACCTCCTCCTCTGTCGTCAAATGACTTAGGCTAATACGGAAAGAAGATAATGCGTTTTTCTTATCTTTCGTTACCGCATAAACTGGTCTCGAAGGTGTCATTGTAGCGGAACAAGCTGATTTAATCGAAATACAGATGCCATATTCCTCAAGAAGCTCCTTCATCGTAATGGCTTTAACACCCTTCACGCTGATGTTCAGGATATGGGGAACCCCGCACTCCGTACTATTGATACGAACATTTGGATAATTACGTAATCTTGATTCAAATTGTTTACGTAATGACACAACTCTGTCAAGCCTTTTTTCGTAATGCTCTAACGAAAGTTTTACTGCCTCAGTTAACGCAACTATATTCGATAACATAGGAGTTCCGCTACGATAAATTGTGGTACTGCTACCACCATGGATTTGCGGTAGCAATACCACCTCTTTTTTCTTCACTAAGACTCCGGTTCCATTTAATCCATAAAATTTATGAGGAGTAAAGGTCTTTAAATCTGCTAAGGATAAGTCTACCTCTATCTTTCCAAAACCTTGGGTTGCATCCGTGTGGAAGAAACAATTCTCATAACCTTCTAGAATTTTTGCGATTTCTTTGATAGGCTGAACCGTTCCTAACTCACTGTCAACCGTACAGATTGATACAAGTACCGTATCTTTACGAAGCAGTTCCTTTAAATGTTCTAAATCCACCTGTCCATTTGGCAAAATGTCCACTAAATCTATCTCATAGCCAAGGCTTTGTAAGAATGTTAAGCTTCCACTTACTGATGGATGTTCTAAGCAGGTAGATATAATGTGTCTACCATTTTCACGGTAGCCATAAGTAATTCCTTTGATTGCGAGGTTATTTGCTTCACTCGCACCTGAAGTTGGGATAATCTGCTCTGGTTCTACCTTTAGTAGAGTTGCTAACTCCTTGCTCGCTTCCGTCAATCGTTCTTTTGCTAATATTCCTAACGGATGTGAAGAATTGGGGTTAGCTATAAATTGTTGTTCTGTTTCCAAATACGCCTTAAGTACTTCTTCAGACGCTGGTGTATTCGCTGCATAATCAAGATATATCATAAAACTCCTATCTGCGTGCTTTAGCACGCATACAAATCAAGATGTTCTTAACTTCTTTGCTATAATTCCTACAGTTTTTCTATGGATTAGATTATAGTTTTTTCATAGAATTGTCAAGTGAAATACATGGATAGGGTAAAAGGAAGTAAAAAAAGAGAGAAACTATTTCAAATAGAAGTTTTTTGCAACCTCAAATAAATAATTCCATCTCTCTTTATTAACTTATCTTATTCAATTATTAACTCTATTTTAGAAGGCTTTTGTGTCTTCTTAAAATCATTCAATTCATAACTTCTAATTTAACATCATGGCAGTAATAAGCACTAACCACACTTTTAACTTATATTATTTTTTATTTATACGTTGATATGCAAAATAAGAATATAGAACCGGAACGATTATAAGAATTGCAACAATAATAATGAAAACTATCCAAATAGCCTTGGTTGGTAAAAATACGGTAAATATCATACCAAACCCTCCAAGAAACCATAACTTCCCTGCAAAACGATGAGTCATAAACCAAACATCCTCATTTGCTAATGTATAACAGGTTTTTATCCCACAAAAGTAATTATGCTTAAATTTTGGCATACTATTGCCAAGTACCAAAAACAATATACCAACGAGAATAGGCATAAGATGATTGATATTCGTTACCTCGATACCCATACTCATTGCAATGATATAGATTTCCAAGAGCATAAACAGTAGGGAGATTAGGAAATGCACCCCGTAATATTGCCTGGAGAATTTGGCATAGGATTGTCTCTTCGGATCAATAACACGAAATAATTCAGCTGAAATAATAAGAATGATAATAACCGCTGGTATTAAAAATATCGTCCATGCTCCTCCATAGCGGTCCACCTCTCCGTTTGTTCCAAAGTGAAGAGGAATCTCTTCGGGTAAAAATGGATATGCAATCACTGCAATAAGCAATGCGATGATAGCAATTATCCATACCTTATAATTTTCCTGGTGAAACAACTTTTTCATTACTAGCCTCCATGCTGCGACTATCTTTTAGGAGCCGCGAATGGCTCAAGTTTGGCGCAGCACAAACTTGTAGATTGAAATCTTTCAATCTTTCTCCTTAAGGCTTGTAAACCATGCCATAATTTCCTCTACAACGGATAAATTGAGTTCATAATATATATACTTTCCCTTCTTTTCATCCGTAACAAGCCCTGCAGCCTTTAGTATTGTTAAATGATGAGAAATCGTAGCTCCTGTCATATCAAAATGCTCTACGATTTCCCCTGCCGTTAATTTCCCACGTTTTAAAATATTAATAATCTCTCTTCTAGTCGGGTCCGAAAGAGCCTTAAAACTCTCTTGAAAACTCAATTTCTCATCTCCTTATATTTAGATATTTATCTAAATTAAGAATACACATAGAAAGTATATGTGTCAAGGATTCAAATCCATCGCATTAATTTTATCTTCTAATAATTCACTAACTCCAATCGCTCCTCAAATTGTAAATAAAAATCTTTGTCTATCTCATAAGGCTTTTGATAAAAGATATTTAGCAAATACAAGTTAATATTTCTTATCCATGTAGAATCCGCAGATTTTTTTATTTGCTCCTGTAAGTCTTTTAAGAAATAATGCCAGTCTATAATAAACTGTTCGTTTCTTTTGGTATCGTTCGTGTCAATCCATTTGCTCACCTTGACTTTGGAACGATTCTTATACTTACATTCATGAATTTGTAGTATGTATTGATACGCATGATTTTCATAATATCTCCCAAGCGGGAATATTCTACAGATTCCCGGGCGACTCGCATGAATACTACATCTTCCCTCCTCATTAAGAAAGGCACAACTTTCAAATTCGCCTACCATCTTTAGATTTGGTAAGATAACCCCATCTACAATATTGAGCTCAATTTTATCATTTAACAATTCCTCAAAGTTTTTCCCGAGATTTGTTGTAAGTCGAAAGATATCATATGGATCTAATATAATAGATTTCCCCATCCCCTTACAACAAGCAGAACATCCTTTACAATCATTACATCCTGCTTTTACCATATCATTTAATCCGTACAACTTTCCATCAGATATTTCACTTAAACTCACTTTTCTATCCATAGTATTCTCTATTCCTGTTCCTATTTTAAGCATATTCAGTTAACATTCACATAAATTCAAATTGAATTCAAGTTTCAACACTTATTTTATGAAGAAACGTGAGTGAAGTCAACAAGGTAAAATTAAAATGAATAACTACATTATTACTCATAAAAAATTTCTGTTTTTATCAATGAATAAAGTTTAGAATCTTAAGCGTAGAAAAGTAAATAATATTCTATATTAAAAGTATTTTAATGAAGGCAATCAAACTAGAACCTAATTTTTTAAACTGTAAGAAAAGTAAGATAGTATCCAATACATTTTTCTTGCATCTCATTTTTTTAAGCAATATAATGGGTTATGTTTATTTTTAGAGCAAATTAGTTCGGAATTTTAATTAAAATGGCGCTAAAAGAAGCTCTCAAGAAGGTAAAGAATACTGAAATTGAAAAACTTCTTAAGGAATATAATGTAATCTAATTAGCATAGTTATTCAAAATGGGTACCCAGAAGCAAATGTGGAGTTCCTTTCAAGTATGTGGTAAAATAATATTAGATTTGAAATGTCGCAATGGACTTTGACCATGGACGAAAATGTTATGTGCAAAAGATATGCTGGAATATGGAAAGAGGTGTGTATTAGTGAAATTGCAGTTAGAAAGTAATGTTATTCGGCATTTGCTAAAAAATATGTATTTTATTAATGGTACAGCGTATGCAGGGAAATCTACAATGGTAAGGCTACTGTCCGAGAAGTATGATGGCATCCAATGTGGTGAAAATTATCACGACGAATTAATGAGCGCAATAGATACTAAGCATCAGCCTAATCTGTCTTATTTTGAAACGATGACAAGTTGGCAAGAATTCATCGGAAGAACGCCAGAGGAATATGATGCTTGGATTGTAGGATGCGCCAGAGAAGCCACTGATTTAGAAATCGCCAAATTGATACAACTTTCAGCGCAGGATAGGAAAGTCTTTGTGGATACTAATATTCCGATTTCAATATTGAAAGAAATCGCAGACTATCATCATATAGCAATCATGCTTAGTCCGCAAAGTTTATCTGTAGAGCGTTTTTTTGACCGCGAGGACGAAGACAAGCAATTTATCTATCAGCAAATTCAGAAAGCGCAATATCCTATAAAAGCGATGGAGAACTACAAAAATTGTTTGGCAAAAGTGAATAGTCTGGAGCACTACAAAGAATATGAGGAGAGTGGGTTCTATACATATATTCGTAACGAGGATAGCACAATATCAAAAGCTATGGCTGAAATAGAGAAGCATTTCCTGCTACAGATATAAATTTTCCGGTTTGTAGGGCAGATTATAAACCAATAAAGCAACGAAAGCGTAGGAGAGCCAGATCCAGCGCCCTTGTCAATGACGAAATGAACGGCTAACTCCGTCATTGACAAAGCCGTCTGCTCCTATTTATGTGTCAATCAAGAGGGTAAAGCAACGAGTACTTTCGCCCCCTCTGTATTATGATGAAAGTCACGATATCCACAATTTCTACGATTTACCCTTATGCAATGTTAATTGTTTGCATTCTCCCTTTTCACATACCTTTGTTATTGTACCATTCTCAATCCAATATACTTCTCCATAAAAGGTTTCATCATGGTCATCGATAAGTACATACGAACCATCAACTAACGCATAAAATGGTTTTGCCTTACTATCTTCAAATGATATGTCTTCTAAAGCACGGAGTCCACCTATTGTTGCCTCTCTTAAATCTTGAAAATGAGGTAGAATTGATATCTTAGTCAAATCTAATCCATCTAGATATCTTTTATAATTCGTGTCTGTCACTTCTTCATCAAGTTCAGGCTGAGCATATACACGACCTGCACTATTCATGGAACCTGCACTGATACCAATAATTATTCCATTAAATTTATGAATAAGCTCTTTAAGATTTATCCTATGAAAAAACTCATTTTGTGTGGGAACATGTCCTCCAGCAAGCAAAAGAACATCATAGTCATAGATTATTTTTGCAAGTTTATCTTCATTTCTTCTATCACAGATATCAATTTTCGAGAGCGAAAATCCACTCATTGAAAATGCTTCTTTAAATATCGTAAGAAAACTGTCATTAATTAAAGTATTATCTGGGCTGGAGCTTATAATAAGGCACTTTGCATTCTCTGCCCAATATTTTTTTAAATTCACTAGAAATTGATTTTCATCAAACAAGGGACATGGAATCCTTATCCCCTTTTCAACATAGCTACCACCGATTAAACTTGTAAGAAATACTTTCATATACCGAACCTCCTGATATTGTTGTCATTGAAAATAGCCTCCAATTATAATGTATTGACTATAATTTAATTAACTTACTTTATAGAAAAATATTCCTAGATTAATTATAGTGAAATCAAATTACTATTTCCATACAAAAATGTAGTTTTAAATATCCTAATTTTTTCTATAACTTCTAAAGAACGAATGATATAATAAGTTATTATAAGGTGCTATTGCACAGAAAGTGAGGTTATCTATGAACGATGAGATTTTGATAATAAATGAAGAGAATCTGATAGGCAAACGTAAAGCAGAACATCAAGAATATGAGTTTGTTAAGTATGAGGTGACACCTAGAAAAGATTTTAACCAATGTTATCTTGCAATCTATGAAATACCTCCTAAAAAAGCAAATTATCCTTATCATTATCATAAGGCAAACACAGAAGCTTTCTATATTCTAAGCGGTCAAGGGATATTAAAGACCTATAAAGGAGATAGAAATATACAACAGGGAGATATTATCGTTTGTCCACCTTGCGAAGCCGGGGCGCATAAGATAATAAATACCTCCACATCGGAGTCTTTAAAATACATTGATTTTGATACTAAAAATTCACCGGATATTATTCATTATCCAGACTCCGATAAAGTAGGCATTATACTGCAAGGTGAGTCGAGTACGTTTTTTAAGAATGCGAATAAAACAAACTATTATGAGGGTGAATAGAACTACATGCACTTATGAATCTGATTTCCAATAAACTACGCATTCAGAGTATTGTTGATTAATTACCATGCTATCACGTAAATTCACTTTGATATTTTTGTAATAGCTCGTGTTCACTTTGGAGGGTTTTGTCATAAATATCATAACTATAATTCCTGGTAATTGTATTAAGGCTAGAATTCCACCTGAATACAATTTCCGGGAATTTTCTTATTAATAAAGAGCAGTGAATCGCTACCTTTCCTTATAGTACTCCCATCTCTTTTAAGGAACAATATTCATTTCCTCCAATAATAATATGATCGAGTAGTTCTACTCCTATCATCTTCCCAGCTTGCGCTATTTTCTCCGTTACCAGCAAATCTTGACTACTTGGTGTAATATCAGAGGAGGGATGATTGTGTATGATAATAATCCCAACGGCACCAGAAAGTAACGCACGTATAAATATTTCTCTTGGCATAATCAAGGAAATATTCACAGTGCCGTGTGATAGTTCAAAGATACCCAGAGGGTTGCATTTCATATCCAGAGATACTAAATATACATATTCCTCTGCCTTCTTATGTAGCTGAAATTGTTCTATCATTAGTTTTTGAACTCCAGATGGCGATTTTAGCTTATTGCTATCCTCACAAATAATACTTTTTTCTATCTTTAATTCATTGTGTCTTGTTTCCTCATTTAGTATGGTATTATAAACATTTATTTTCATCTCTACCACCTAACATAAACCTTCCTTTATAAAATTATCGAAAACTCTTACATTCCTTATACGAAACAGGTAACAATAGAATTAATAATGTATCATTAGCTGATTTTCTTTTTATGCTATTTATTATAGCATATTGTGTAATTTATCGCTATCTAAAATATCCTTTATTCCCTAAAAAGCTACTATAATCTTCCTAAGGACGGTGAATGCATGAACAATAATCTTATTGCGAAACGATTAAAAGAACTTAGAAAGTCTTTTGAATATACTCAGGAATTTGTTGCCTCTTATCTAAATATAGGAAGGCAGGCATATTCTCACTATGAAACCGGAAGGAATACGCCAACAACTGATACACTTTATAAATTATCTTCTCTTTATCATATTCCAGTAAATGATCTACTTAAGCTACTCTCTCCAAACTCACTGGAAACCTACGTGTCTCCTGAAAATAATAACATTGCCTCCAATATGTTATCTGACTTTTTGGACTATTTGGATAATCCGGATAATGAAAAGAAACTAAAAATGCTAAATAGAAAAGAGAAAGAATTATTGTTTTGCTTTGAAAAAATATCTACAAAGGATCAAGATGATATCTTAGAATTTATAAAAATTAAAGCAAGAAAAAAATAGGACGGCATTCTTTAAGTCTGAATACCGTCCTATCTTCTTATAAGTTCCTGATTTTCTTTACTCTCCGATTTATGATATGCCTACCAACATGACGATACAAGAATCTTTTTAAAAAGCATATCATTCATACCATTAATCTATTGAATTCATCGTAATATTTCATAAAATATAGCTTGTTCACCTCTAAAATCCCTAACTCCAAGACAAGACATTCCAATTTTTTTGATAACTGTCATTGATGCAATATTTCGTCATATATTTTTCCAGAACGGCCTCCCAAATAGGTTTACTGGATTGTTATTTCACTTTAACCACCGGAACATAAATATCCATTACCGTATCCTGTCTGTGATGGCAGCGTTCATCGTAATATTCAAAGTCAAGCTTACTTTCGTCATAAACGTATCCGCTATCTTTAAACCATTCTTCGAATATATACTTCCATGTGCTAGCAATAATTTTAGCAAATTCCTTTTGTTCCATATCCTTTGTCGTATCGACCGGAGGAGTAGTGAATACGGCATACTCAGCCTCTGGAACGACTACCGTTAACATATCTTCCTCAACCCTTGAAAAATCTTCAACTATAACACCTAAAAGATAGATTGCTTTTCCGTCCTCCGATACAGGAACACACAAGCCTACTTCTCCATGTTTTTTTGGGTTTAGAATTTTATACATTTTACTCTCTAGATTTTCACCATCATAATTGCTCCAAAAGGACGCAACATCTTTTGTGTACGTATCTCCAGTGATATTGGTCTTTATTCCATAACCAGCTACCTTAAATTCAGGTCTTCTTACAATAACAGGATTCATAATATAACCTCCGATTTCTACTGTTGTTTTTGTTTCTGCATAACCAGCCATCCGTTTCATAAACTGTGTGGGACTATATCCAAAAGCTTTACGAAAAGACCTCGCAAACCCACTTGGAGTCTCAAATCCATACTCAAATGCAATATCAATAACATTTCTACCTTGAAATAATTGTGTCGCTGCCAAAGATAATCTGCGACTCCTGATATATTCCATAACGGTTATTCCCTTAGATAAGCTAAACACTCTGCTAAAATGATATAGGGAATAACCAATTTGACTAGCAACTTCCTCAAGCGTTATATTTTCTTTGATATGCTCTTCGATGTATCTCACACAGGTTTCTATATCTTTTCTATAGTTCAATTACACCTCCACCAAGCCTTTCTTCCGTACGGTGACTTTAGTATAACAGTAACTTCATTAGAAAGCTGTTCCTGTTTTGCTAACTAGACGTCCTTTTCTCTTTATTTAAATAAGCCATCCCTAACCTTCAGCTAGGAATGGCCAATTTTTTATCTACTTTTTGGATTTTGCTGTAACTGTATACAAGTCTTTTTTAGAATCATATTTTAAATCCACACTTACATAAGGATCTTTTAAATATCCAATGGTAGGCTTTATCTTCTTATCAGACATACGAAATGTCAGCTTAAAACCATCTATCCAGTAAAAGTTATTTAATAAATAACCTCTTAACTCGTCCTGGTTTTTGATCTTCATAGAATCGATGTCGGTGTACACCCTATATTCCGGAACACCCATGTATGGTGTATGGGTATTCATGAAAGTAAATCTGTCCTTTAGGAAGTAGGTATATAACACTTTTCCATTCGGACCATCGTCCCAGGTAGTATCCACGAACAACCATTTCCCATTTACAAATACTGCATTCCAAGCATGGTTAAAGGTAAAAGGATCACCAGCTTCGAACGTACATGGAATGGATGCCCTCCTGCACAAATGCATAAATAAGAGAGCGTAGTCACCACAAACACCTCTTCCATTATCAATGGTATAAATAATACTTTGAATTGTGTGCTCATCCTGTAACTTACTATCATAAGTGATATGTTTTACAACAAAGTCATGGATGGCTTTTACTTTTTGCTCCTCTGTCATTCCAGGCTTTATAATCTTAGCAAGGATTTCATCAAGCTTTTTAAATAGCTTTTTATGAATCGCATCCACCTGCATATTCATATCCACTTTATCACTCTTTTTTAATACTTTAGGTTCAATATCGTAGGCTAAACCAGGTCCATAAACACCTTCTTCAAAATCAATATAGGTGCTTCCTTTTTTTATTGTAAATTTAATGCCGTTTTCCGGTGTTAAGACTTCGATTAGAGCACATCCTGTATCAATTTTAGTGTAAGTATTCTTTAACATAAGTTTACCCAATACAGTATCATCAAAATAATCATCCATATAATCCAGAATCTCATCTTTATTTTCAAAAATCAAATGAATTGTGTTTTTTCCAAGGATAATCTTCTCTGGTTCCTTTAAGCTAAAAGGAATTTTATAACCTCTTAGATTATTAAATTTAAACATTTCTCTATCTAAGATTGCATCTTCCTTTATATAACTAGCCTGTGGTTCAAATTTATCTATTTTTAATAGCATACCTCCTGTTATACAAGTGGATACAATTACTTGATCGGCAATTGGGATTTTGGCACAATCTGTTATTCTTAATATATTATTAAATCCCCTTCCCCTGTAAATTGTCCCATTGACCAAATATCTTGCAGCTTCCAGTCTTGTAAGAGGCTGTTTCAAATTATTATCGCCATCAATCATGCCATAAATAAATGCTTGTTTCACATAATCAGGACTATCCTTATCGATTACATTGCCTTCAATTTCTATTTTATCATTAAGTTCTGTGGATTCAAAATATAATCTAGCCAATTCCTCAAGGGTTACCGGCTTATTAAATCCATATGTGAATGTTTGCGGTAATTCTTCGTTAATAATTTGTTTGGTGATGGAATCTTTCGCTTTGCTGGATGGGATATCTTTCGAGTATTCAAAATAATCGAATCTTTTTTCTGCCTCCCTGTCATTACGTGCCCATTCAATTTCAATCTCATAGCCTTCTAAAAGTTTATCAATGGAGGTAGATCCATCATATTGATCTGCAAAATAGTTATTAATGTCAGGGTTATATATTTGATCATGTATTCTATATAACACTCTGGATGCTTCAATTCTTGATAAGGAACTTTCGATAAACAGCTTTTCTACTTCACCAGGAAGTTTATTTAGTATTTCCTTACCGATTTTGTTACCTTTTTGAATGGATTGATTCAAGTACCTTGTTATCTTACCCTTAACTCTTAGGTCAGCCGCATTGACTTGATCTTTTTCTTTGCCCATTCTAGCGAAATTTCCTACGAGACCTTTAAAATTATAAAAGCTATCCTCATATACATCCAAGTATAGACTGACATTTTTTCCTTCAAAATCCCAGGTGTAGGAGCTTCCTTTTGCTAATTGTAGGTAACCTGTCAGGTGATCAGATATTATTTTATACTCCTGTTTCGACAGTCCGCCTAATTCCTCTTCCTTTAACTCGATGACTACCCTAATTTCATTCAGTTTCTTTTGTGCAGCTTCCTTGACCTGCTTATCTGACATCTTCTTTGAAGTTCTTTTGATTCGTTCTTGATTTTTATCTGTGATTATTGCACCCATACTTCTAAGAGGTATTACTTCGTCTTTTTCATATTTCAGAAATTCCTTCTCCAGTTTCTTAAATAAATCATCAAGAGCTTTGTTATTTGAAAAATATGACGCGGCATACGTAGTCGATAAACTGGTCGATAGCATCATAATAAAAGCAATAATAAGCGTTGCTACTTTTTTCATACTTTTTTTATCTCCTATAGGATGTATTTTGGGTAGTATGTACTTTACTAGTTTATTACGGAAGATTGCTTTCTTCCATTGTCGCTATTTTTATAAAAAGAGACTAATTGTCAATTTCTTTAATTCCCATTTCAACATGTTGTAATTCCAAATTCTTTTGCCTCTTTAAAGCCAAACCTCGGATAATAAGACGCATGTCCATAGAATATGACAGAACCGTATCCTAATTTTGCTGCTGTCTTGAGTGAATGCCTCATTAAAGCACTACCTATCCCTTGTTTGTAATCTTTTTCTTCTTCTAGTCTTATCGTAATATTATTCAATCGATATCCTCCTAAGTTCAGAAGGCTACTATAAGGTTAACCTCCTGTTTGTCAATAATAATGATAAATTAATACTTTTCATATGTTAACAACCCACCTTTCGATAATTATTTTTATTTAAATGCAGACTAGACTGCCCATACATATTATCATAAATCCTTGTATTCGTAAAGAAATTGTCATAATATAGTAATCTTTTTCTTGCTAGTTTTTCCTATAAGTAAGATTAAAATAAGCCATCCCTAACACTACAGCTAGGAATGGCTATTTCAATTTATTTTACAATAGAAAATATTGCTACTCTTCTACTACAACCTTGCATACAATAGTTTGATTTCCGCACTTAATTGTACTGCTATTAATATATCAAGTCATGGTACTCATTATTCTTTTCCATTTGTGCTCTTACATAAGAACACTGGGGAATTATCTTTTTGTTTTCCTCCCTTACCCAATCAACAAGTTCTTTCAGCAACAGCTTTCCAATACCCTGACCCTTTAGTTCGTCAGACACATAGGTGTGATCCACTATAATAAGATCTTCACCAGAAAGAACATATGTCATTATTGCCAACGAATTTTCTTCTGAATCTCCTATATAAAAACTCTTAGTTCCTTTTTTAATTTCTAACATTGCAGCACCTCCAACTTATCTTCTTAATTTACCTCATTTTTTATGCTACTTAGTATATCACTCTTACGCTATCATATGCGAAAAAGTTACTTTGTGCAAGTATGCATAAGTAGGATACTATACAAAAAGAAGGTAATAGAATGAATATGATAACGAAGTGAAACATAACTATCCATAAAAAATGCAATGGGTACTACCTTGCTTTTTACGCCCTTTTAGAAGAAACACACTGGGTTATCATTGATTATCAACTTCCCCATGCTCATTAGCGAATTCGGGATCACGGATACGACCAACGATAATGATTGCTACGATAAAGATAGTGAATGTAAACACAAATGGCAAGCGACGGTCAATACTTGATAACCATCCAGCAAAGTAGCCAAATGGTGAGGCAAACGCAATGGTAACGGCCATAATCAAAGCATTAATACGAGCCCGCTCCTTCGGATTAATATTTAGCTGGAGTAAGGCATCTTTACGAGGCACTACAAGGGCACTTGCTACTGCAGAAACAAAGACATAAATGATAATAAATGGCATGCTACCGATTGGAGTCAGTATCAGAAGAATCGAGCAAGCGGCATACAATACCAGACCGATCCACATAGGTATCCGGAATTTCACAGACTCCAAGCGGTGCTGTATTCCAATCATGAAAATCAACATCACAGCCGCATTCAAAATAGGAAAAAAAGCTAGATAGCGCTCTGCTATTCCTAGTCTTTGTGTTACATACAAGCTAAAGAAGTTGGTACTGACAAGATTCGTTATATGTAATATCACAGAGACAATAACCACTTTCATAATCTCTTTATTCTTTAGTACTTTGGGTATTAGATCCTTGTATTCATATAACATCTGTAAAACAGGGGTATCTTTCGTCTCCGTCATACGAATCTTTCCCTGCCGGGTTTCATCACAAAACCGAAAAGTAATAATCACCTTAATCAGCATATTCACAGCGAAAACAATATATAAAACGCGGACAACTGGAACCACGGTGAAGGAATTAATCAACAATCCTGAAATAGGTGCAAAAAAGATTGCAACTAGACCGCCTATGTTTACCCAGGTATATATTCCTAATAAATCCTTGGGCTCTGCATCTTCAATCAATAAACAAAACCATGCCGTCTGGTTAATCTGCTCAAAACTGTTAAATATAACTGCAATTAAAAAGAGCCAAAAGTTACCCGAAATGGCCCATATCAAGCAAGCAACACTCCAGCCAAAGAAATCACCCATCATGGTTGTAAATTTGCGCCCGAACTTATCGGTGATTATACCACCAAAGAAGGAAAAAAACACCTGAACAAACATAGCAACCGACAGAATCAGTCCGATTTGAACGTCCGTTATTCCTTGCGTGTACATATATAGTGTGGCATAAGGTGCGATTAAGTTATGCGGAATACCCCAGAGAGGCTCCATCAAAATTAGCGTTCTTGGATTTCCTTTGTTATGTTTTAATAATTCAATTAGTGGGTGCTTCCGCAGAGCTTTTGTTTTTTGTACTGTTTTCACTGGTTTCTCCATTCTACGACTATTTCTATATTAATGACTGTTAAGTCGGGTTTCTAAGGAGGAGAACGAAGCGACGAGTAGACAACATTGTACTAGCCATTTTTCCACGCCTCGATTCCGAGATGAATTCCTGTTAATCTGAGGTTTTACATATCAATATCCACTGTTATCTCCACATAAAATTTCAATTCCATCAATCCAATCTTGAACTTGCTTATCATCAAAATCACTTGTTGCCGCAAATCCCGGTAACAACTTTGCGTTAGGGCATTCTTTCTTGCTTCTTTGGTTGCGCCATTGTAGGCAAATGAATAAGGTTTTTCCGAGATTAGCTCTCTAATTTCTCCATCTGTAATAATTGCTATATCTTCTGCCATACTTTATTGATAACCTTACTAAAGCAACTATCAAAAAATACCGAATGTCATATATAAATTGGGCAAATAAACAAGGTCGAAAAATGTACTTTTCTCGCCCGTTTTTTGCTCTTTTTCGCACCAAAACCGCAACATCTTGCGGTCAAACCATCTTATTTTCACTTTTGACCACTATTCGTCATCATTACTACGCACTCAACGTGCACTGAGTGAGGAAATTGATCAACAGGTCTAACCTTCTTAAGATCATACCCATGCTCTATCAAATACTTTAAATCCCTTGCTAGTGTTGCTGGGTCACAGGAAACATAAACAATTCTTTTTGGTTTCATGGAAACGATAGTTTCTAATAAACTTTCCTCGCATCCTTTTCTTGGCGGGTCGACAACAATCACATCTGCATAGATTTTTCCTCCGCTTAATTGATATTGCTTTGGCAATACCTCTTCTGCTGCACCTACAAAAAACTCTGCATTGTTAATGTCGTTTAATTTAGCATTTGCTTTGGCATCCTCAATAGCCTGTGGTATAATCTCAACCCCATATACCATCTTTGCCTTTTTCGCTAAGAATAAAGAAATCGTTCCAATCCCACAGTATAAATCCCAAACAAGTTCATTTCCTGTAAGTTCAGCGTAATCAAGCGCCAGATCATATAATTTCTTTGTCTGTACTGGGTTTACCTGATAAAAGGATAAAGGTGAGATTTGATATTTTATATCGCCAATATAATCCGTAATATAGGTAGGACCATAAAGAGGAATGATCTCTTCCCCTAGGATTACATTCGTCTTCTTGGTATTCTTATTAAGACAGATACTAGTAACCTTAAATTCTTTTGGAAGGTTCGGACATGCTAAAATTTGTTTTATTAACTTGTCACTAGCTGGTAACTCTTTGCCATTGATAATTAGGCATATCATTAATTCCTTTGTAGTAAAACCAACTCGAAGAAGGATGTGTCTTACTAGTCCTTTATGACTTTCTTCGTCATAAATACTGATATTTTCCTGTTTCAAAAAATTTCGAATGCAAGCAATGAGAGGTTCTGTACTTTCGTCACCTATGTGGCATTTAGCAGTATCGATAATGGAATGAGTTCTACCTGCATAAAATCCGATTACTATTTCTCCATCCGGACGTTTTCCAACTGGAAATTGTGCTTTATTACGATAGTAATAAGGGTTCTCCATACCAACGATTGGCTCCATCGGTAGATTTTCAATTCCACCAATTCTCTTTAAACAGTTAAGAACTTTATTCTGCTTATAGCGTAATTGCTCTTCATAGGATAATTGTTGAATCTGACAACCTCCACATTTTGATGCAATTTCACATCTTGGAGTAACTCGGTAAGGGGATGGGGTTACAATCTGTTCGATACGGGCATAACCATAGGTTTTCTTAGTCTTCATTACCCTAACAAGAAGTTCATCTCCTACTACTGCATCCTTTACAAACAGAGTGAATCCAAGTACCTTTCCAATCCCTTCCCCATCTGCACCGATGTCTTCTATAATTATTGGTACAACTTCATTCTTCCCTGGTATCTTAACCTGTTCCATATCTAGCCTCCATGCTACGACTGTTTTTTAGGAGTAGCTAATGGCTCAAGTTTGGCGTAGCACAAACTTGTTGGGTGAAAGAGTTATCTTTCATACTTACTCTCTCTTTCTAACACCCAATTTAAGAATCTACTCTTACAAAAAAGAGTTTGTGCCATGAAATAAAATGGCACAAATCTTCTAATAAAACTATGGTAATTTATTTTTAAAAACAATTTGGTTTATTCATAATCCGAGGATCTTCTCACGTTAGATTCAAATAAGCGCTGGAAGCCTAACCAATCATTCTTATCTTCTTCGCTTGTTAAGATTTCCTTCATGGTCTGTAATTTTGCATCTAAATTATCTGCCATACTAAGTGCTAACGCTTCCATAAGCGCTGGCTTCTTTGGTGATCCATATTCCAGTTCTCCATGATGAGCTAAGATACAATGCATAATTTCACTTGCCATCTTCTTAGGGAATCCAGGAATCGTCTTCATTCTTTCATTTAGCTTAGCAGTTCCGATGAAGATATGACCAAGGAGGTTGCCTTCGTCGGTGTAATCATTTTCAGGGAAGCTGGAGATTTCTTCTAGCTTACCAAGGTCATGGAACATCGCTGAAACTAATAGTAAGTCTCTTTGAATCAATGGATAATTATCCGCTAAATAATCACATAAACGTACCACGCCTAATGTGTGCTCCAGTAATCCACCCATAAAACCATGATGTACGCTCTTTGCAGCAGAGTGTCTCTTAAATCGTAACGCAAAGTCCTTATCCTGGACAAAAAAGCTTTGCGCTAACTGCTTTACATGTGGTTCTTTTATTTTATCTACATATCTTAGTAACTCTTTATACATATCCTCTACATTCTTATCGGTAGAAGGCATATAATCTGCAGGATCATATTCACCTTCTTGGCATTTTCTAACACGTTTTACATTTAGCTGTAAGGAGCCTTGAAAACATGTTACTTGCCCTTCGATATGTATATAATCCATGGTATCAAAATGTTCAATTCCAGGGCCTAATTCCCATACCTTAGCATCTTTTATTCCGGTTTTATCTTGTACTAACATGGAATAATAGCTTTTTCCAGCCTTTGTTTTTAAAATTTGAAGTTGCTTACAAAGATATGTTTCTTTAAACATTTCTCCGTCTCGTAACTCACCTAAATATCTCATTTTATTACCTAGCCTTTCTATTCTAGAACAACTGCGATTGAAATTAACTCTTACTTCAACCACCTATTTTCTATTATACCCCACCTAAGTCAATATATAAAGTGTGAAATACTAGAACTCTTATACATTTTACTTGCATTATCGAAAAGATATTGTTTCTGCCTTTTAAATAATACCTTAAACTTTTTTCTAACCCACCTTTAAGGTTTTCTAATCTACCACTTTATGATAAAATTAACTAGATACTGTCGTAGGAGGGAATCTACCGATCAACCTCCATATTGCTAATGGACTGTATTGTTGTATAAACTGTATTTTTATATAAACTGTATTTTTATATACACTGTATCGTTACAAGCAATAATACTAAGAAACAATATCTTACATAGGCTATCTAGATATAATTGAATATGCTAGAAATGAGGTTATTATGGAGTATAGAGTAAATTATCAAAATGACACTGCTTTAAGAAATAGTTTTCATGCCTTAACCCAAAAGGTATTTCATTTCCAACTAAAGGATTGGTATGACCATGGGTATTGGAGTGAATCATATGAACCACATTCCATGATAGATGGTAATACTGTTGTTGCTAATATTTCTGTCAATCATATGACTATGACAATCGCTGGGGTGAAAAAGAGTTTCTTACAAATTGGAACAGTTATGACAGACCCTGCTTATCGCAATCAAGGTCTTAGTCGTCAACTGATGGAATCAATTTTAGAAAAATATCTTGGTAAAGTGGACGGAATCTATCTTTTTGCAAATGACAGTGTACTCGAGTTTTATCCGAAGTTTGGATTTATAAAAAGTAACGAATATGTTTATCGTTATCATTTAAATTTTTCAGAATCAGAACATGAACTTGAAGGCAAAGTTTTAAAACCTCAAAAAGTAGATATGTCCGATGATAAAAATCGTAATGTTTTGCTAGAAGCGATGAAACATAGTATACCAAATGAAGCTTTCTCCATGGATAATTTCGGTCTCATGGCGTTTGGGTTAACAGGTCCATACTGTGATAATATTTATTATTTACCTGAATTAGATTGCTACATCGTGGCCTCGATTCATAGTAAAACTCTTTTTCTTCACCAAATTATTGCTTCAAAAATAATTGAACCTAAGGATATCGCCTTATTTTACAGTGATATCATTGAAACAATTGAGTTAGGATTTACCCCGTTTCATACCTCTCTATACGAAGTATCTACTTACCATGAAGAAGATAGTACTTTATTCATTCTTGGTGAAGATTTACTTAATGTAGAACGTTTAAAATTACATTTTCCAGACCTATCTCATGCTTAATGATCGTATTTTCTTTCTAGGTTGGAGCATAGGAAATCTAGATTTCTACCATTGGTAGAGTAAGCTAATGATACTACAAAAGTAAGTCTTTCGGGACTTGCTTTTGTTCGATTTAAGACAAAAACGGAACTTTCGCTTCATAGATTACTCCTCTATTTTGCAAAAGCCCCGTTATTATTCATGACAAGGATAAGTTCGCTAGGCGTGCTTCTTCTTGTTGAATTATTTCTATAATTATTAAACATCTATTCTTTTAGTTCCAGTACAACCTTAATACTCTTTTCCGAAAGTTCTTGCTTAACCTTTCGTTGAACCACAACAGTCACGATTTCTTTCGGTTTGTAATTATTTAAAATACTAGCGAAATTAGATATGTTGGTAACTGAGTATTCATTCACCTGAGTAATAATATCCCCCTGCTTAATCCCTGCATTAAATGCTGGTGAATCAGAACGAACTTCTGTTACATAAATTCCTGTAGATAAATTAAAGGATTGTAAGACATCGGAAGGAATATCTTCACCTATAATTCCAAAAGTAACTCTCTCGGTTTTATTGGCTAGTTTTTCTATGACTGGTTTTAACCTAGAGATACCAACCACTGTATTTACATCCGGATTTGCAGTATCCTTCATCTTTTCAGACATGATACCAATAATCTGTCCTTTTGTATTGATAATGACACCATCACTGTTATTATTTACATTCAAATTAGTATGAAATACATCAAGGCGATTATCCATAATGTAATAGGAATCACCACTGCTAGAGACCATACCAAACATCATCGAGCCATTATATCCATCAGGCTTTCCAAGTGCAATCACTGGCGCACCAAGCGTAATCGAATACGATTCTCCTAGATCTGCAATCTTTATTGATGACATTTTCTGTGGTGGTATATCTTTTAATTTAACTGCAACTACTGCTAGATTATAATCTTTATCATAAGACCATAGTTTACCGGAAACGGTAAAACCAGAAACACTAAAGCTGGAGTTAAATGTTACTTCTAAATCACTAGCACCATTAATCTTATCTAGACTCGTTAAAACAAGTAATTCTGCATTATTTTCCGCAATAATGATACCGGTAGTAGTGCGTTTGGTTTCATACGTTTCATCAAACCAATCTACTTGATTTTCTATGGCTGTTACCACAGCTAAACCGCTCGTAGCCGAAGTAGCAACTTTCTTTAATTCAAATAGCATACGTTCATAATCTTCCACGGTAGCTTCTATTTTCTTCTCAACAACCGTTACTTGATCTTCGTTATCCGGAACCCCTGTAATAGTAGCAGTTGGTTCTGGTGTCGTACTGATACTCGGTGTTATCGTAACATTCTCCCCTGTACCATCAGATCCTGTAGGATTCTCTGCCCCTTCGGATGGGAAAGTAATCTGTTCTCTTTCAGTCGTATCAATTCCAAGTACCTTAATCCAAAAATGATTCGATTTTATGAATACATATCTTGCCACCAGTCCAAAAATAACTGCAAGTACCACAGTAAAAACAGCGGCATACACCATTTTTTTCACCTTGTGTTTTCTCCTTGGTACTACTTTTTCCTGAATAAAGCGAAACTCTTTCTCAGGTTCAGGTGTCTTTGTTTCCATATGTGCTCTCCTTACGCATACATAAGTATCAATTGTGCCTGTCTTATCATTCTAGCACAGACTTATGAACT
The DNA here is from genome assembly GCF_031997925.1 of Lachnoclostridium sp. Taxonomy (NCBI): domain Bacteria; kingdom Bacillati; phylum Bacillota; class Clostridia; order Lachnospirales; family Lachnospiraceae; genus Lachnoclostridium; species Lachnoclostridium sp. The sequence continues at coordinate 123,600 of NZ_DAMADT010000001.1, read as the reverse complement.
AACTATGAAGAAACTGTAAACAATAAAGCTACGTTTTTGCGGTATTTTACTGTATTTCGACATTATTTCCAAACCAAAGGCTTTGCCGCCTGTTTTACCTTAGTCTTTTTAGGCTTTTCTACCGGCTTTTAATAATCTGTTTTCTTTAGAGAAAAAATAAATTCTGTTCCAACACCCTCAGTACTGACAACATTAATATTTTCATCATGGGAGGTAATAATTTCCTTCGCAATCGATAACCCAAGGCCAGTTCCCTTCTTATCTTTTCCTCTTGAGGAATCTGTCTTATAAAAACGTTCCCAAATCTTTTTAATGCTATCTTTCGGAATTCCTATTCCGTGATCTTTTACCGATATTAAGACCTTTGAACCCTTCTCTTCCGTTGTCACCTTGATTGTGGAATCTACATTACTAAACTTAATCGCATTATCGATCAAGTTATAGAGGACCTGTTGAATCTTGTCAATATCCGCATCTACAAAAGTTTCCTTCGCTGAGAATTCTAAATTAAACACAATACGCTTCTTTGTGCATTGTCCTTCGAAGGTAGCTGCTGTCTTTCTTATAGCAGCATTGATATCAAAGGAAGAAAGATCAAGTAACGTACCTTTATTATCAAAACTATTTAAGGATAATAGGTTTGTTGTTAACTTTGTCAAACGCTCTGTTTCAAATAAAATAATATCAAGATATTTATTTTGCATCTCATATGGTATTGTCCCATCTCTCATAGCTTCTGCATACCCTCTAATCGAGGTAAGAGGGGAACGGAAATCATGAGAGATGTTAGCCACGAACTTTTTCTGATAATCATCTAAATTCTTAAGTTCATCTGCCATGTATTTGACGCTATTCGCTAATTCCCTATACTCATCATTCGTCCGTATTTCCATTGGTTCATCAAAGTTTCCTTTGGCATATTCACTGCAAACTATTGTAATACGACGTACTGGAAAAACCGTAATATAATAGATAATCAAAAAAATTAAGAATAAAATGATTAAAAATACTAAGTAACAGACATTGACTACATCAATATAATAAATGCTTTCACTTCGAATACTATCCATTGGCATATGGATACAAACATACCCTTTAATGGAATAGTTATAAGGAATACGCACTACAACACTAAGCATAGGTTCTGTAAATATCCCCTTAAAATATACATTTTCCGAAAATGTCTGCTCTAAAAAATTAGCATCCAGATTTGTAATATTTATCCCTATTGCATTGCTTCTTGTATCTGCTACTATAGTACCGTCTTTACTGACAATCCAAATTCGAGTACCAAGAAAATTATCTATAACTCGCAACTGTTCTACCATCTCAGTAGCATAGTCAGTAACAATAATGGATGCCTCATTATAAAGCTCATCCTTCTTTCGATCCATCAGCTTATTTTCCATAAATTTAACCCCAAAGGTATTTAAAAGCAGAAACATCGAAATCGCAGCAAAGCAATAACATAGAATTAATTTTACAAATGCTGTTCTCTTCATAGCATCCTCTATTCTGGCGCTTTAACACCTGATATTTCCTACGATATGGACTAATTTTTCTTCACTTCAAATTTATATCCAATTCCCCATACCGTGGAAAGTCTCCATGAGGTATGATCCTTAATTTTCTCACGCAAACGCTTGATATGAACGTCCACGGTTCTTGTATCTCCAATGTACTCATAACCCCAGATATGATCTAGTAATTGTTCTCTTGTGAAAACCTGATTCGGATGAGAAGCAAGAAAATAAAACAACTCTAATTCTTTTGGTGGCATTTCAATGGAATCCCCGAAGTAAGTTACCGAATAATTCGATTGATTGATGACAAGATCAGGGTAAGACACAAAATCACCCAGCTCCTGCATAATTACCTGCTCTGATGTTGACTGTGATGGCACTACGCGCCGAAGTACTGCCTTTACTCTTGCTACCAACTCCTTCGTGTCAAAGGGTTTTATCATATAATCATCTGCACCAAGTTCAAGCCCTAAAACCTTGTCAAAGATCTCTCCCTTCGCAGAGAGCATGATAATCGGTACCGTGCTGGTCTTTCTAACTTCTCTGCATACTTCATAGCCATCAATTCCTGGTAACATCAAATCCAAGAGAATTAAATTAGGCTGATATTCCCGATACTGTGTAATCGCCTCTTCCCCATCATAGACGATCTTGGTATCAAAGCATTCCTTCATCAAATACAGTGAAATTAACTCTGCAATATTGGCATCGTCATCCACAATTAAAATCTTTTGCTTTGTTGCCATACTAACCTCCATTCTACCACAAATCTGCGAATTTATGTGGCAGCACAATATTGAAAACATGCCCGCTCGTAGTCTGTAACCATGCCTTCTCAGTAGTCACTTACTTAAATTCAACAATCGTAACCCCATGGTCACCTTCACCAAATCCACCTACACGATAGCTCTTTACGTAATTGGTTCTTTTTAGATGTGCATGAACTGCATCTTTTAGCGCACCTGTGCCTCTACCATGAATAATCGTAACTTGTGGCAGATGAGCAAGATAAGCATCATCTAAGTATTTATCCACCATTGGGAGTGCTTCATCCACACGCTTTCCAATAATATTTAATTCTGGACTTATCGATAACGATTTACTCATACGGATCTTACCGCTTTGGGTTTTCGTCATCGTTGGAGCAACTATCGTTTCTTCATCAATTAATTCTAGGTCTGAAATATTTACAAGGGATCGTAATATTCCCATTTGTACATATAAGTCTCCCTTTGCGTTTGGAAGAGTACTTACAGAACCCTTTAAATTTAAACTAATCACGTGAACAGAGTCACCAACCTTAAAGTCGGAAGGTTTATGCTGCTTGCGGTTCTTTTTTTCTTTAGAAGCTAGACTAGAAGCCGTATCTCCCAGCTTTTCACGTAAGGCAGCACGTTCGTTCTCCATTTCTTTATTGTTCGCGCCACCCGCACTCCACTTATTATACTTACGAATGGTTTCATCCGCATAGTCCTTTGCTTCTTGAAGAACAGTCCTAGCTTTTTCATTCGCTTCTCTAAGTATCCGATCTTTTGCAGCATCAATCTTTGTATTCTTTTCCGCTAACTTTCGTTTTAATTCTTCTACTTCTTTTTTGTATTGCTCTGCCTCTGCTTTATCTTTCTCCATCGCCATACGGCTAGCTTCTAGATTACTAATGACATCTTCAAAGCTTTCGTCCTTTGTACCGATAAATTCTCTCGCTTTTTCAATAACATAATTCGATAATCCAAGCTTAGAGGATATTGCAAACGCATTACTCTTACCAGGTATACCGATCAATAAACGATACGTAGGTTGAAGGGTTTCTACGCTAAATTCACAGCATGCATTCGATACTCCTTCTGTGGAGAGAGCGAATATTTTTAACTCGCTATAATGTGTGGTTGCCATGGTACGAATCTTTCTTTGATGAAGGTAACTTAGAATTGCCATCGCAAGAGCAGCACCTTCCGTTGGATCTGTTCCGGCACCAAGTTCATCAAATAGTACTAAGGAATTTTCGTTAGCATGTTCTAATATAGAAACGGTATTGGTCATATGAGAAGAAAAGGTACTTAAGCTTTGTTCAATACTCTGCTCATCACCTATATCTGCATATACTTCCTCAAATATTGATAATTCTGAGCCATCGAATGCAGGAATGTGTAACCCAGCCTGTCCCATTAACGTAAACAAACCAACAGTTTTTAACGATACGGTTTTACCACCCGTGTTTGGTCCTGTTATAACTAATAGATCAAACTTATCGCCAAGATAGATATCAATCGGCACGACTTTCTTAGGGTCAATCAGTGGGTGACGTCCCTTTTTAATATTAATGTAGTGATGATTATTAAAATGTGGCTGACTTGCCTTCATATTCTTTGACAGCCCCGCACGTGCAAAGATAAAATCCAGTTCCGCTAACGTAGTCTGATTATACTTAAGATTATATTTCTCTGTAGCTACCAGATTACTAAGTTCAGCAAGTATTTTCTCTATCTCTTCCTGCTCGCGTATCGCAAGCTCAGCAAGTTCATTATTTAACTTAACAATCGCCATTGGCTCAATAAAAGCGGTTGATCCAGTAGAAGACTGGTCATGCATCATGCCTTGGAAAGTATTCTTATATTCTTGCTTAATTGGAAGACAATATCTACCGTTTCTCATCGTGATAATTGCATCCTGAAGCATTCCCTTGGTAGAAGCAGAATTTAAGATACTTCCAAGTTGCTCGTGTACCTTATCATTCGTTAGTTTAATCTGTCTTCTTACACTCTTTAATCCTGGGCTTGCATCATCTGCAATTTCTTCTTCCGAGATAATACAACGTCTGATTTCATTATTGATTGGAGATAACGGTTCTAATAAATGGAAACGTTCTGTTAAGGTATCTTGCGCAGCTTCCTCCGTTTCCTCGTTGTTCTTTTGATTATAACCATAATTTTTAGCTCTTAATGTTGCAGTCAAAACAGAGCTGATTTTTAATAACTCACCAGCTCCCAAGGATGCACCTATCTCTAATCTCATCAGAGTATCTCTAATATCTGGTATTCCAGAGAAGGAGAGTGTACCCTTTGCATAGAGTCTTGTTAGTGCATCCGTTGTCTCTTGTTGCATCTGAACAATATCTTCTAGTTTGGTTAGTGGCAATAGCTGATGACACTTTTCCCGTCCAAGAGAAGAACCAGCAAGAGCACTGAGTTTTTCTATAATTTTATGATATTCCAATGTACGTAACGCTTTTTCATTCATAATAACTCCCATCTGTGTGCTTAGCACACATACAAATCAAGATGTTCTAACTCCCATAATATATCAAACATCGCTCCTCATTGTCACTGATCAATGCTTCAAGTGCAAATCCCTTGAAATCCACAACGATAGAGGCACTCTTATTTTACTATATTTTATAATAAAAGTAAAACAACTCTATTACTAACTGTGATTATTTAAAGCTTGTTTTTCAGATATTTTAGTTATTCATGAAAAGAACATCATTAACTTTTCCTTGTCATGAATAAAACAAAGGATACGATATAGGATTAGGACTAAACTAATATCTATTAGCTTTACTAATCCTTTCCCTATCGTATCCTATTTCCTACCCAAAAAACTTATTTTGCTTCCTCCCAAGAATGATGATGGAGATTTCCAAGTAGACGCATATGATCAAAGTTTTGCTGTCTTAATGCCTCATATAGTACAATTGCTACAGAATTGGAAAGATTCAAAGAACGGATTTCTCCAATCATTGGGATACGAATAGAGGTATCCTTATTATCTAATAAGATTTCCTCTGGTATTCCTGCACTTTCCTTTCCGAACATAATAAAACAATCCGGTTCATAAGAAACTTCTGTATACACATGTCTAGCTTTCGTTGTTGCCATATAGATTTTTGCATTTGGATTTCTTCGCAAAAAATCATCATAGTTTTCATATACAGTAACGTCTAAGTCTTTCCAATAATCAAGACCCGCACGCTTAATTTCTTTTTCATCTAAACGAAATCCCAGTGGCTCAATTAAGTGTAGCTTAGTTCCGGTGGCCACGCAAGTTCTACCTATATTACCTGTGTTCGCAGGAATTTCTGGCTCAAATAATACAATATTCATAGTTTTCCCTTTCCTTCGCATCTTTTTGCGCATCCGAAGCCTACTTAGTAGGCTGGATATTTGTGCTGAGGACGATGTAAACACAAATATCCGAGTAAAAAAAATAATAAATTTTCTTTCACTCTTCCTTTCAAACATTTAAGGGTGCTACCATATGGCAGCACCCGAGTTAGTTTCCTTTTATTGCAACGTTAATTTCAATCGTTTTACCATCATCATAAATTAATGGAATACAAATATTTGCAGCAAAGTTATTTGTAAACTTCACAGTTCCTGTACACATCGTCGGAGGCGTGATATCCACTTCGATTCCTTTGGTAGAAAATACAGTTGCTGTATTACCTAAAATCATGTTACATAGCTCACAGATGGCACTCTTAGACAAATCATCCAGTTCGGTTAAGGTCATCATACACATTTTAGATGCGATATCGAGTGCTACCTTATCTTCAAAGCTTAAGATAACCTGACCACTCATCTCCCCAGTTACTCCAAGCATGATAAGTAATGACTGATCCGCAATTACTGCTTCTTTTGTGGATGGCTTACCTACTTTGGCATCAATCATTACCATGTCTTTCAGTACTTTGGTTGCTGCTATTAAAAACGGATTTATATAGTCTGCGCTTATAACCGCCATTTTCCCTCCTATGTATCAACACGCTTTATCCATACAGTAGAAATACGTTTGATGCTATCTTATTGTTAACAGTAAGATAATAAGCAAATCACATAGACTTAGCACTAAACTCTAAGGAGTAAGTGATAAGTTATGTGCGCTTATTCTCTAAAATGTTCCATTTTTTCTTTGATTATATCACGTTTTGGAATATATTATCAACTTATTTTCACATTATCTGTGTTTTTTTACAAACCTAGCCATTCTTTCTAATGCTTCTTTTAAATTCTCAATAGAATAAGCATAGGATATACGAAGAAAACCTTCGCCACAATCTCCGAATGCTGTACCAGGTACTACTGCTACCTTTTCTTCATGAAGTAAAGCATTTGCAAATTCATCACTGGTCATTCCAAGACTCTTAATGCATGGAAATACATAGAAAGCACCGAATGGTTCAAAACATTCTAATCCCATTTCATGTAGCGCATTTACTACATATCTTCTCCGCTTATCATAATCATCTCGCATCATCTCCACATCTGGATCACCTGCACGAAGTGCTTCCACTGCAGCATACTGACTTGTGGTTGGCGCACACATGATAGCAAATTGATGGATTTTAGTCATCTGCTCAATAATTGCTTTTGGACCAGCTGCATAGCCTAGTCTCCAGCCTGTCATTGCATAGGATTTAGAGAAACCATTGATAACAATAGTCCTTTCCTTCATACCAGGTAGACTTGCAATGGATACATGCTTCGTACCATACGTAAGCTCACTATAGATTTCATCCGATAGAACAAATAAATCCTTCTCAATAACTACTTCTGCAATTTCCTTTAACTCTTCTTCGGTCATAATTGCTCCAGTTGGGTTATTTGGAAATGGTAAGACTAAGATTTTTGTTTTGTCTGTTATCGAATCTAACAACTCTTGCTTGGTTAATTTAAAATTATTCTCATTCTTTAACTCTATGATAACTGGCTTACCATCTGCTAATAATACGCATGGTAAGTAAGACACATAGCTTGGCTGCGGGATTAGTACCTCATCCCCTTCATCTATCATTGCGCGAAGTGCAGCATCAATTGCCTCGCTACCTCCAACCGTAACGATTACATCATGGCGGTAATCATAAGTTAAATTGCATCTGCGATATAAATAATTACAAATCTCTTTTCTTAGTTCAACAAGTCCGGAATTTGAAGTATAAAAAGTCCTACCTTTTTCTAACGAATAAATACCCTCCTCACGAATATGCCAAGGAGTATCAAAATCTGGCTCTCCCACACCGAGAGAGATTGCATCTTTCATTTCTTTTTCATGCACTAGCGGCATACCATGCTCTTTATATTTCTTTAATACAAAGTGGGTGGCTGTACTTAAAACAGCCTCCATAGGGGCGAGCTTACTTGATACGAAATTCGCTACCTCACGCATACTCTTACCATCAATAATTACGGTAAGATCGAAACCGCCAGACATTAAATATACTGACTCTACCTCTTCAAATTTATAGATACGTTCCGCGATACGGTCAAAGCCTTGGCCCCTTTGTGGAGTAACCTTTACTTCAATTAAAGCAGTAACCTTCTCACTTTCGGTTTTATCCCAGTTAATCAGAGTAGGATACCCACAAATGATGGATTCTGCTTCCAATTCCTTGATCGCGGCCGCGACTGCTGCCTCCTCGGCGTCTATCATCACCGCCAGTTCTTTGGCAGTTAATTTACTGTTCTTGTCAATCGCTTTCAAAATCTTCTCTCTCATGCTATTCCTCTCCTTTACTAAATGTCAAAGGGAATCATTTTCCCAATGCGAATGAGTCTACTCGGATAGACCCTTATATATCTCATCGCCCTTAAAAGGCTCAAGATAACGTATTTCATCCTCTTTCCTTACAATCCTGTCTGGAGTGTTTGTTGTTTTACCAATCACTGAGGCAGGGATACCTTCACTGTTTAATTTTTCTACCAATGACTCTCCCTCTTTTGTAACAAATAAAACACACCCACCGGAATAAAGTAAGTAAGGGTTAAGATCAAGAGCCTCACATACTTCAATGGTCTCTTGAATTAGTAAGATGGAATCTAAGGCAATCTCCATTCCACACTGCAATGATTCCCCGATCTCCCAAAGTGCCGCAAAGATACCCCCTTCAGACACATCATGGGAGCATACGATATCAAAATCCTTTGAAACTTCCATATCCTTTTGTATCGATAGAAGTTCGCCGATTTTTTTACCACCTGCTAAAAAACTCTCTGTTAAACGTTCTTTTAATTTTTCTTTCCTCGATTCAATTAAAAGTTTCGTTGCGGCTAATCCAATATATTTAGACATTACGATTTGATAATCTTTTATGGAATCTTCTATCGATTCCTGCTTTTTATCCATCGTATTTGATTGCTTATTAACTTTTCCTGTTGCATGAATCGTTATAGTGTTTTGTGTCGCCCCTGCACCTACCATCGTTTCTCCAGATAACACTGGAATGGAATACAATGTACTTAATCGATTCAATTCTTTACTATAAACTTTCAGTTCCTGTTCATCTGCATGTCTTCGCAGTGTTAAAGCAACAGATACTGCAATCGGTTTTCCACCCTTTGCATAGATATTATTCACTGCTCGGTGAAAAACTGATTCTATTAGCCCAAACTGATTGCCCTGCATAGATGCTGTTGCGAAAAGCAAATCAGTACTTTCATCATAAAAAATCCTACCTGCATCCAGACTAATCACGGGTGTATTCTTTTGTTTCGTTCCTAAAAACTTTAAGACGGAACGTTTTAAAATAACCTCGCTTACTTTTCCCGTTTTCATATCTTTCTCCATTCTTTTTAACGTACTTTCCTAGAAACAATGTGCTAGTTTTCGAAACGATTTATATTAAGATACCCCCCTCGCTTCTCATTCACAATTCTTGAAAACTGATACTTAACTAGCATTATTTCTAGGTTTGACAGTACAATTAAGCGCTATTATACAACATCCTAGAATTTCTTTCAATAAATTCTTGGAAAATTTCTGCCATAAACTATTTAATTCCGATGGTTAGATGTTGTGGAGATGCCTCATACGTACTTGTATTTAATAAAATACGGTCGATAAGTTCTCCTTGGTAGTAGATTAAACGGTATAGTTCAACTTTATAACCACTATGAGCAGACTGTGTAACTTTCAAATAATTCTTCGGTTGATTTTTGTCGTAAGTAATAACTGCAGGACCTGGCTCAGTCGTTTCGAGAATAACCGATTCATAAGAAACTTTACGATTACTTTTATCTCTTGTTTCTACTCCACGGATTCGTACTGATATACTACCCGCTGGATCTGCAATCGCTTCAATTACAATCGGAGTTTCTAAGGTATTTTGAAAGCAAAAATCCATATAATCACCAGCAATCGCTGCATCCCTACCAAGTTCCACATAACTCACTGTCATGGAATGAGGATGCCGTTCCGTAACTTTTAATTCAGCCCCCAGCACTGCATTGTATAGCGTGGTGGATACTTGACAAACTCCTCCACCAATTGCATTGACAACGCTACCATCTTGATAGGTCCCTGCATCATCGTAACCATTTTCTTTTGTAATCGGAGAAATGGCCTTAACGGTTGAGAATACCTCACCTGGATTTACAACTTTAAGATGCATTTTCTTAGCCGCATTCACAATATTATTTTTTCTTGCTTTCGATGAGTTGTAAAAGTAGGTTGTGTATTGCCCCAAAATTGCATTGGCATCGATTTCTACATTTCCTGGCTTTAATGGAGTTGTATTTTCCGTAATTGCTTCTTTTCCTTCATCTGCAATGAAATCGGCGTTTGGTGTTACTGTTACCGACTCTGGTGAAATGGAAGGTGTTACATCAAATAAAGCCCCATCCAAAGTATGATTCTGTTCCTTTGGTGGGGCTTCATTATTGCATCCTACACAAATTATTACCATCAAACTTAATAGTGTAGTCATAAGGACATTTCGTTTCATTTTCATGATTGCCTCCATCAATATCTCTTATGCTCTATTGTTTGACATTTGGAATATATTTATGTATATTTTTCTTAAGTATATGCTATTGCAAATTCGTTTTAAAACGCGTAACCGCATTATTTTTTCTGTTACGCGAAGATACTTAAAATTGTTGGCACTACCATCGCTAAAATGAGTACTACACAAAGTACAACTGCCATGATTCGTTGCGTCTTTTTATTACGAAACATACATACACCTCTTTTCCAATAAAATTAACATAAGAAAGGAATAACACTATGCCTATTATACTTGGTATCATTCTAATACTTGGAGCTTGGATTGCTTATCAAAAAAGAAAATCTGAAAAAAATTCCAAGAAAAATTCCAAGATTTTCTGGGACAAAGAAAATCAGTCCAACTTAGTTCGTAAAAAGGACTTATCTACTCTGTCTTATATCACGATTCCTTACGACTCCCTACCTTTTAAGGAAACCGGTGATATCGAACTAGCTCAAATTCAAAAACAGTTGTATGAACTTCGCGAACAAAAGATTGTCAACCTGTCTCATATTACCAATACAGACTTAAAACTTGAGTATGGAATTGCTAACCTTAATCTTTTAAGTTCGTATGATCAAAACTTTACCAACCTCATAAGACTCTTAAACAAATGGGCAAACCTGCTATATGAGAAAGGTGAAAAGCAGCAAGCAGCTAATGTTTTAGAATTTGCACTCTCGATTGGGAGTGACATCAGTAGTTCTTACACTTTACTTGCAAAACTTTATCTTGAGTTTGATAGAAAGGAAGAAATATCATCCCTCATTACCCGTGCAAGGGGATTACAAACCATCTTAAAAGATTCAATCTTAGATCAATTATATAAAATGTACGGGAAAGAGGAGGAGTAATTTGCGCACGTTCTTTGCGCACGTGAAATTTGTGCCGAGGATTACGCAGGTACAAATTTCAAGGATTGAAAAGATTTATCTTTTCATCCTACCATAATGTAAAATTGTTTTATCAATAAACCTTGAAGCCATACTTTTACTAAAATCAGCAAACCCTAATGGCACCTCTATTTTATGATAGTTGACCAAATCAAGCAAGTACTTTTTTTGCTTCTCTGTCATTGGTTCTTGCTTCTTTACCTTGTATTTTAATTCTACTGGAAGAAACGATGCTTCAAAATTATTATTAAATTCATCATACAATTTCTGATATAAAGTTGCAGCCGCTATCGCATCTTCCAATGCTCTGTGGCTGCATTCTCTTATTATCCCATAATGCTCACACATCGCTTCGAGACTCTTTTTCTCAAGATCAGCTTTTAATGTTCTAGATAAATAGAGCGTATCAATACCTTGTCGCTCAAACCCTATCTTTAACCTATCCGCTGCAGTTTTTATAAAGCTATAATCAACAGATACGTTATGCCCTAGAAGTACATCTTCTCCAGTAAAAGTTAGAAATTCTTCAATTACTTCCCTCTCTGTCATTGCACCTACAAGCATATCTTCTGTAATTCCAGTTAATTCAACGATTCTTTCAGGCAATGGACACCCTGGATTAACTAGTTTTTCAAAACATTCCTTTGGCTTACCATCAATATAGCGTATGGCAGCCACTTCAATGATTCGATCTTTTTCCGGACTAAGTCCGGTTGTTTCTAAATCTATTGCTAAGAAATTCATCCGAACCCCCATTCTAGTTCATTTTACAAACGTAGTCAAAGCGGATATTCGCAATCCGCTTACGCTACTTGCTCATAACCTCATTGCCACTACGTGGCATTTAAAATGTAAATTTTACAGACATAAACTTCCTGAGTAAAAGATTTTACTTTTACTTCCTTACCTTAACATTTTTCATATTATCTTTACATAGATGTGATAAAAAGCATCGGTCACATTGCGGATTTCTAGCAGTACATAACCCTCTACCATGTGTTATAACCTGTATGTTATAAAGAATCCAATGATCTTTTGGAATTATTTTCATCAAATCATATTCAACCTTTACTGGGTCATCTTCTTTGGTAAATCCAAGCTTTTTAGAGATACGTTTTACATGTGTATCTACTACAATACTTGGCTCATGAAAGATATTACCACGTATTACATTAGCAGTCTTTCTTCCAACTCCAGCTAGGTTTGTTAGAGCATCGATATCGTTTGGTACTTCCCCATGGTATTCTCTCAGCAGTGTTTGACAACAAGAAATAATATTCTTTGCTTTATTTCGATAAAAGCCTGTAGAATGGACATCCTTCTCTAATTCACTTAGATCTGCGTTTGCAAAATCCTCGACACTTTTATATTTCACAAACAAGTCCTTCGTCACGATATTGACACGCTCGTCCGTACACTGCGCACTAAGCATCGTAGCAATTAGCAACTGCCACGGCGTTTCGTGATTCAAGTAACATTTATATTCCATCGAATAATGCTCGCTTAACAGAGCTAAGATCGCATCAATTCTATCTTTTTCCGCTTTACTAAGTCTCTTTTTTTTGATTTCGTCCTCACGTGCCATTCGTATACTCCTTTCAGCCACATTAAATCATGCCTGTCTAGTATCCAAGAATCTAGTGTGAAGTTTTAGAATATCTTAGGCGGCATCTTTTGGCGCCTTAGATATTCTCTTCACACTTCATAGTTTCAATTTCCTTTTGCGTAAGGATGGTAAACTCAGCTTCGCCATGAAGTATTGTTTTCTTTTGATAATCAAACTTTATAATAAGGTCTTTCTCAACAATATTTCCAGTAGAAGCTGCCTCTATAATGTCATAATCAAAGTGCTCTAAATGTAATTGTTCACCCTTTTTATTCGTTCCTTGCGAAGTCAAATAAGCTTTAAATACCTTTTTATACTCCTCAGGATATGGCGCAAAGGAAGGTCTTGTCTTTAAACGCTCTCTTTTGTATAAATCAAATATCATCATCTGCTTTGCTACAGATACAACTTTTGAATCAAATCGTTCTATTAAATATTCAAGCAAAATTTCATATCTGCGAATTCTGTTATGGTTTAATCCAAATAATCCGGAAGTTTCATAAAATTTTGCGAGGTCTTCATAAAAATGAAATGGTGATTTTATAAAATGTTCTATAAATGCTAGGGTTTCCTTAAATTGCCCGCTGTTATAATATACCTCGGTCATTTCTTCTACCCCTTTTAGACGTATTACATCATCATAGGAAAGCCATTTCGTGTACAAAACTTCATAAGGGGGTTTCGCTTTATATACGATACCATATTCCTTACTTACTTCCTCCATGTATGAGCCCTTTAACACCTTTAAAAATCCAAGCTGTAGCTGGTCCGGTCTCATAGCATATACTTCATTAAATGAGGTCCCAAAACTAGTATAATCCTCAAATGGTAGACCTGCAATTAAATCTAAGTGCTGGTGGATGTTATCTGCTTTTTTTATTCTGTCTACATTCTCACTTACCTTAAAAAGGTCCATACGACGATTGATTGCACCAATTGTCCTATCATTAGTTGATTGTACTCCAATTTCTAATTGGATTAATCCTGGACGAAGCGTTTCTAATAAGGATAGTTGCTCCTCATCTAAGATATCTGCTGCAATCTCAAAGTGAAAATTCGTAATTCCATTATCATGCTCTTTAATAAATTGCCAGATACCCATCGCATGAGATTTCTTGCAGTTAAAGGTACGGTCAATAAACTTAACTTGAGCTACCTTTTTATCTAAAAATAGACCAAGCTCTTGATACACTAAATCAAGATCTCGAAAACGTACTCTTTTATCAATCGAACTAAGACAGTAGCTACAGGAAAATGGGCAGCCTCTGCTGGTCTCATAATAGATAATTCGATTTGAAAACTCGGATAATTCCATCGCCTCTTTGTATAAAAACGGAAGCCTAGAAAAATCCATCGGTTCACGAGCGCTGGATTTGTTAATCTCCCCATTCTCCCTACGGTAAGCAATACCTTCAATATCTGCTAAAGTTTTACTTACATCTCCTGTTTTACAATCGGCATTCCAATCCTCTTGTTTTAAATAATACGAGGCTAACTCCTCAAAAGTAGCCTCACCTTCCCCTATCATAATTCCATCTATTTCAGGAAGACGCTTTAGGCATTCCTCTGGGTCATAACTTACCTCAGGGCCACCAAGCCAAATCTTAACACTATCATCAAGCTTACGGTATTCTCGAATGATCTCTTCTACCATACTAATGTTCCAGATGTAACAGGAGAACGCTAACATAGTTGGCCTCTTTCGGTATATACTTTGCAGAATATCATCGGTATATTGATTTATCGTATATTCCGCTAACTCGATATAATCTCTATATTCCTTTGCATAACTCTTTAAGTAGTATATTGCAGGATTAGAGTGAATATATTTTGCATTGATTGCAGTTAATAAGATTTTCATAGCTGGCTCCTTTCTGGTATTTTTGCGTACAAAAAAAGCGGGTGATGGGAATCGAACCCACGTATCTAGCTTGGAAGGCTAGTGTTCTACCATTGAACTACACCCGCATGTGAATTATGTTCGAGATAAAGATATCTCATGTTTGTAAATATGTTCTTAGAAAAACTTAAGTTGATTTCGTATCTAATATCTTAAAGTCAGATATTAGATGCCGGCGACCGGAATCGAACCGGTACGGGAGATTAGTCCCGCAGGATTTTAAGTCCTGTGCGTCTGCCAGTTCCGCCACGCCGGCTAAGTGGATGGAGAAGGATTCGAACCTTCGAAAGCGTCGCTAACAGATTTACAGTCTGCCCCCTTTGGCCACTCGGGAACCCATCCATGGTACTGACAAGGATTGATTATAGCACAGTTATCTTCATTGTACAAGCCCTTATTGAAAAATTTTTTAAATATTTTTATGGTAATTTTTTCATTTTATTTTAAGAACATCAGTCTCTTTGGATAATTTTTTGCAACAATACTAGAACGCGCCTTTAATTTCAATGATAATTCTCCTTGCTCTGGATAATATACCTTAGCATCCACAGCAAAACCAACATCGTCTGTCGCAAACATACGAATCATTGGGCAATCATTTGGAATACCAATTTCCCATACTGGTACGGAAACCATTACCTCGTAATCATTGTTATTTAATAACACTAAAAACTGATCTTCTAAATCAAATCGCCCATAGCTAATCACACCACGAAATGAAGTTAAAAATTTCATGGAACCTACCTTTAGTGCTTGATATGATTTTCGTAATCGTATTAGTTCCTTGTGAAGACGAATTAACTCTTTGTCCTCATTTCCCCAAGGATAAGTTCTTCGATTATCCGGATCAGTCCATCCACATACCCCAGCTTCATCCCCATAATAAATGGTTGGTGCTCCTGGCCAAGTCATCTGAAGTACCACAGCTTCTCTCATAACTGCCATTTGGATTCCTTCTTCTGCTTCCTTGGCTCCGACACTATTGGTTCTACCAACCCTTCGATTCGTTCTTGTTAGAAACCTTGAGTGGTCATGATTGGAAAGCTCATTCATTGCTACTTGTAGTGACTGAGTCTGGAATTTACCCGTAAAATAATTCATTGCATTTATAAAGTTACTATGGTTCGATAACATATCCTCACGATATTGATCACTATGCTTTTCCATTCCCGTAAAAAACCAAGTTACTGGTTCCATAAAGGCATCATAATTCATTACTGAATCCCATTCATCACCCTGTAGCCATTCCGATGGATCTCCATAGTGCTCTGCTAGGATTAGAGCTTCTGGATTCGCTTCTTTTACTGCCTTTCGAAACTCCTTCCAGAACTGATGATTATATTCTGCGGTATAGCCTAAGTCAGCAGCTACATCAAGCCTCCAACCATCCGCATGAAATGGAGGTGAAACCCATTTTTTAGCTATTTCCATAATGTAATCTCTGAGTTTTTGTGACTTCTCATAATTTAACTTAGGGAGAGTATCATGCCCCCACCAGCCATCATAAGTTGCATTATAAGGCCAGGAATCCTCTAGGAATTGAAAGAACGTATGATAAGGGCTTTCTTTTGAAACAAAGGCCCCTTTTTCATAGCCTTTTGCATCTTCATAAATCAACTCACGATCTAGCCATTTATTAAAAGAACCACAATGATTAAATACACCATCGAGTATTATCCTTATTCCACGCTTATGTGCCTCTTCTACTAAGGTTTGAAATAATTGATTGGAAGCCTCAAGATTTTCTAAGCTTGTTACTCTCTTAATATACCTAGTCGCTTCCTTGTTATTCTGGGAAGGCAAATTTTCTCCGTCATCCAGTTTGATAACTCCATAGTGTGGATCTACAAAGTCATAATCTTGTATATCATATTTATGATTGGAGGGTGATACAAAAATAGGATTAATATAGATAGCATCAATCCCTAAATCCTCTAAGTAGTCTAATTTCTTTATTACACCAGCCAAATCTCCACCGTAAAATTCCCTAACTCCATTAACAGCCGGATACTTGTTCCAGTCTAAAACCTGAGCCACACTTTCTCCTATGTAATGATACTCGTTGTCTAGCACATCATTTGACACATCTCCATTATAAAAACGGTCTACGAATATCTGATAAAATACTGCTCCTTTTGCCCAGTCAGGCGTTTTATATCCAGCAAGTATGGTAAATGCTTTTTCTGGTGCAATCTCCTCTGTTACACCATCGGTATTATAATAATATGTCCTTTCACCCTTTACCAACTCAAAATAATA
>NZ_DAMADT010000001.1:82813-106645 GCF_031997925.1 Lachnoclostridium sp. | reverse complement strand
CTTTACCTCTAATGCTACCTCGAAATAATCAAATAACCCTTCCGTAAGCCAAAGATTCATACCAAGTTTTTGATTCTTATTTCGCAGCCAAACTTCATCTAAATTGTTATGACAAACGCGTATTCGGATCATCACATGATCAAATAGATTGGCTTCCTGTGGACTTCGATAAATAAAAGTTCCATCACTAAAAACAGCCTCTTTGCAAAAAGGGGCCACATCTAACTGTCCATCTTCCATTCTCTCTTCCCTAACCTCATTCCTCATGATACACCATCATCACTCCAATTAGTCATATACAACCTTGTACCTCTATTTTATATGATAAATATCCCCATTACAATAAAAAACCATCCGCACAAATCTAAGAAACGAACCATCGATGGACAAATTTTGACAAAATAAAAAGGACAGCTTCACGGGTGCTGTCCTTTTCGGAGAAGGTATTTTTGTTACTTATGGGGTGTAGCAAAAACTATATAATGTATTGGGGTTTACGTTTATTAGTATAGCATGAGGTAGTAATAAAGTGTGCACAAAGTTTACAATAAATTAATAATGTTTTTAGTAAAATTGCCAACCGTATTCGATTCATTTTATTTATTGCACGTAAAATATGTCAGATTTCAACATGGATAAAGTTCCCTCTTTTATGCCCTGTCTTTTTTATCTCTCTATTCGATATTCTGCATGTTATTTTTATAACCTTGCTTCTAATCTCAAGCTTAGTTATTCTCATTCATCCCATACCTTAAGGTTTACATTCCCATTAGCCCAAGCTTTTCTTTGTTCAAGAGAGTAGTCCTTCCGCGATGTTCGATTTCACATTATTTCTAGCCAATAATTAAGCACCTGGATCCACTTATGAATCCAGGTGCTATTATTTAATTACATATCTCGATTATACAGCCTCTGGCACTTCAAATAAAGATTCAAACTCTTCTCTTGTAATACGCTCTTTTTCAATCAAGCGATCTGCACAGGAATGAAGTACATGCATATTCTCTGTGAGAATTCGTTTTGCTTCTTTATAGCAATCATCAATGATTTTCTTAACTTCTTCATCAATCTTACTTGCAACTGCTTCACTCATATTCTTTGTATGTGCGAGATCTCTTCCGATAAATACTTCTTCATCGTCATTCTCGTAGTTTACCATACCGATACTATCTGTGAAACCATAGCGAGTAACCATGCTACGAGCAGTCTTAGTTGCCATCTTAATGTCTTGTGATGCACCTGTAGTGATATCGTCAAAAATTAATTCTTCTGCAATTCTACCACCAAGACTTACGATAATATCTTGACGCATCTTACCACGGGTATTAAACATCTCATCTTTTTCTGGAAGCGGCATCGTATAACCTGCTGCTCCTCCTGTTGGAATAATGGATACTGTATAAACAGGTCCAACATCAGGTAAAACATGGAAAAGAATCGCATGACCTGCTTCATGATAAGCAGTAATTTTCTTCTCTTTGTCTGAAATGACACGACTCTTTTTCTCTGTTCCAATTCCAACTTTGATAAAGGACTTCTTAATATCCTCACCAAGAATAAAGCTTCTATCCTCTTTTGCAGCACTAATCGCTGCTTCATTTAACAAATTCTCAAGATCTGCACCGGTAAATCCTGCAGTCGTCTGAGCCACTTGTTTTAAGTCAACATCATCACCAAGTGGTTTATTCTTAGCATGAACGGCAAGAATTTCTTCTCGACCCTTCACATCTGGTCTACCTACTAATACCTTTCGATCAAAACGTCCTGGACGAAGGATAGCTGGGTCAAGAATATCGACACGGTTGGTAGCTGCCATAACGATAATACCTTCATTAGCACCGAAACCATCCATCTCAACAAGTAACTGATTTAAGGTCTGCTCTCTTTCGTCGTGACCGCCGCCCATACCAGTACCTCTTCTTCTGGCAACAGCATCGATCTCATCAATGAAAATAATACAAGGATTATTTTTCTTTGCTTCTGAGAATAAATCACGAACACGGGATGCACCAACACCGACAAACATTTCTACGAAGTCAGAACCGGAGATAGAGAAGAATGGTACTCCTGCTTCACCCGCTACTGCCTTTGCAAGTAATGTCTTACCAGTACCAGGAGGGCCCTCTAGTAAAACACCCTTAGGGATACGCGCACCCACCTGAATAAATTTCTTAGGATTTTTTAAGAAATCAACGATTTCTTTTAGCTCTTCTTTTTCCTCTGCCAAACCTGCAACATTCTTAAATGTTGTATTTTTTCCTTCATCCATGGTCATCTTGGCACGGCTCTTTCCAAAGTTCATCACCTTGTTATTACCGCCACCGCCACCATTTACTTGGCTGGTTAGGAAAGAAAACATTAAAATAATAATAACAAAACCAATTAAGTAAGGTAGTACGCTTGTTAAAAACCAGCTTGGTTTCTCAATATCATGTACGTAAGAACCAATACCATTTGCTGCTGCATCCGCTTCAGCAGTTGCTGCACTCGTTACATAGATGGTATAACTTTTTCCATCTGACATATTAACCTTAACACGGCCGGTTGGCGCCTCTTGATTCTGAAAAATATCTA
The DNA here is from genome assembly GCF_031997925.1 of Lachnoclostridium sp. Classification (NCBI taxonomy): domain Bacteria; kingdom Bacillati; phylum Bacillota; class Clostridia; order Lachnospirales; family Lachnospiraceae; genus Lachnoclostridium; species Lachnoclostridium sp. The sequence goes on along the minus strand of NZ_DAMADT010000001.1, from coordinate 104,071 downwards.
CAGAAGCTACAGAACCGCTTTTTAAATCTGCTACATAATCCGCATAGCTGTGTTTTACAGAGCTATTGCTAGCAAAACTCTCAGACAAATAGACTGCTGAAACAATAATTAGTAGGATAATAACATAAAAGCCATATCCCCTCATCGACTTTTTCAATACAAAACCTCCTTTATGTTATTCTGATTGAACCGCTCCAATGTATGGAAGATTTCTATAAATTTGGGCATAATCCAGTCCGTAACCAACTACAAACTCATCTGGAATCTGAAAGCCCGTATAATCCACATTAACGTCAACCTCTCTTCTGCTAGGCTTATCTAAAAGAGTACAAAGCTTTAAGCTGTTAGGTTGGCGATTTTTTAATAAATCTAACAAATATGATAAAGTTCTTCCGGAATCAATGATGTCCTCTACTACAAGAACTTCACGACCTTCAATACTTTCGTCTAAATCTTTTAAAATTCTAACACGTCCAGAGCTAACCGTAGAATCTCCGTAGCTGGATACAGACATGAAGTCAATGGTCACTGGTATTGTGATGTGCTTAGAGAGTTCTGTCATAAAGAACACTCCACCCTTTAATACACAAATTAAATGTAGAGTCTTTCCTGCATACTCTTTACTAATCGCTTCACCAAGTTCTTTAATCTTTTTGCTTATTTCCTCTTCTGATATGAGTACCTTTATATTTTCTGCCATTGTATTGCACCTCTTTCTCTTATCTTTGCTTCTATCTGTCTGTGGTAACGGATAACACCCAGTTCGTATCCTTATCTATACGATAGGCCTCGCTTGAGCGAACACCCACTGCCCAAAGTACATGACTATCACATGCTACCAAGGGTATCTTATCACGTTCCTCTCGCGGTATTTTCTGATCAACCAACAGAGATTTTAAACTTTTTGTTTTACCCTGTGGATGGATCATAAGAAAATCGCCCTCACGTCTTGTTCTTAAAACAACAGCATCTCTTATTTTATCATAATCATACCATTTCGTATAGCTATTTTTTGGAATAATCAAAGAATTTTCATATGGAAACAGCCTTATTTCAAAGCGTTTTCCCAAAAAATCTACGAATTGAACGGTGCCTTTTTTCATAGAATCCTCTTTTTTAATTGTAAGAGGAATATCGACTAGTAGGTCATTCTTAACCATATCATTTCTATCCGAGTATTTCTGACTATCATAAACTATAATTGTATTATACCCTCGCTTAACAATAATATGATTTGGCAAATGAATTTCCTTACCAACCTGGCATTTACACAGATTCACTCCGTCTACGAGATGAATAGATTCAATATCTTTAAGTCCACTAATTGATTTGATTGCCTTTCGAAGGACTTCACGCTTTATTAAGTCCTCAAAAGTAGAAAATTCCCTTACATCTAACGTTACCTTCGCTTCAGATACTGTAGCAATTCGTTTAAATTCTCTCGCTGTCACTTGTTCTAGGTAATTTGCAACCTCTAATAACTGGTCGGATAACGATGTGATATGCTCTATCGCTCTTTCATTGATTTCATTTGTTGCAATTGGAAGAATACTAAGTCTTATCTTATTCCTTGTGTAATCATTTGATAAGTTCGTGCTATCTATACGATAAAAGATATGCTCATGGGTAAGAAATGTTTCAATCTCCCCTCTTGTAACGCAAAGAAGCGGTCGTATAATCTGACCGCGCTTCTTCGGAATCCCTGTCATACCGGTTAGACCCGTTCCACGGAACAGATGAAATAACACCGTTTCCGCGTTATCATTACGATTATGTGCTACCGCTATTTTATGAGCTTTTACACGTTCACATTCCTGTTCAAAGCTAAGGTATCTCAAATTTCTTCCTGCTTCTTCTATCGTAGTCCCAGAAAGCTCTGCTATGCGCTTAACATCCTCACGAACACAGTGAAGAGGAATGGATAAACTGTTACACATAGTTCGAACGAATGCTTCATCTTCATCCGCCTCCATCCCACGCAGCATATGATTTACATGAACTGCATACAGGTTTAGATGATACTGTTCACGTAACCTATGAAGGCATGTTAAAAGGCATATCGAATCCGCACCTCCAGATACCCCTATGATAACGGTATCAAAAGGCGAAAGCATCCCCTGTTCTTTTATAAAGTTCTCCACTTTCTTTAACATTGCATCCTCACAACTTTCTTAACGTACTCTTAAAGTCTTTCTCAGTAAGACTATTTCTAAACCTAGTATTAAATCTTATCAGAAGTTACTTTTCAAACTTCTGATAAAAGGCGTTCATTTACGCCGTAAATCCGATTATCGAAACTAAAATCGTGTTCCGATAATTAGCTTATTTCTATCCTTCAGACGGTTATCTGTATTTTATATCTTCTTTTATAAAATAGCAACCTTCCAATTTACTTTTTCCAGATACCAGTAACTAAGACCGTCATGTCATCTGCTGGAACATAACCATGCTTTTCTAGTGCAGCGGATAAAATTGCATTCGCAATTTCCTGCGGTGACTTAAAAGGAATGTTTTTTATAAAATCTATAAAATAACCCTCCTTGTCCTCATCTTCAACACAATCAATCACCCCATCAGAAACCATGATTACATAATCACCGTCATATAACTTTTTGCTTTTACTGTCATAATCAACTTGATTTAAAATTCCTGCTGGCATACTGTTCGAACTTATAGACTCAACAAAATGATCTCTCTTAATGAACGTGGTGGCTGCTCCGACTTTTACAAATTCACAAGTACCTGCACATAAGTTAACGACACATAAATCAACTGTAGAAGACATGGAATTTTCGGTACGCAAAACAAGTACTGAGTTGATAAGCTTAATTGCAGGTTCTTCCCGAAATCCTGCTTCTAAAAACTGTTCCAATAATTCAATTACCGTTTCACTTTCTTCAAAAGCTTCGCTTCCACTTCCCATACCATCCGAAAGCATCATTACAACATCCTGACTATCAGGGTATAGAAAAGAAAAATTATCTCCGTTTAATTCTCCCTTGTTCTTTGACGCTCTGGACACGCCTGTTAATACCTTAAAATTAGCATCTTCGCAAAAGACATAATCATCGTATTCTCGTCCAATGACATTCCTTGAATCCTCTCTAGGCACAAGGCGTTTTTCTAAAGCATTTCCAATTAAGTTTGCTGCCTCCTTTGTTGTCAGACACCTACCGCTTTTGCATCTTGCTCTTAAGTGCAGCTCCATTCCTCGATTTTCTCGCTCAAACATCAAGACTCGTTGTACTTTAATTCTATGTACACGAAGTTTTTGATTTATTTTTCTTCGTTTTAGCTCTATTACTTCACCGGTGTCGCATAGATTTCCAGAGAAGTCTTTTACAATTTTTGCAATCTCCCCAAGCTGTCCAGCCACCGCTTCCCTACTCTCAACAATGCGGTTATGCCAAACCATTTTTAGGCGAGCCATACTAAGATTACGGTTTGCTTCCTCCACAAACTCCGGAACCTGAATACATTGAAGTCTTAACATATCAGGCATATCATCCACAGTTACATTTCCTTTTCCTTTCGCAATCTCAAGTAGATTCCATGTCGCTTGATAGCTTTGATTAAAATTTCTTTCCCAACACACTCCACATTTTTTACAATTTTTACAGAGGTTTGTACTAATGTCCTCGAGTACCAACTGCATGTCCTCTGTATTTAATATAGTTTTTGGGGATGCCATATAGTCAAAGCTTGACGCCAATTTATGAAAGGACCCAGCAATACCCTCTAATTTCTTTCTTGCTGTGTTTTGAAATTCATCTTTCACATAATTTTCCCCATTGTCAACCGAACCACTGCCCTGCAGCAGGCCAACAATCACTGCCGCGATCCCTATCAATATAATAACGATGGTAGCTATAATCAGATACCTTGCTACAACATTCGGACTTGCATTAAAAAATGTAACTAACGCTACAACAACTCCTGCCAATGGCAATAACCAGCTTCTTCTCTTCTTCATAAGAACGCCGTCCTTCCTAATCCGTATTACTCCCTGCTTTCCTGCAATTAACTTTATACAAGAAAAAATACACTTAGCGAATTTTCCTTGTTTGAATTATTTTTCATGCAGGAATAAAACAGGCGGTTTAATTTAGGATTATAAAACCGATGGCGTAAAATGTTTGTCAAATTGATGTACCAATTCCAAAAACTTTATGACAATTTATCCTTTTGTATCACTTAGGAAATCGATTTTAGGGAATTCAATTAGTTTAAGAAGGTTATTCTCGAATTATCCATTACTTTTTGTTAAATTTCTCACCTTTTAATATAACTCTTCTAATCCACCTTTTATGGTTTAAACAACATTATCTAGTAGAATGAAGCAAGTAAGTATTACCACATATTGTGACTCTAATTTTTTTTGTGTTTATTCATTATGCAACTCTAAACCTATATGCTTGAATTCAAATAACCTTCTACCCGACTTTTTTATAACTTCAAATTTCATAAGAATGCCTAATTTAACTCCGTTTGATATTCTTTTGAAGCAATTTTGCCTCTATGTAATCCTTAGTTCGACAACACATTTTTACTTTTTTATTCACATATAAGATTTCTACTATTCTTAGCTACCTATGACTGGGTTGTTTATACTTCCTATCGGTATAAGAATATCGGTAGGTACTCTTTCTGTGAGCTGTATTTCCTTCGGTCAGGATGGGTTCTTACTGAGTGACATTTTAAAACAGGCAAGTCCTTTCCCCCGCTTGAAGAAGTGGAGGACTTATCTGATGAGGTTAAATTATCCAAAGTATTACATTAAAAAAGCACAGGAGATTATCCTGTGCTTTTTATTAGAATAGCGAAGGAGGGATTTGAACCCCCGACACTACGGGTATGAACCGTATGCTCTAGCCAACTGAGCTACTTCGCCAAAGTGACAAAGCAAATTATAACTTGTTTTGTTTTTATTGTCAACATGTATTTTCATCCATTTTTATTAAGAAAAAGGTATCGCTCACAACCGACACCTTTTCTCTATTTGTTATTTTCTTTTTCTGGTTCAAATATAATCTCATCTGGATAGACCATTCCAAGCTGTGATCTAGCAACATCTTCTATGTATTTTTTTGTTCCTGGATATAACTTACGTTCTTCTATCTCTTTGGTTCTATCCTTCTCATCAGAGATCAACTGCTCTATCTCGGCTTTTTTTTGCTCCTTAGCACTAGCTTCTCTTTTCAGTTCGGTTGATTTATAAAGAACTACGAAACAGATTATCATAACCATCAACCCAATTAATCTCAAACCGTTCCTTTTTTTCTTATTCCTTCTCACTTACCTCACCCTTTTCCTGTGGCTGTGTAATTAATTCTAACACTCCACGTGGACGTTCTACTTTTGGCGTAGGAACTTCCTCCACTTGTTTCCTTTTATTTATTTTAACCTTATTCAAGTGCTTTTTCAATTGTTTTCTTATACAAGCCTTGAAAATATTAGTTCTTTTTTTGACTTTCCCTCCGAGAAAACGTCCAAATTTTCGGAATTTCCCAAAAAGAAATCGAATTATTTTTTTTATCTTTGATATTATAAACATTATCGGCGAAACAAGTAGTTTTAGTAACCGCAATATACAATTTTTGATAAATAGTGTAAACTTCGTACCTAATCCAACGATCATTGGACTAAAAATCTTCTGATATAAGACCATACTAAGAACCATTGCAACTGTACTGTACCATCGAATCATTCCGTCATTTTGCAAATACATCATTCGAAAAATTAAAATGCCTGCCACAATCCAGAAACAAATATCCTGTATGCCAATCACAATTTTCCCATGATGAAAGGTATTCCTAAGTATTCGAAGCAAGTCATACACTAAAAACAATATGATTCCCCAATAGGATGCAGCTGCAAGATATCGAAGTTCTAGAAAGATGGATGTATTCATAAGCATTCCTCCGTTTATTTAAATAATCTCTTAAAAACGGATTCTCCTGACTTCGTAAATCCTTTCAACTCAGAGTAAACAAAGCTGTCCATATGTCCATTTATATCTACTTCCCCTTTTTCAAGGGTAAGCCTACCCATATGCAATTCACTACCTCGAATCATCAAAATACCCAGATCAGTTTCTAAAATAATTTCATGATCATCAAAAGAGCGAACATCACGAACACCTGTAATTAGCGCTTCCTTACGATCATTTAAATTCAATTGATGCTTTCTTACTTGTTTGCTATCTTCCATATATGCTCCTCATTTCACTTACCCTGCTATTATCATATATATGCATGGACGTTATTGTGAAGAACTACAGAAGTAATTCTATAAAGACAAAGCATTTATTATAAGTATTTATAAAGCTCCTTAGCATCATCCTTTCGTGTTGTTTCCTGAACATCAAGTACCTCAACACGTACCGCTTTACTACCAAAACCAATTTCTATTACATCTCCAACCTTAACATTCGTTGATGCTTTTGCTGGCTTATCATTAATTAAAACCCTACCTGCATCACAGGCATCATTCGCTACTGTTCTACGTTTAATTAACCTTGATACTTTTAAATATTTATCCAATCTCATACTAATAACCATACCTTTCATAGCAATTACATTTACGGGAATCTGTTTACTCACACTAACTATGGAAAAAGGCTGTTTTGAAGAATCCCTCAAAACAGCCTATGTTCTTATGTTTACCAGAACAACTATAATCTATAGAAGTTCAAATTGTAATCAAGTATTGCTTACAATCGTTTGCTTGCAATCTATTACTTATTGATAACGTCCTTTAATGCCTTGCCAGCTTTAAACTTAGGTGCCTTAGAAGCTGCAATTGTAATTGTCTGCTTTGTCTGTGGATTTCTACCTGTTCTTGCTGGTCTAGCAGATACTTCAAATGTACCAAATCCAACTAATTGAACCTTCTCGCCTTTTGTTAATTCCTCAGTAACAACATCAATAAATGCCTTTAATGCCTTTTCTGAATCCTTCTTTGATAACTCTGTTTTTTCTGCGATAGCTGCAACTAATTCTGCTTTGTTCATGGATAAACTCCTCCTCTAACGTATTATTAAATATAGTTTTTTTCACAAGCGGAATTGCTTCTAGGTCCGTCTTGTATCACGCTTCCCCATGATTGAGTCTTACTCTTTCTCGGGCAACTAGGTGTAGGTTTTTCTTCAAAAATCACCTTCAATCTATTTATAAACTTATTAGGGCAATTTGTCAAGGAATTTTCTGCATTTATTTCCAAAATGACAGAGTTTTTTGAAGAAAAAAGCCTATTTCTATCTACTTGTATTTTTTGGTGGTTTATTAAGTCCGAAATTGGCTATTTTTATAGGCATAAAACCCTATTTTTAAATTTTCACACAATATAAAATTTATAAAAATTTTCATTTAAAAGTAGATAATTTAACGTCTAATTTCTCTCAAATTTTTCCATTTTAGGGCTCTACTATAAATTTAGCTTATTTTTGACTCCATTTTTGAAATCTCTTCTTTGATTTTTTCTGTTAGACAAGATTCTGCATCCATATTTAAATCCAATCCTAAACTACTCATCGTATATAAAAGTGCACCATATGCCTCTTTTTGTCTCTCTATGGAAGCCCCCTCTTGGTATAAAGCTTGGAGAGTTGTTGTTTCGCTGTTCATCTTAGAGAACAGCTCTTCTTTAGTATAGACCATATTTTTAATTTTATTGCTTTTCTTTACTATTTTTTGTGCTCGGAGCAAAGCGGGGAAAGAACTTGGCACATAAAGTGGACTGGACTCTACAGTCTTACCCTTTTTTTCTTCCTTCTTAATTTCCTCCCAGTTGGTTAAAACACCCGCAGAATCTTCCACCTGAACATCACCAAAAACATGAGGATGTCTTCTCACCATCTTCTTAGCGATCTCATCGATGACTTCCTCTACCGTAAATAGACCTTCCTCTTTTGCAATTTGGCTATGCATAACTACCTGTAATAAAACATCTCCCAACTCTTCTCTTAAGTTGTCGTAATCCCCATTCTTAGTAAACTGGTTGATCCCATCAACAACTTCATAAGCTTCTTCAATCATACAGTTTTTTAGACTATCGTGAGTCTGTTCTCTATCCCATGGGCATCCATTTTCTGAGCGAAGTTTCTCTATGATATCACACAATTGTTCAAAATCATACTCTAGCTTCATGTCCTTTGTTCCTTTCTATTCTATTCGATTATCCCTTCTAATGGCAGCTTAATCGGAGCTTTCATCTCACCATACGTGGTCAAGGTACCATGAATAGTAATATAAGCCTTATCTATACCATCCTCATAGGCCTTAGGAGTATATAAATTCATACCCTCTTTTGGTGTTGTACTTCCTCCTGTAGATAGTGTATAACTTTTTCCTTCAAGCAACAAAGGACTGCTATATACAACCGATTGATAAGACTTTGATGGCAAATATGCCATAATTGGAGCTCTATCCTCTTCTTCCAGTAAACATAGGACTGTTTCCCCTTCTACTGTTTCCTTTAAATTAAGCAGGATAGATTTTTGTTTTGATGTGATCGATGGTGCCATTGTCATACCACTACTTCCAACAGCAAGTAATGTTCCGCCACTCATTTCAAACACATCGTTATAAACTATAGCACCATTTGCATCATTAGAAGATCCCTCAATAATTAAAGTGCCTCCTGTCATTGTCACTAAACCTCTGGAATCAATTCCGTCACCACCCGCAGAGACAATTACGATACCACCTGAAAGTGACAGAATCCCTTTCCCTTCAATAAAGGTATCTTCTTCCTTATCATTGTTCTCTTTCTTACTATTTAAACCACCAGAAACATTAATACCATCCTCCGATGATATAATGTTTAGACTTCCACTCTTTATCGCAATCTTGGAACCTTCTATTCCTTCATAAGAAGATGTTAACGCAATCTTTGCCTTAGCAATAGTTAAAGATGCATCCGCGTGTATACCGTCATCTCCTGAAGCTATTGTAAAGGACCCATTTTCAATCGATATACTACCATCACTGTGAATTGCATCGTCTGCACTGTCTAGAGTAAAGGTACCATTCCCAATGAGAATATCTTCTCCACTTTTTAGACCTTTTGCACTCCTACTATAATCGTACTCTGTAATTTCCATCAGCTCACTAAGTAACGGTTCTTCTTTATTCTCTTTTTTTACAGAACCAGTACTTCCACCGCCAGTAGTTATCTCATAGTTTCCATTTTGTAACACTAAATATTTATCCGCTTGAATTCCATCTTGCTCAGAGGTTATCATAAACTCACCACGATTGATAAAGATAAGTCCCTTCGAATTTTCAGTGTCATTGTTTGTACGTATCCCATCCCATCCAGAGGCTATCTTAATCCTAGAAGCATCAATAAGTACTGCTTCTTTACCAATAATTCCATGTCCCACAGCACAAATTTCATAGTCTCCTTCCACGATTTTTAAAACGCCTTTTGAAGATATGGCATTTTGATAAGTTGCATTAATAACAAGACTTCCTGCCCCATTCATAGTTAAGTCTGAAGAACAATATATGGTAGCATTTGGATCACTTAGCTTTCTATCATGATCCGCTAAGCCATCCGTAAGCATATTCTTCGTTCCTGGTGCTATGCTAATTATAACCTTACCGGCCTCTTTGATATAAATAGGCGCACTATTCTCGCAATGGATGGTTGCATTCTTTAAGATTAGTTGTACCACACCACCTGTCGTTTCTTCCACTATAATCTGACCTTCTTTTAACGTGCCAAATATTACATAAGTACCAGGTTTACTTATACTAATCTTATTATCACTGACAAATGCACCCTCTCCACTAAATATAATGGAGCTATCATTTAACTGTATATAATTTACTTCTCTTTCATTATAATCTTCATAATAATCCGTTGATTCAAACGAAAGTCCTTCCTCTAACAAATTCCCTGACATATTGGCTGCTGATAAAGACTCCCCAGTATTCTTTACTGTATCCTTTGATGCATTATCTACAGAATTCTGCTCTTGATTTTGAGTCGTTCCTTCAGAATCTGATTTATTTGAAGAAACATTACTGCACCCAAAAAACAGTATTGCAACAAGTATTATACTTATCTCTAAGTAGATAGTATGACTATTTTTCATCATGGTCCTCCAAATCCATACGAAAGTTCATTTAAAACAAATAGCATGATTCTTGGTATCCATACATTTACTTTAACTAGTTTATTAGAATCTATCAACTATAATTTTCTCCATTATTAGGAAATTAAAACACATGCTACAATTTCCTCTATCCGCAAAACCTTTTTAACAGTTTCTTGCCAAAGATCTCAACTCATTTTGCACCTTTCTTTACTAGAAAAGTACTCAAGTATAACTATTATACGGAATAAATATGTAAGAAATTTGTTCCTAATGTGAACAATTCTTTAAATTTAAAATACCAAAAGAAGTTTTAAGCTTCTTTTGGTATTTTTAATCTATTATTCAAAACAAGAAATAGTACTTTTTAAGTCCTTACCCCGTTTAAAGAAGCGGAGGACTTCCCTGATGAGGTTAAAATACAAAATTATCGTTATCTTTCTCGATCACTAAACGTTTCGCAAGCTCATCGATACGATATTTCTCACGATTTGCTAACTTTTCACCATACAGGGTTAATTTATGTATTGCCTCTTTTGAGCAATCATCCATCTTCGGTATCTCCTCTTCCGTATTTAATACCATACGGTAATAATATTGCTGATGATTGACTGATTTATAGATTTTTCTCAATTGATAATCTACTGTCTGTTCGCTGGCATCCATTAAAATATCAAAGATTGGTACTGCCCATTGCAAAAGACCGAATCTACGTACCTTTTGATAGGAATAGGACTTCGTATTCTTTACATTACCAACGGATAGACAAATTGTATCACCAATTCCATCACAACCTGGTAGTTTCATTGCTTCAATTAATGCACAAAGTGTTGGATTGTTGGCAAAAACTCCACCATCGATTAGACAGTTATAGCAATTATCCTTTGCGTGAAAACAGCTTGGTGGAAAATACGTTGGCGCTGCTGTTGAGGCTAATATTGCATCCCTTAAGAAATAATTTCGATTTTCATCCTTTCTTCCTGTGACTGAATTAAAGAATACTGCACTTCGAGTTGTTGTATCATAGGAGGTCATTAAACAAGGTTTACGAAGACTTCCTAAGGTTGCGTCCCCAAAATACTTCAGTAACATCTCCTCTAAATACTTATTTGTATACTTAGGTCCCCAGAATGGATAGAATTTTTGTCTTTTAAATATGTACTCTCCGTATTCATAATAGCTCTCTAATACTTCTTTCGCAGAGAATTTTGACTCTCCCCGTTCATTTGGAAACAAATAGAGTGCTGTCAAGATTGATCCCGTACTAGTTCCTGCTATCAAGTCAAAATAGTCTGCAATCCTTGCTTTATAATTATTGCTATGGTATTGTAGCCTATCCTCTAAACTGCGTAGCAAAACAGCGGAGACAATGCCCTTCATTCCTCCGCCGTCAATTGCTAATACTTTTTTCTTTGACATGGGCCATCACTCCTCCTCAGATTTAGTAAACTATATGCTATGAAGAAGAAATCCATGTATGTTACACAGGTATTCTATTGACTATGCCTGTTATTTTTTTAGAACACTAACTTTGCCCAGCGAGATACTTCCATATCTACACTTCCATCCTCTAGAAATTGCACTCCTTCTTTTTCAAGTAGTTCTATCTGACGATTTACTCCACCGAAGGCAAATGCTTTCGAAACTTCTCCTTTCGCATTTACTACACGATAACACGGAATTATGCTTGGATTCGGATTCACATGCAATGCATAACCAACCACCTTTGCAAGCTGGCGATTACCAGCAAGTGCTGCTACCTGTCCATATGTAGCAACTTTCCCATAAGGGATCTCCTTCACTACCTCGTATATTCGTTGAAATGTCGTAAGTTCTTCCACGGTTAGGGCTCCTTTTCTATTCCTTGGTATTCTAGTCCTTAAGGACTGATACTTATACTTTGATAACTAGCTTGCCGTCTTACTATAACGAACCTTCGTAAAAATTTCAATAGCAACTTTTGTTATCTCATCGTAATTTTATAATATGTTTTTATTTTTTGTTTTAATTTCCAGAAACTACTATCCTTTTACGAATCACTAAATTTCTTAGTATACCAAAAACCACAAGCCGCAACAATCACCCCAAGGATAGTAAAAATCCAGAAGGACGGATGTGATAAGGTTCCTGTTACGATTATAATGGAACCTATAATCGCTAAAACTGGTGCAACATATCCCATAAAAATACTCTTAATTTCACCCTGTCTCTTTAACTTTATAACTGTAATATATAGTATGATAAACATAAGCATATTGGTACCTCAGATACATCCCCAATCATATTTGCATTTTGAGTAAGATAATTAATTAATATCCAAATAGAACTTAGAACAAATGCTAAGATGGCTGAATTGGTTGGGATACCATGTAATTTCTCAGATTGCTTCTTTAAAGTATTGCTACAAGGTAACATTCCCCGATATGCAAGTGAATAAGGAAGCTGAATATAAGCAAGTACAAGACCATTTAGTGTACCTAATACAGAGATTATAACAAAAACTAAAATCAGTCTTGCCCCAATACTTCCAAATACCTTAGTTGCTGCAAGATAAGTACTCTCATTTCCCTGTTGCATTACTGTATCTACGGATACTAAGGAGGTGATTCCTACAAAATATAACACGTAACACAGTAATACGATAAGTGGTGCAAAGATTAGAGCAAGTGGTAAGTTTCTCTTACTATTTTTTATTTCGTGGCATATTGTAGTAGATATTGACCATCCATCAAAGGAAAACGCAATTGGCGCAAAGGCAGCAACCCAGCCAGGAGATGTGATAGCCTCTTTCATTACGCTAGCATCTTTTGAGATAATCTCAGGAGCTTGTCCAAAAAATAAACCAGCTAATGCAATTAATATTAATGGAATTAGCTTAACTATCATAGATATATTTTGAAATGTACCACCAAGTCTAGCTGATAAAATATTCAATAAAAATATAAGGCAAAGTAAGATAAAACCAATCAAACTACTATTTTTTGGTGAGCTCTCAATTCCAAACAATTGACAAATATAAAGCCCTGTCACCCAAGAAATCACTCCAACTAATGGAGCAAAGTACATCGTAAGTTGAAACCATCCAATGGCCCCTGCGGTTCGTTTATTTACAAATTTTTCGGCATAACTAATTAAACCTCCCGGTTCATCCGTTCTACTTGCTAACTGAGAGATAGTTAAGGAACCGAAAACTATCGCTATTGCAGCGATTAAAAATACTATGATACCAAGAAGCATATTCCCATTGGTATATCGAAGTACATCGTCCGACTTAAAAAAGATTCCGGACCCAATGACAATTCCAGTAATCATAGTAATAGCTGTTAATAATCCATAACGTTTTTCCTGCATAAAAACCTCATTCCTGCGCATTTTTTTGCGTATTTTTAATTTGTGCCGAGGATTACGCAGGCACAAATTTGCGTGTGAAAATTGTTTTTATTTTCACACTTACCTTATCTAAAACCGTAGTGTGACCAAAGATTCATAACCTTACGAAAAAAGCGGAGAAATTAACCTTACTGGTACTATGCCTTAGCATAGAAGGTAATTACTCCGCTATATGTCTAACCTGTCTTATTTTATTTTCCCTAAGAGATTAGTTCTCCATCTGTCTTCCAAGGAATGCAGCTGCAGTAGCAGCAAGTTTATTCTCAACTTCGCCAAGCTTAGTCTTTGCATCTCTTGTAAGAATTAATACTGCTCCAATAGCATCACCTTCACAAATAATTGGTGCAATAACCTCATAGGCAATATCTTCATCATCAGAGCAAACACGGATAAATCCTTTTTCTTCTTTCGCTGCAGTTACCGTTTCACGGTCGTTAATTAATGCCTCAAGTTCTTTACTGATTGGTTTTGTAACCCAATCCTTTTTAGAGGAACCAGCAATTGCGATAAACTGATCCTTATCTGTAATAGCAACAATATGACCAGTCGTATGACCGATAGAATCCGCATATTGTTTTGCAAACTGTCCCAACTCACCGATTGGAGAGTATTTCTTTAAAATAATTTCTCCTTCACGGTCGGTAAAAATTTCTAATGGATCCCCTTCGCGAATACGTAAAGTTCTTCTAATTTCCTTTGGGATAACCACTCTTCCTAAGTCATCTATGCGTCGTACGATACCTGTTGCTTTCATGTAGCATATTCCTCCATTTACTTCTCAATCTAAGATGCTTGTCACTTAAATATTGCTATGACTATATTGTTTGTAAATTCAAGGAATTTATACCTATTATAAGAACCTATTTCTCATAAAATATTTAAAATGATGGCATCTTTTGTCTATAGTTGCAACCCATCATTATTTAATCACCCTCGCACCATTACGTTAACCTAAGTACTAACTATTTTTTTCATAGATGACTTGTTTTAAAAATAATCCCTGCGGATACAGTGTTAGTCCGGCATATTCTCTCTTTTTCCCCAAAATAGCCTGTCTAACACTTTCCACACTTCTCTCTTGTGTCCCAACCTCCAACAGTGTTCCAGAAATAATACGTATCATGTGATGCAAAAAACCATTGCCACGAAACGTAAAAATAATACCCTGTTGATTTCTATTCTGTCGTAGTTCTTCTATCGTTATTTCAGATATCGTTCGGATAGTCGACTTGCCATCCCTACGATCTGTACAGAAGCTCTTATAATCCATCGTACCAATGAGTAGTTTTGCTGCTTGCCTCATTGCTTCTATATTCAAAGCTTTACCACAAGCATATGAATATTTACGAAAAAATACGTTTTCTCGTTCTCTGGTATCTATGATATACTGATAGATTTTCTCTACCGCATCAAAGCGAGAATGAAAATTTAAGTCCACTTCGTTCGCTTGTAGTATCTTAATATCCTCCGGAAGAACTTGGTTTATCTTTTGTCTTATAATATTTACGTCGAGATTGGAGCGCGAATAAAAATTTGCCACCTGTCCAAGAGCATGCACCCCTGCATCTGTGCGGCCTGAGCCAATCAGCTTAATTGGTTCTAGCAAAACCCCAGATAACAATTCTTCTAGTAACCCTTGAATGGAATGATCAACATTTGCTGCTTTAGGAATTCTCTGCCAACCACTATAATTTGTCCCATCGTAGCTTATGATTAATTTTATGTTTCGCTTTCTATCCATTTCACCAGGCATCTTTGCTCTCCCTCAAACTGATATACCCTTAGCGTTAAATTATTAGCACCCACACTAAGTTAAGATTTTACAACCTTTTTCTAATTATTTCAAGTAAAAAATGTTTGTCTACCAAATTAGTGTAGTTACTTTATTTTATAATGGTTTTTCTATTATATGAAAAAGAAACCATTTCTTCAATATGTCACCAAAGTTTTTTTAAATATTTTTCTTAATGAATTATAAATATTATTTATAAAACATTAAATTTATATAAATTTTCTATTGGTATGTAACTTATTTTACTTTTATTCGAATAATATTTTACTTCATAGTTTTCTTTGAAAGAAGATTTCTCTTTTTGAAATCAGATTTCAGTAGGATATTCATCTTTTTTGATCCATTGTGAAAATGTCCTATAATTCGTTATAATTACTTAAAAATTCTTAAGAATTGCGCTATTGCTTTTTTTTCAGAATATGATAAACTGTTGTAGCATAAAAAGATAGGATATTTTTTACAATCATTTCCTAGCATTAAAAAATTATCCAATTGAGAACATTACATTGATAATCGACACTAATAACTCTTACATCGACTACTTGGAGGCAAGTATATGAAACTCATACCACAGAAAGCGAAATCCCTATTGGACTCAGTAAAGACTAAGTGTAAGAAACCATTTTTACAGTGTGTGCTTTTAGCCCTAGCCCTCAACATCTTTGTTGAAATTATGTCGCGCCGCTCTGTGTTGAAAGCCATAGCTTACTTATTTACGAATCCACTCGTATTTGTATATAATACTATTATTATCTTAGCAACGCTATCCATTGCCTTATTCTTTAAGAGAAGATGGTTTGTTTACTATTTGGTTTCTCTTGGCTGGGTTGCCATTGGTGTTACTGACTTTATTCTTTTACGCTTTAGAACAACACCATTTACCGCTGTTGACATTACTTTAATGAAATCTGCTATTCAGATTTGGCAGTATTATTTGAAGTGGTTTCATCTGGTGTTAATTGCTATTGGACTCGCACTTACCGTTTTTTCGTGTGTTATCGTATGGAAAAAAGCGAAGCGTTATGATACCCGCTTACCACTGTTAAAAATAACAATCTTCTTTGCTACTACTTTAATTTCTTCAGCTCTTTTAACAAACCTTGGGCTAAGAACCAATGTATTGGCTGCAAATTTCGGTAACCTTGCAAACGCATACCATCAATACGGTCTTCCTTATTGCTTTGTTAATAGCGTTATTAATACCGGTATTAATAAACCTAATATTTACACTACAGATGTTGTAAATACAATAGTAGAAGGAGTGGAACAAGGTAAGGTAGTTAGTTCTTCCGATATTTTACCTACTGAAGTTCCAGCTCCATCAGAGACACCTACACCGATTCCGACCTTGACTCCAACACCACCGGTCGACATTTCTGCATCAACCTCTGATACGGTAGCATCGAAAGAGACACCTAATATTATTTATTTACAATTGGAATCTTTCTTTGATCCAACACATATCAAAGGAGTTACCTTCACCGAGGACCCTATACCTAATTTCAGAGCACTAAAAGAGAAGTTTTCCAGTGGGTATTTAAGTGTTCCAAGTGTGGGTGCAGGAACAGCGAATACTGAATTTGAAGTTATCACTGGGATGAACCTGGATTTCTTTGGACCTGGTGAATATCCGTATAAAACAATTTTACAAAAGACTTCTTGTGAAAGTATTTCCTATAATTTAAAATCACTCGGATATACTACCCATGCGATCCACAATAATGTTGGTACCTTTTACGATCGTGTTTCTGTATTTTCACAGTTAGGTTTTGACACTTTTACTTCGATTGAATACATGCAAGATATTGAACGTAATCCAAATAACTGGGCAAAAGATAAGGTACTTACGCCGGAAATCTTACAGATACTAAATACAACTAAGAATCAAGACTTGATTTATGGTATCTCAGTTCAAGGACATGGAAGCTACCCTGACAGTGAACTTATTGAAAATCCACGGATAGATTTAACATTAAGTGAAGATCTTTCTGATAGTTTATATTATCCGCTTCTTTATTATTCAAATCAAATCAAAGAGATGGATGAGTTTATAGGTCAATTAATTGAAGCCTTATCAAACCGAAAAGAAGAAACAATACTTATTATGTATGGTGATCATTTGCCAGGCTTTCAGCTTGGAGAAACTGATTTATCGAATGGTTCCTTATTCCAGACTGAATATATTATATGGGATAACTTTGGTATGACAAAACAGAATGAGGATTTAGAGGCTTACCAATTATCCGCACATGTTCTTGATCGCCTTGACATTCATAATGGATTGATTACAAAGCTTCATCAAACACAAAAAGACTCCGATATTTATTTAGATGAGTTAAAGGTTCTCGAATATGATATGTTATATGGTGACTTAGATTGCTTTAATGGGGTAAATCCGTATACGAAAACTGAGCTGAAAATGGGCACTGTTCCAATCAAAATTTCGGAAGCGCACTTTGTTCCAGCTCCACCGGAAGGTGAAGCAGCTGAGGAGGATGTTAGCGCGAGAATAATCGTAACAGGTAGTAATTTCACTCCCTTTAGTAAAATCTCAGTAAATGATAAAATATATGATACTAAATTTATCAATCGTTCCATGTTAAGTGCTCCAATAGATGAGCTGAAATCTGGAGACATTGTTACAGTAATACAAAGTGGTAATGATAATGTACCACTTAGTTCAACTGATCCATATGTAATACCTTAATATACGGCATATAGGCTCTCTTAAAAATTAAATAGAACAAAAAAAAGAAGACACGGGTTATCTATCCATGTCTTCTCTTTTTAACTTTCATTCTTTATGGTAGTGACACTCCTGCAAAAATCGCTTGTTGGCGTACATATCCTGCCGCTTGCTTATAACTATCAAAATCCGGTAGATGTTCCACAAATAGTGTTGTATCTGTCCCTAATTGTTCACATAAACGCGTAATCAATTGATAATTCAGGATACCTTTTCCCGGCATGGTTTCATGAATAAGGGTTGTATATTTATTTTCCATCCATACATCCTTTCCATGAATGCTCTTAATCATCGGCCCTAACTTTTCAAAACACTCTTTGATAAATTCTTCATGGTAGACATAACGCTTTGGACAGTTTATCATGTTGACAAAATCAAGATGTACTCCAAATGCCCCACGATCCACATCTTTCATTAACTTCAAATATTCTTCCGGAGAATCTGGAACCATCCACGGCATTGGTTCAATTGTATAAAATGTTCTTGTTGGCTTTACTGCATCGATAATCTCACGAATGCTATCCACTACTAGTGCATAGGTATCGCTCTGATAATTTTCCTTATAGCAACCATCCCATAGTTCTCCTCGGCTACCGGAGATATTGACACAACAATTTGCTCCTAGTTCATCTGCCAATGCTAATTGATTTTTACAAAAGGTAAGAGCCTCTTTTCTTTCCAACTCATTGAAAGCGATTGCATTTTTCCATGCCCCAACCTCACCTATAATCAAATCATGCTCTTTGACACATTGAAGATACGCTCTTTTTTCGTCCTGACTCGCTCTATAATCAATGGGTGATAGTACTGCACGGTATCCAAGTTCCTTTACTAGCTGATACCATTCTTCAGGATTCGAATACGGTTTCTCTATTCCACCACCAATTCTCATAACAATTCTCCTTCCCTTTTTCCTTAAAAAACCCTGATACAAATAAGATGGTTAAGCCAATTTACTTGTCATGAATAACAGAGGAATCAATATGATTAATATCAGAAGAACAAGTCCGAGCCATAACACCAGCTAGTTCCTCTGTCATTCTTAAAATAGTTTCCTTTACACCATTTGCACCGTCTTTTGATAGAGGATCCATTATTATTCTACCTGCAGACACTGCGGTAGCACCGAGTGCCAGCGCTTTAAATACATCCATCCCGCTAGCAACTCCGCAATCCACAAAAATAGGGATTTGTTTATTTACTATGGAAGCAATTCTAGGAAGAATTTTTAGCGGTGGTATCGCATAATTCATGATGCCATGGTGGTGCGAAACTACAATACCTTTCACTCCTGCTTCAAGACATTTTAATGTATCCTGCTCACTAAGAACACCTTTTATTATGAATGGTAAATCCGTTGATTTTACAAACTCTTTAATTTCATCTAAGGATTTTGAAGTCATTGGATGTCCCAAAACGTTGTCATACTTCCCATTCCCTGAAAAAGCATGATCTACATCCATTCCAACTGCTAATGCACCACACTTTTTTGCATGATCAATTTTTCTAAAAATAATCTGATTATCCGCATAAGGTTTTATAATTTTAATTGTTCTTGCCCCTGTCGCCGTAATTGCTTCTAGTTCCTCTTCTTCTCCCATCCCAGCCCAATTCACAGCATTTACAAGATAAGCCCCCTTAGCCATCTCTACCATTCCGTTCTCTCGTACCTTATTTAAGTGTGATAAAGCTGCCATCATAACAGGGGTATCAAATCTTTCCCCATAAAGCTCCAGTGTTGTGGATGGTATTACTGAGTCAATATGCCTCATCTCAACTAGCAATGAGTCAAAGTAATCTCTGGTGATCTGATTCGAATCACCTGTTCTTAAATTTTCCATCGTTATCTCCTATCTGCACATTGCGAATATATATTATCAAGCTACCTTTCAGCCTTTGATCACTTAATATTTTTCCTATTACCAGATATCACGTTGTAAAATCAACACAAATGGTCCTCTAATATGTACTTTGGGCTATAATAACTCCAATATCCACTCACCCTCTGATTTATGGTAAAAACATTCACTCATATCTCCTGACTCAAATACCTTAATCATATCCTCAAAATCTTCTGCCAAAACATACTTATTTAAGTCAGCACGTGGTATAAAAAATACCTCTCCCTCTTCAGAGGACCTTAATTCTCCTTCAAACTGGTCCGTTTTATAAAATAAAACTATATATCGCTCTCTATCTTTTGTTTGAAATTGTTTTATCCCACATAGAATAGGGTTCTTAATACTAAGCCCTGTCTCTTCTTTGACTTCTCGGATTACAGACTTAACAAAAGATTCATTTTCCTCTACATGACCACCAGGAAATGTGACCCCCGGCCAATCTTTATTCTTGCGGTCTTGAACCAAAATTTTATCACCGTTTGTTATCATACACATATTTGTAAATACTGCTTTTTCGCTTCTGCTCATCTTAGATCCTTTCCTGTCTAATGCATGTTCACCTTTATGTAACTATCTTAATTAAGGTTTTAATTTATTGTAAAATACCGCGCTAAATTTTACCTTTATTATACCGTAAGTAACCTAAATTAACCAGTTATTATTCTTAACAAACCAATTACACCTTTTTATCAATAAACTTTCTCCATTGTCAATACAAAAACCCTAAATCCTTTGTATTTTATACAAAGGACTTAGGGTTTTCACTAAACTTAATTCTAATCTTTCAACGCTCTTATTGAGTTTAATATAGCAATAACAGAGACTCCAACGTCTGCAAACACAGCTTCCCACATATTTGACAATCCGATTGCTCCAAGGATTAAGATAATACCTTTCACAGCAAGGGCAAAGATAATATTCTGTTTTACAATTCGAAGTGTTTTACGAGCGATTCTTATTGCGGTTGCCAATTTCTCCGGGTCATCATCCATAATAACGACATCTGCTGCCTCGATCGCTGCATCCGAACCAAGACCACCCATCGCAATTCCAATATCTGCTCTTGCAAGAACCGGAGCATCGTTAATACCATCACCAACAAATGCTAGTTGGTCTTTCTCACCACGTTTTGCTAACATCTCTTCAAACTTTTCTACCTTATCTGCTGGTAGTAGCTCGGTATATGCATGGTCTAAGGAAAGCTCTTTTGCAATAGCCTCACCAACAACCTTAGCATCTCCTGTTAACATCACGAGAGAATGAACTCCACTGTTTCTTAAATCCTCAATTGCAGCCTTACTTGTTGGCTTAATTTCATCACGAATTT
>NZ_DAMADT010000001.1:32388-82803 GCF_031997925.1 Lachnoclostridium sp. | reverse complement strand
CGAATTTCAAGATATCCAGCATAATTGCCGTCAATAGCAATATGAATCGTTGTTCCAATTGGAATGTTTTCCGATAATAGCTTAACCTCGATATTCTGTTCTGCCATCATCTTCATATTTCCTGCATAAACCTGCTGACCATCTACGATAGCAAAAACTCCAAAACCGGCAATTTCTTGTACCTCACGAATGCGATCCATAGAGAGTTCTTTTCCAAATGCTTCTCGTATCGATGCTGCAATTGGATGGCTTGAATGACTTTCCGCAAGAGCAGCTACTTCTAATAATTCGTCCTTCGATAAGGAATCCGTTACAATATCATGGACAACAAAGTTACCCTTTGTTAAGGTGCCAGTTTTATCAAATGCAATTGCAGTAACTTTTGACAGTGACTCTAGGTAATTACTACCCTTTATTAAGATACCTTTCTTAGAAGCACCTCCAATACCACCGAAGAATCCAAGCGGAATGGAGATTACGAGTGCACATGGACAAGACACAACTAGGAAAATAAGAGCACGATATAACCAATCCGAAAATAGCGCACCTGGTACAAATATTGGCGGTATTACTGCTAATAACACTGCAAATATTACCACCGAAGGAGTGTAATACTTCGCAAACTTTGTAATAAATGCTTCGCTCTTGGCCTTACGGTCACTGGCACTCTCTACAAGCTCCAGAATTTTAGAAACCGTAGATTCTTCAAACTCTTTTGTTACTTCCACCTCAATCGTACCATTTAAATTGATACATCCACTAATCACTTCATCTCCCACCGAGGATTCTCTAGGAAGTGACTCACCAGTAAGGGCACTGGTATTAATTGAAGTCTGACCAACCAAAATTTTACCGTCTAGTGGAATCTTTTCACCTGGTTTAATTAAGATATGATCTCCTGGCATAATCTCTTCTGGATCTACTACCTGGATTTCACCATCTTTTATTAAATTCGCATAATCTGGCCGTATATCCATAAGTGCAGTAATAGATTTACGAGACTGAGCAACTGCATAGGACTGAAAGAGTTCTCCTACCTGATAAAATAGCATAACAAAAATACTCTCATCATATTTTGCAATTGCAAACGCACCTATGGTTGCGATTGACATAAGAAAGTTCTCATCCAGAACATGCCCCCTAATTACGTTTCGAAATGCATTCCATAAAACATCATAGCCAATGATTATATAAGCGGTAATATATAATAATAAGGTTACAATATTAGGTAATGGCAAGAGGATTGCCAATAAGAATATTGCAGTACTTACGATAATACGTATTAAATTTTTTTTATGCTTTTTCATTGATCTACCTCCTACTCTTTCTATGTTACTTCTATTTTAAAATTATGTTATTACGTTGTATTATTCTAAACTTAGATTCTTACTTCCCAATTACAATTTTAGTACAACATCTGGTTCAAGTTTATGAATTATTTTTTCTGCTTGATTTAAAATATCTTCCATCTGTTCCTCTGGTGCAACTATTGTCATCTTCTGCATAAGAAAACTTACTGTTGCCTTTTCTACTCCTGCAATTTTAGATATTCCATCCTCCATCTTTGCTGCACAATTTGCACAATCTAAATTTTCTAGTTTGACTACTTTCTTCATACCGATTCTCCTCTTCATTAATTTTTTTATTCTAACCCTAGCGTTATTACGCTTTAAAGTTCAAAGAATGAAGCTCATTTACTGAAGATTCCTTATCCTTAGCATCATTCTTTTCTTCTCAACTATTCTAAATTATTGAAAATTCAATAAGCATTTAAATAGTTGAACAGTTGAACAATTAAACAATTATTTAATTGTTTTTATTATAACACATTATCTTATGCTGTCAATAAGAAAAATGTGATTTTTTCGAAATGAACAAAGTGATTCCCCAAGTGCAATTTTAATTAAGTCAAAGCAGATATTCGCAATTCGCTTACGCTACTTGCTCTACCTCATTTCCACTACGTGGCATTTTACAACAGGTAAGTCCTTACCCCCAATTAAGGAAGCGAAGGACTTCCTTATGAAGTTAAAAAGACAATCTATAATTAGCTTATTCGCCAATTATAGATTGTCTTTTTTATATTATTCTGAAGGTATTAAATTTTGATTCTGTAAAAATTCCTTTGCTACAGCTTCAGGGCTTTTTTGTAGCTCATCCACCTGATAATTTAATTCAAGCATAGTATCATTTGTCAATATTTCTCCTAACTCTTCTAAGAGTGGTATAATCTCTGGATATTGTGCTAAGGTCTCCGAACGAACTATTGGCATAGCGTAATAAGGTGGGAAAAATCCTTTATCATCTTCTAATACAGTTAATCCAAATTTTTTTAATAGTCCGTCTGTAGTAAATGCATCTATTACATCCACATCTTTATTTACAAGAGCTGTATATCTTGGAGCACCATCTATTGCGAAGGTTTCTCCAATGGTAAATGCATATTCCTTTTGTAAACCAGGTAATCCATCTTCTCGGTTTAAGAATTCAAAAGTTGTACCTGCCTTCATCGTTTTGGCTATCTTCGCAAGATCACTAACTTTCTTTAGTTGATACTTAGATGCAGTCTCTTCTGTTACTGCTAATGCATAAGTGTTATTGAAGCTCATTTGTTTTAAAACATCAATGTCATACTTTGATTTGAATTCCTCTTTTACAATATCAAAGATCTGGTCTTTATCTTTCTTCTCGGTATGACCAAGTGTACTCAAATATGCTGTTCCACTATACTCTACATACATATCAATCTCACCTTTATTTAATGCTGAGAAACAAACTTGAGTTCCACCAAGGTCA
This sequence comes from Lachnoclostridium sp., assembly GCF_031997925.1. NCBI lineage: Bacteria > Bacillati > Bacillota > Clostridia > Lachnospirales > Lachnospiraceae > Lachnoclostridium > Lachnoclostridium sp. The sequence continues at coordinate 80,007 of NZ_DAMADT010000001.1, read as the reverse complement.
AACCTTCTGTCCACTACAATATCTGTTTTACTTTCAATGAGATCTGCAACAAGGTTTCCAAGTATAGCCTGCTCTGTAAAGTCTTTGGAGCCTATCGTTATCACTCTTTGATTGTTTGCATTTGTCCTTGTTGTCAAAGCAAAAATGGCTATAATAGCAAGTACTGTTACTGCAAGAATCCCTTTTTGAATCCCTCGTTTTTTCTTTTTCTGACTATTTTCACCTTTTTGCAAGCTAATCGGGGTTACTAACTTCTCAACAAGTCCAATCAGGAAGTCAACAAATAATGCAAGTAAACATGCAGGGATTGCTCCAGCTAAAATCTGATTGTTATTTACTGTTCTAATTCCTGAAAAGACAAGATATCCTAGCCCCCCGGCACCTATAAAGGCAGCCATAGTCATTAAGCCAACTGCAGTTACAGAAGCAATTCTTACACCCGCCATAATAACCGGTAATGCAAGAGGTATTTGAACCTTGGTTAACACCTGAAATGGAGTTAATCCAATACCTTTTGCAGCTTCTAAAGTTTGTGGATTGATATTATCGATTCCAGTATATGTGTTTTTAATGATAGGTAGTAGAGAATACAGGATAACAGCTACTATTGCTGGAACCATACCAATTCCCAAGAATGGAATCATAAAGCCTAACAATGCCATACTAGGAATTGCTTGTATTATGTTTGCTACCATTAAAATTGGTTTACTCACCCTTTTTGCATAAGAGATTAAAATACCTAGCGGTACTCCTATTAATATGGCAAACCCAACTGAAATTGCGGTAAGTTTTATATGCTCCAATAGAAGTCTTATAATTTGTTCGTAATTATTTGCAATATAATCTATGAAACTCATACCCCCACCTCCTCATCACCGTTATAATACTGCTGACTTAGTGTGGTAACTAAATTACTACGGGTGACTAAACCTACCAAATATCCATCTTCTTTGGTAACCGGAATCGTTGAGATTTGTTGTTCTGTCACTAACTTTAATGCATCAACTATGGTATTATCGGGATGTAATGTTGGGAAGTCTGTAACCATGAAGTTTTCTGCAGGTTGTTTCCTATCTCCAACGTTCCTTATCTGGCTGGCTTTCAAAATACCCTGCAAATGATGATTATCAGGATTAATAATAAGAAGGCTATCAACTTTTTGTTGACGCATTTTATCAATACATTTTAAAATTGAGAGATCTTTTGTAGCTGTGATCGGTTTATTCATCATAAAGTCATGCACTTTGATAAATTCTGGGGAAGACCAAATTCGGTTTTTGCCAACGAAGTTCGATACATAATCATCAACCGGATTTTTTAAGATATTTTCTGGTGTATCATATTGAAGTACGTGCCCTTTCCTCATAATACATATCTTATCTGCTATCTTAATCGCTTCGTCCATATCGTGAGTAACAAAAACTATCGTTTTCTTTAGCTTAGATTGTAATTGTACTAACTCATCTTGTAGATCAGACCTCGTCATCGGATCAAGTGCAGAAAATGGCTCATCCATTAATATTATGTCAGGATCATTGGCAAATGCCCTCGCAACACCAACTCTTTGCTGCTGCCCTCCACTTAATTCAGTTGGATATCGGTTAATAAAATCCTCATAATCAAGTCCTACCATATTCATCAATTTCTTTGTATTTTCCGTAAGTTGTACAGAATCTACTTTAAGTATCTTAGGTATGATCTCTATATTTTCTTTAATTGTCATATGGGGAAACAATCCTGTTTGTTGGATTACATAGCCAATCTTCCTTCGTAACGAAACCTCATCTAAGGATAGAATATCTTCACCATCAATCGAAATAGTGCCACTCGATGGCTTAATGAGCCTATTTATCATTTTTAACAATGTTGTTTTTCCACAACCACTTTCACCAATGATTGCTACTAAGTTACCTGTATCAATGTTGAAAGTAACGTCTTTTAGTATTTTTTTAGACTTAAAACTTTTTGTAATGTTAGTAAATTGAATCAAATTGAGTCACCTCATTCCTACGCTATCTAATGCGTATCTTTTATTTGTGACCGCAGTACGGACACTAACTAGATAAAAGAAACTTTCTAAAAGAAAGAAACTCTCTAAAAGAAAGAAACTTTCTAAAGAAAGGAACTAAAAGAAAGATTATATTTCTTTCGCCTTAAAGTAACAACTCATATCCTAATATAAAGTTGTTACTTTGTCAAGAAAAATCCTTTCTTCCAATTCGAATTGTCAAACAATTTATACGTTTTTCCTTTGTAATATCGCATATAATTGGAAGATGTGGTCTACCATAAATAAAAAGTGAAAAACAAATGATTGCTTTAAAATATAGTATCTACGGAGAACAATATAACAATACCTAAGATTATAAACTGTATTTATGTACAATAGACTTGCTTTGTATTTTGAGCCACTTTCTAAAGCGATACATACTGTGAAATTGCTGCTCAATTTCCTCGTAAATTAAAAAAGCACCCAATGAATGAGTGCTTAATCTTTCCTATTCTGTTGTAGTTGGATATAAAAAAATTTTAACCCGATCGGGAGCATCATCCTGTGTAATAAAATATAGGATATCATGCTCCTTAATATGTGTATAGGGACCAGGCGAAATCATGGTCTCATCTCCTCGTCGAATGGCTATCACAGTAGCTCCAGTATGTTGCCAAAATTGTAATTCTGCTACCGTTTTACCAAGATAGACACAATTTTTTGTAATTAGTATTTCAAATGGCATAAATGGATTTAACGACCGAAAATGCTCAGAAGCAGAAATAAGTTCCGTCAAATGTTGATTCATAATTTCCATTTCCGTTCTTTGCCTTATAATACTTTGTTGGATATTATCTTTGATTGTATCAATCGTTTGGCGTTTGCTGTACTGTTTAATAAACTTTATCGCATTTTCTGTTGACTTGATCGTAACACCACTACCTTTTTCGGATGTTACAATCTCTAAATCGCACAAAACACAAATAGCTCTTCTGGCAGTTTCTGGGGATACTCCATACTGCCCTGCAATAGAAGAACGAGCATATATCTTATCTCCAACCTTATATTCTTCGCTTGCAATCCTTGATGCTATCTCCACTGCAATCTGTTGATACCTAGGAATTGCAGTCTTATTCTTCCTCTGTTCCTCCATCTTGGATTCCTCTTTCTATCTTTCACAATCAAAATTAAAAGCCTATACCTACCTTGATGCACCGCAATTAATCTCAAAGATGCTATCCACCATCTTGTGAATTAAGGTTGCCTTCGGTGTATCTTCTAAAGTATATAAGACCTCTTTTCCTAGTCTTCTACTTTTAATAATCCCAGTCTGTCTTAATGTTTTTAAATGATGTGATACCGCAGGTGCTGTCATACGAACTGCAGCGGCTATATCGTTTACGCACTCTTCACTATGGCATAATAGCCAAAGAATTCGAAGTCTTGTGCCATCGCTTAGCTGACTAAAGACCTCTGCAGCCATTAAGAATTCATGCTCTTGTGGAATATCATGCAATAGTTTCGTGAGACTTCCATCATGATTATGCAATTGGGATTGTTCCACTGGCATTGAAGTTTCTTTTTTCTCTAACATTTCTTTCTCCAATCTTTGGCTGCCTACCTGTTTTAATCACCATTATAACATGATATGCTAATAAAACAAGGGTACCCAATTTGATATATCATACTTCATCTCTTTGCATCACCTATGCATTAAACATTATCTTTTCACTATTAAAGGCTTTTGCAATTGCTATCGTTACAAAAATTGCAAGGATTAACGTGGAGCAGCTGGATATGGTAAATTGAGTTAGTGTAAGCTCATTTGTCATAATATTTTGAATTGCTAGAGAGTTACCGTATACCGGAATTGCGTATTGATAAAGAGGCTTTTCTATTCCTCCTTGAAACATTGTCAACATACCAGCCACAATTATTACGATGTAAAGCGGCGAAATGTAGGAGCTTGCCTCTTTTGCTGTCTTTGCAAATACACTAACAAGGGCAACCAACCCGACATACAAATAGACCATAACAATCATAGTTATGAATAACGCTACTACCTGCGTCACTTCAAATCGTACACTAATTGGCCCCCCCTGTGAACCTAAATTTCTTTCCATCATCGGCATCGCTATAATCATAGAAACGGCATAAACTACAGCAGAAATACTAGATAGGACAGCAAGAGAGCTTAATTTACCGAAAACAATCTCACTTCTATTTATAGGGGTTAATAAAAGTTTCGCCATCGTTTGGCGTTCTTTTTCACCGGTAATGGCATCTACTCCAAGGCTCATCGCACCGACAAATAACATAAAGGTTATCATATATGGTAATAACATCGCTAAAAACTGCCCATTTTGTTTATCCGCATCCACAATTACCTTCTCTGCAATCTGAAATACCTGTAAAACTTCAAGATTACCCAAACGCTTCGCTAATAACTGTTGTTGTAGCGGCTCTAGCACCAGCGTACGAAAATTGCTCTCCGCCTCTGTAGAGTACTTCCCTGTAGTATTATAATACAGTGTTACCTTAGGGATAACATCACCCGATTTCCCATAAGATGCTACTGAATTATTAAAGTTTTCCTCAAAGGATACCAATAAATCAATGGATTCCTCTAATATTTTATTTTCATAATCCTTAACAGAACTTTCTTTGGTAAGATAGGTAACCTTCGCACCCTCTAAAAATCCTGAAGCTTTTAGTAAACCCTCATATTCCTTTGGCAAGTTCTGAATATAGACGATAGATTCATGCTTCTTAATATCAACAGCCATCCGATTCATCATTACCCCAATTAACGAATACATTCCGATAATAACGATTGCAGGAAGTATAAATAAGCTAAATATCATCTTTTTATCTTGAAAAATACGTCTCAATTCTTTTTTAAAAATAATATTAGCACCCTTCATCTTATGCTTCCTCCTTATTATAGGTTTTAAATAGTTGAAAGAAAGCATCTTCTAAATCATTTGTCTTAGTCTCTTTAAGAATCTCCGATAAAGTACCCTCCATTACCTTTCTTCCTTGAATGATAATTCCAATTCTATCACAAAGTTTTTCTGCTTCACTCATGATATGGGTCGAAATAATGATAAGTTTTCCCTCTTTTTTAAGCTCCTTTAAATAATCTGTTACACTCCTTGCAGTTACGATATCAAGGCCAGTCGTAGGCTCATCAAAGATTATTATCTTAGGATCATGAGCTAAAGATACCGCGATCGCAGCTTTTTGTTTCATGCCCGTAGACAGCTCTTCAATTTTTTTGTCTTGGAAAGGAGTGATTCCAAAGTAATGGAATAACTTTTCTCTTCTCTCTATCGATTCCCTCTCTGGCACTCCATGAAGATTAGCAAAGAAATGGAACATATACTTTGCAGAGAATTGCGGGTCTAATTTTATTTCATTCGTTAGAAAACTAATGGATTCCCTAACCTTCTTCGATTGCGTTATTGTATCAAAGCCATTCACCTTAATAAAACCTTTCGTTGGCTTTAACAGGGTTGCTACACAACGAAGTGTTGTCGTTTTCCCTGCGCCGTTTGGACCTAACAATCCATAAATCTCCCCTGGCTTTGCTGTTAAACTAACATCATCCACTGCACATTTTAAACTCTCTTTTGTTTTTAACTGCCTCATTTGCCGTTTCGTTAGTTTATAAATTTTGGTCAAATGATTGATTTCTATCATACTCCCACCCCCCTTACTTTTCTCCTAATTCCTTTGGTGAAAGATTTTATTTCACTAATTCACCTGTAATATCAATGGAGTTCCAGATTTCTTTGTTTAGCTTAACTTCCTTCTCCTCCTGCCATTTGCTGTACTCTACATCAAATGCTTCCTCTTGACGCGCAATGATAATATCTTCTTTTTTACTATCTGTAGCGTTACGATCTAATAAGGAAACACAACGAAAGATAAAGTAGCCATCTTCTGTATCTATGACATCACTGATTTCCCCTTCGTCTAAGGCAAATGCAACCTTCTCTAGCTCTTCCTTCATATCGCCCTTTCCAACTGTAATTTCAACTTCATTTTCATCGTCGGAATTTGCCGCTGCAAAATCGTGAAAGTTCTTTGCATCAAGTGCTTCTTCTCTTAATTTATAAGCATGGTCTTTTGCTTCTTCTAATTGTTCCTTTGTGTATTCAATTCGATTTCCATTTGCATCGTATCCGTACTTGCCAACAAGGATATATTGAAACACCGATTGTCTTGCTAATTCGTCAGATACTTCTGTATCCACATTTAAGGTTAGACTTTCATATATTTTATTAGCAAGCATATTGTCTCTATAAATCTTATTCACAACCTCTTTATTCACATCATAATAATCCAATGCTTCCTGTGAAAAATTACTAATAAAGTCCGCGGTAAATTCATCCGCATCCAATAACTCATCTTCTGATAACGTTATCCCTAATTCCTCTGCCTTAGAGCAAACAAGCATTAAGTATTCTATCTCTTCATATACTGAATCTTTTAATAATTGCTCATAGGTGGTACCATCCTTATCAACAACTAGACTCCATACATCTTTGCCATATAAGTCTTCAATCTCTTCTTTTCTAGATTGAAAATATAATACCGCTTCTTCATAACTAACCGTAAGATTATTCACAGTAAGAACTGTTTTCCCTTGCTTTTCCTGCGCAGGCATTTCAGGAACTACCGTTATCCCATCTTCATTCGTTACATCATTACCTTTATTTTTACTGCATGCCCACAAGGAAGTCGCTAAAGTTATCGCTAATACTATCGTGCCTATTCTCTTTATCTTTCTCATCTTATCCTCCATTCCTACGCATGCTTTTTGCGCATTTAAAGCTTGTTTCACTTACCCCAAGGTATCTCTATTTATAATCTTTGAAATCATGCCTGCTCAGTAGACATACCGCCAAAGGCGGTACAAACAATGAATGAGACCCGGAAGATTTAGAATTTCTTAGGCGGCGTCTTTTGGCGCCTTAGAAATTCTCTTCACACTTCACACTTATACAAGGATTTGAAACTCTAATAAAAGATTTTTTACACTCTCAAAAACTGCTAATGTGTCTATCGTTCCAACCTTAGGATTTTTAATTACATTAGCCATATGATAGGTAAAAAACGGTGTAGCACCAGGAGTCATCTTTAAATTGTTACCAAGTTTTAGAAGAAGCTCTGGTATCATCTCAACTTTAATCTTAGCCTTCGGGTACATCGTTAACTTAATCTCCGTACCTTTTTGGACCAGATTACCAACATACACCTGGTGAGCCATTGACTTAAGTAATGCGATATTTAGAAGATTATTTACAGAGGTTGGAATGTCTCCAAAGCGATCAAGCATCTCTTCTTGCATATCCATAAACTCTTCTTCATTCTCTATTCCAGCGATACGCTTATACATATCAAGTTTTTGCATCTCATTTTTAATATAAGTAGATGGAATAAAGGCATCCATATCCATGTCAATGCTTGTATCAAAGGAATCCTCATCACTAATCTCTCCCTTTAATCCTTTCACAGCATCGTTTAGCATCTTACAATATAAATCATATCCGACAGCTTCCATATGACCACTTTGCTGAGCACCTAAAAGATTACCAGCTCCACGAATTTCAAGGTCTCGCATCGCAATCTTAAATCCCGATCCGAGTTCTGTAAATTCTTTAATTGCCTGCAAACGCTTCTCTGCAACTTCCTTTAATAACTTATCTCTTTTATACATAAGGAAAGCATAAGAAGTACGGTTGGAACGTCCAACACGTCCACGTAACTGATATAACTGGGATAATCCTAATTGATCCGCATTATCAATAATCATGGTATTTACATTGGATATGTCAAGACCAGTCTCAATAATTGTGGTTGAGACCAATACATCGATTTCACCATTTATAAACTCAAACATAATCTTTTCCAGCTGATGTTCGTGCATCTGCCCGTGGGCAAATGCCACATTAGCGTCTGGAACAAGCCTTGCTATTGTATTTGTAATCTCATCCAGGCCATTCACGCGGTTGTGCACATAATATACTTGACCACCTCTTGCTAATTCTCGGTTAATTGCCTCTCTTATGATTTCATCATTATGCTCTAGCACAAAGGTCTGTATCGGTAAACGGTCAACCGGCGGCTCTTCCAAAACGCTCATATCTCTGATTCCAACTAAGCTCATATGAAGAGTTCTTGGAATTGGAGTAGCAGTAAGGGTAAGAACATCGATATCGCCTTTCATCTGTTTGATCTTCTCTTTATGAGTAACACCAAAACGCTGCTCCTCATCAATAATTAAAAGCCCCAAATTTTTGTACTGAACATCTTTTGATAAAACTCTATGAGTTCCAATTAAGATATCAAGCTGTCCCTTTTTTAATCGCTCTAACGTTTTCTTCTGCTGAGCCGGTGTTTTAAAACGGCATAACATATCAACGCTAATTGGGAAATTCATCATTCTCTGGCTAAATGTATTATAGTGCTGTTGCGCTAAGATCGTAGTTGGTACTAAGAATACAACTTGTTTTCCATCCGAAACCGCTTTAAATGCTGCACGAATTGCTATTTCTGTCTTTCCGTAGCCAACGTCACCACAAACCAAGCGATCCATAATTCTTTTACTTTCCATATCCCTTTTCGTATCATCAATCGCTCTTAACTGATCGTCTGTTTCTTCATATGGAAACATCTCTTCGAATTCCTTTTGCCAAACCGTATCCTCACAAAAAGTATGACCTGCCTTCGCCTGCCTTGTCGCATAGAGCTCTACTAGCTCTTTGGCAATCTCTTTTACTGCTCCCTTTACTTTGGCTTTTGTATTCTTCCACTCTACAGAGTTTAATTTGTTCAGTTTTGGCTTTCTTGCATCTGCTCCGGCATACTTTTGAATAACGTCTAACCCAGTTGCTAGGATGTAGAGGACTCCACCGCCGCCATACTCTAATTTAATATAATCTTTGCTAACTTTATCAACTTCGATTTTTTCGATACCACGATAAATTCCTAACCCATGATTTTCGTGTACGACATAATCACCTATATTTAAATCAGTAAAGCTTTGAATCTGCTTGCCTTCATAACTTGGCTTTTTCTTTCTCTTCTTTTTTTCAGCACCAAAGATATCGCTTTCTGAGATAATTACAAGCTTAATTAGCGGATACTCAAATCCACGGTGAACACTGCCATGCATAACCACAATCTCACCCTTTACTGGTATTCTATCAACATCCTCACTATAAATAGCAGGTAATTCATTATCTCTTAAATCCTGCGCAAGTCTTGCTGCCCTGGTTCTGGATCCAGAGAGCAAGATCACACGATAACCGTTTTTCTTCCAGTTTTGTAAATCTTTTATTAGAATCTCAAAATTATTATTATATGGATTAACACTTTTAACGGTGATATCAACTTTCTTTTTTGCAGCAAGTTGCATTACCTTATGATCCATCGTACTAATTAATATACTGTTTCTTCGACTTAGGTTTGCTAACAGCTCCTTATAGTCATAGATAACATCCATTTGGCTTGGCAAAATGTATCCTTTTTCAATACGTCCCACCATACTTTCTGAAAACTCGGTAAATACAGCCTCACCTTTCTCTGCCAGACGATTTGGTTCATCTGCAAAAATAATTGAACTATCATTGGCAAAGTAATCAAAGAAAGAACAGGTTTTATCATAAAAGAAACGAATATAGCTATCTAGATTTAAAGAACCTTGTAAGCATTCAAGATTTTCCTTAAACTCCTGTACAATCTGTTGAATTCTCGCAGCTTCCTCGGTCTTTAGCTCTCCTCTTAACTTAGCAACATACTCTTTTTGTTCTTCATTTAACCTATGAAGTCCCTTTTTAAGCGCCTCAGGTTCTAAAATTATCTCAGAAGCCGGATAGATAACTGCTGCACTAACTCTTTCAATAGAACGTTGGCTTCCAACATCAAAGGTACGAATAGAGTCTATCTCATCACCCCATAACTCGATACGATAAGGAGCTTCCTCTGTTAATGGATAGATATCTATAATACCTCCACGAATGGCAAACTCGCCTGGATTTTCCACTTGTCCCTGACGTTCATATCCAAGGTGGATTAGCTTTTCACTTAAGGATTCAAATTCAATTGTGGAATCTTCTTTAATACAGATGATTTTATCCGAAAGATACTCCAGTGGTAATAACTTATCCATACCTCCATCAATTGTTGCCACTACCGTCATAGGTTTTCGCTCTAAAAGATTCTTTAGAATTTTCATACGTTCCCTGACTATAGCATTCCCATGAATGTCCGCACTGTAAAAAATAATATCCTTAGCAGGATATAAATACACATTGCGATCATAAAGCTTCAAATCTTCATAGATTTCTTTGGCTTTTATATCATTATAAGTAATCACAAGCTTGCATACAATCCCTTCGGAGAGAGCATGTATCAGATGACATTTCTGCGAATCGATACATCCTGTTATTAAAAGTGGATATTGATTTTTTTGAATGCTTTGCTCAATTACTTGAAATTCCCGATATTCCTGCAAGGGTGCAGTAAATGTCTTCATGTTATACCTCATTTCCGCGCTGCTTTTAGCGTTATTTCCTTTATGCATTATTTCCTTTATGCGTTTGTCTCTTTTTTATTATAAAGATTCATTGCTACTTGTGCACCGTCTCTAATGATAGTCTCACACGCTTTCGAAACTTTTTCTAATGCTTCTCTTATTGCAGGCTCTTCTTCTTTTGGAAAGCGTGCCAATACATAATCTGCTAAATCCCAGTTTTTTGGTTTATCACCAACACCAATTTTAATACGATAAAATTCGTCGGATCCTAAATGCGCAATAATATTCTTAATTCCATTATGGCCTCCAGCACTTCCTTTTGTTCGTATCCGAAGCTGTCCTACATCCAAACTAATGTCATCATAGATTACAATAATCTCATCCTTTGTAACTTTATAAAAATCAATTAAATCCCTGACACTTTCCCCACTTAAATTCATATACGTTTGCGGTTTTGCCAAGATTACTTTTTCTCCACCAATCATTCCCTTCCCGCAGATTGCTTTATGCTTTTTTGTATCAAGTGAAATATTATTATCATCTGCTAATCGTGTTATGGCATCAAATCCTATGTTATGTCTTGTTGCCTCATATTCTCTTGTTGGATTTCCTAAACCTATAATTATATACATGTTATCCCTCATTTCTTTTTGTAAAATTAAAAATATAATCTATCATAAACTTTCTTATCGTGTACTATTTTTCAATACAAGATGAATTAGTAAGCCACTTTACTTGCTATGAACAAGAAGAACTACATTCACGGACTTCTCCCTTGTCATGTATAATTGTTTCAAACACAGTATACCGCACATATCCTTCCCTAGGGTTTTATGGGTAAGGAATACCTGCGGTTTCTTAACTTAGTTACCTATTTTTTTCTTTCATCTTATATTTGTTCTCTTCTATTATTATAATTTACTCGAAATCTTATTACAACAAAATCTTTATGACTTTTTCAGAACAAAGTGACTTCGCAAAAGTTTTAATATATTGGCAACTTCCCATATATTAAAAAGGATAAGCCAATTGTTTTAGTGAAACAAATTGTTCTACTAAAATCTTTGACTTATCCTTATATTACTCATAGTATTATAGCTGCAACTGTTAAATATTATTTTGCATTATAATAAATTTTACCTGCTTCTAACTCTATTCCCTTGGCTTTAAACATTTCTTCAACGGTTACAACTTGATATCCCTGCTCAATCAGCCATGGAACTACTAATTCAATTGCATCTGCAGTTGAAGGATATAAATCATGCATAAGAATAATGGCACCGTCACTTACACTTTTCTTAACCTCTTCAAATACTGCATTCTTATCTCTTGATTTCCAGTCTAATGTATCTACGCACCATGCAATCATAGGTACTTTGACATACTGAGAAACTTTTTCACTTTTTGCTCCATATGGAGGACGAAGGAAAGCGTTTCCTACATCTGCCACTTCATTAATTAACTCGTTGGAATAGTCCACTTCGTGTTCAATACCTTTTTTATCAAGCTTTGTCAAATCCTTATGGCTGTAGGAATGATTTCCGATTTGATTTCCTGCATCATGAACCATTTTTGCTGTTTCACCATACGTATCCATTCGATTTCCCATTACAAAAAAGGTAGCTCTTGCATCGTTTTTTTCTAATGTTTCTAGGATTTTCTTTGTTACTGGTGGATAAGGACCATCATCAAATGTTAGCGCAACCATTGGTTTTTCTGGATCAATTACACGATCAGAATCACCAATAGATGCACTAGAGTCACCATTATCCTCAGGTGGTGTTGTCTCTCCTGGATTCGTAGACCCTTCATTTTCTCCCACGCCAGGTGTTATACTTGGAGTACCAACCTGCCCAGTTCCATCATCTCCTGCCTCATTACCACTTCCCTCTGGTGAAACTGTAGGGGTAATCGTAACTTCTGGCGTTGGTGTACCGGTATGTATATCACCGGAGGAATCTTGATCCGTTGACCCATTTGGCTCTCCATTATTGCCAATGGTACCTTCCGCATTCACTTCCGTGCTATCTCCATTACCAAACCACTTACTACTTTGTGTAATTATTACAATCGTTGCTGTAATAGCAAGTACAATCCAAGATATTTGTAATGCATACAATAATTTTCTATTTCTTCTTCTACGACGTCTCACAATATTTACCTTCCTAATCCATAGTTAACAGTTATCTGTTGTTTCCTCCACTCTTATGCCAATTACTGTAACATCTTTGTAAGCGTCAAAAGGATGTTTCTTTGTCTAATTAGAACATTGGTAAATCCTGTAAATCCACTATGCTTATAATGTCTTTCATAGCTAGTTTAATTTTGTTAGGGATCTACTACCTACATTACTTTATACACTTTCGTATTTTTCGTTACTACATACATAATTACTAGGGGAATTGTCACACCTACTTTTGCGTGATTTTAATCTTTTGTATGTTCCTTGAGGGACAAGTGCTCACCTCATTTAATGCCCTCTACGAGAACCTTTTGCAAGCTTTCATGCCTTTTTTATTCCAATTGGTACCTAAAAGGCACAAAAAATTTTTCTATAAAAAACTCCCTCTTTATATATAGAGTACCCTATTCTCCAAAAAGTTTCAATAAGTTTTCATTCCCAAAGTTTTTTTTATTTACAACCGTTCAGCCTTCTGAATCAAAGCGGATATTCGCAATCCGCTTACGCTACTTGCTCATAACCTCATTGCCACTACGTGGCGGGTAATCCTAAAAATATAGCTGCCATTTTCTTTGGCAGCTGTATTTTTGGGACATATGTAACTTTTTTAAACAGTTTAATTTAGCTCCTTAGCTAGTTAATCTATTCTGCCTCTTCTATATTACCTTCCAAGGCAGCGAGTTCGTATTTTTCTAGTATAATACTCTGAATCTTATCTCTTGTGGTAGAGTTGATCGGATGTGCGATGTCCCGATACTCCCCATCTCCAGCTTTTCGACTAGGCATTGCAATGAAGAGCCCCTTCTCTCCTTCAATTACCTTAATGTCATGTACTACAAATTCATTGTCTAAGGTAATTGAAACTACTGCCTTCATCTTACCATCCTTACTAACCCTACGTACTCTTACATCCGTGATCTGCATACAGCATCCCCCTTTAGCACTCATTCTTTTGTCAGTTGACCAGAAATGACTTCCTATAATACATAACGGTCATTTTTTTCAATGACAATCTTAACATTTCCTTCTTCTCCGATATGAGTCGTGTTCGACTGAATCGTATCACGACTCTCAACAATACAATTCTCAATGTAAGTATTGTCACCAATATGTACATCATTAAGAACTATGGAGTTCTTTATGGTGCAGTTGTTTCCTACATATACCTTTTTAAATAGCACGGAATTTTCCACCACGCCATTGATAATACATCCGCTGGAAACTAAGCTATTCTTAACTACCGACGAAGCGTTATATTTAGCTGGTGGTAGGTCATCAATCTTAGAATACACATCCGGATACCGTTTAAAAAAGTAGTCCCTTATGTCTATATTTAAGAAATCCATATTGGTCTTGTAATAGGAATCGGCACAAGCAATATTGCTCCAATAGCTGTCAATCTCATAGGAGTAAATCCTCTTCAGACTCTTATACCTTATTAAGATATCTGAAACAAAGTCATGACGTTCTTCTAGTGCCGCTTTTTCAATTAGTTCTATTAGCTGCCTTCTACGAATAACATATACGCCAATAGATACGAGAGAGGATACTGGAATCAATGGTTTTTCCTCAAATTCAACAATTCGGTTATCCTCATCGATCTGGATGCACCCAAATCGATTGTTCTGATCCTCACTTGGTAGCCTCTTTGTTACTACTGTAATATCCGCCTTCTTAGCGATGTGGTACTCTAACACTTTATTGTAATCCAATTTATAGATTCCATCTCCAGAAGCGATTACAACATATGGTTCATGGCTATTTTTTAAAAAGTTTAAATTCTGGTATATCGCATCTGCTGTACCACGATACCAAAACCCATTATCTACTGTTATTGTCGGAGTAAATAAAAATAATCCTCCTTGCTTTCTACCAAAATCCCACCATTTTGACGAACTTAAATGTTCATTCAACGATCTTGAGTTATACTGTGTTAAAACTGCAACTTTTTGTACATGTGAATTTGACATATTACTTAAGGTAAAATCGATGCTTCGGTAACTCCCAGCAATTGGCATCGCTGCTATCGCTCTTTTGTTTGATAGCTCTCTCATCCTTTTACTGTTTCCGCCAGCTAGTACAATTCCTATTGCCCTCATACCATGCCACCTGCCTTAATTAAGCATTGTCCACTAAAAAGAGACCCCTCTTTGTAGTCTTCCTTATAAGTTTTACCAGAGATTGCTGTATTTTTACCAATCGTTATACCTTCCGGTATCACGCTTTCTTCTCCAATCGTTACTAAACCATCACAATAGATGTTTGGATATAAAACGTTTGGTATCTCTTCAAATGCACCAAGCTCACAGTCTGCTCCGATGACACAGTTCTCTGCAATTATCGCTTTATTCACTTTCGTGTTTCTTCCAATTACTGTTGATTTCATAATAATTGAATCTCGGACAATTGCACCTACTTCAATAAAAACGCCAGGACCGATGACAGAATTGTATACCTCTCCATAAATTTCTGCACCTTCGCCAATAATACAACGCTCTACCACCGCTTGTCCTGCAATGTACTGTGGTGGTATTACATCACTCTTCGTGTAGATTTTCCAAAACTCTTCATAGAGATTAAATTCTGGAACAAGATCTATTAGTTCCATATTAGATTCCCAGTAAGAGGTTAAGGTGCCAACATCCTTCCAATAACCGTTATATTCATAAGCAAATACACGATTACCACGTTCATGACAATACGGGATAATATGTTTCCCAAAGTCACACCCTTTTTGTTCTGATAAATTAATGAGAGCCTCTTTTAGTATCTCCCAGTTAAATATGTAGATTCCCATCGAAGCCAGATTACTTCTTGGCTTCGCTGGCTTTTCTTCAAATTCACGAATCCGATTGTCTTCGTCTGTTATAACCACACCAAATCGTGATGCTTCCTCCATCGGAACTGGTATGGTCGCAAGTGTGATATCCGCATTCTTATTCTTGTGAAATTCCAACATGACCTCATAATCCATCTTATAGATATGATCACCGCCAAGAATAAGAACATATTCTGGATTGTAATACTCCATGTATTTTAGGTTCTGATAAATCGCGTTAGCAGTACCAGTATACCATTCTGCATTTGTACTTTTCTCATAAGGTGGTAATATAGATACCCCACCAATGTTACGATCCAAATCCCACGGGATACCAATCCCGATATGCGTATTCAAACGTAGAGGTTGATATTGTGTTAATACACCTACCGTATCTACTCCAGAATTAATGCAATTGCTTAGTGGGAAATCAATAATACGATACTTACCGCCAAATGTGACTGCCGGCTTTGCAATATTCGAGGTAAGCACTCCCAAACGTGAGCCTTGTCCACCAGCTAATAGCATTGCGATCATTTCTTTTTTAATCATGCCACCACCTCTTGCTGTTTTATATTTCCATTATAACATTTTATTACCAAGTTGTGAATATATTTACTAGTTTTTTTCTTTGATTTTATTAATTAATGTTTAAATTATCAAATCATCTATTTTTCTACAATTTTCATAGCTATTCTAGCCTATTTTTTACGAAATAATCGCGATATTTTTATCATTTTAGCAAAACAATTTAACAAATTTCATATTGTATCCTTAATACTCCTTGTCCATTAACGTAATACTCTGCCCCTTATTGTCATATTATATAACAAACTCTTCCAATTTCCTATCTAACTTTAATATTCTAATGCAATTTCTCTTAATAGGTCTCTACCTATATTTGCTATTTTCCAGGGAACGATTGTAATTTCATACAAATCGGTTATAATAGCAAGTAAATACAGTGATTGCACTTTCCTGTGATTTCTGTATGAAAATTCTCATGCAAAGGTAAAATAGGCCTCGTACTAGAGACACCGTTTTCTTAATTATAGCATAAGTATTATATCAGGAATTATTGTTTCCTGCATTAGAGCGGTCTTTCTCATTCCGCTTTTTATAAAGACTGGAGGACATTCTATATGTATCACATTGACTTTACCAAACCGATTCACGTACACTTTATCGGTATCGGAGGCATTAGTATGAGCGGCCTTGCTGAGCTACTACATACCAAAGGTTTTACTGTTAGCGGGTCAGACGCAAAGGATAGCAAAATTGTGGATCGATTAAGACATTTAGGCATTACCATTTTTATTGGACAGAAGGCAGAAAATATCACAGATAATATCGACCTTGTAGTATATACTGCTGCAGTAAAATCTGATAATATAGAATACCAAGCTGTTCAAAAACATAACATACCGATGCTAGATCGTGCTGACTTCTTAGGTCAGGTAATGCTACAATATAAAAATGCCATCGGTGTTTCCGGTACTCATGGAAAGACAACCACAACTTCAATGGTTTCTTTAATGATGCTAGAAGGGAATTTTGATCCAACCATATCGGTTGGTGGTATTCTTGATAATATTGAAGGTAATATTCGTATTGGTCATTCCGAAAATTTTATTGTTGAATCCTGTGAATATAAAAATAGCTTCTTAAGTTTTAATCCTGCACATGCTATTATTCTTAATATAGAGGCAGAGCATTTAGACTTCTTTAAAGATATTGAAGACATTAGAAATTCTTTTCATACCTTCGCAAAAAAACTTCCTGACTATGGAAACTTAGTAATCTGGGGTGGAATTGACCGATATGAGGAACTAACAAAAGACCTCTCTTGTAACGTTATTACTTATGGTATGTTTTCCTCAGAAAAAGAGCTTGAGCAAAATAAAGATCGTTATGATTATGCTGCCTGCAATGTTACCAGCGATGATTTTGGTCTTCGCAGCTACGACTTATATAAGCATGGTAAGTTTGTAGATGGTATTAAGCTGGGTGTCATTGGTGATCACAATGTATTAAACTCTTTGGCAGCGATATCTCTTGTGGATGCCCTTGGCGGTTCTATGTCTGCAATTAAAAAGGCACTTTTAGCTTATAAGGGAACCGAACGACGCTTTGAGCGTAAGGGTGTACTAAATGGAATTACAATCGTAGATGATTATGCCCACCATCCTTCAGAGATTAAAGCAACCTTAACTGCTGCAGCATCCTATCCTCATAAAGATATTTGGTGTGTCTTCCAACCGCACACTTACACACGAACAAAATCCTTTTTTAATGATTTCACAACATCGCTTGCCCTAGCTGATAAAATAGTCCTTGCTGATATCTATGCCGCTAGGGAAGAGAATCCAGGTGATATTTCATCGAAGGATATTCAGAACGAACTACTTAAGATAGGGAAAGAAGCTTACTATATATCAGATTTTTCAGAGATAAAAAAATTTTTATTAGAACATTGTACCAACGGTGACTTGTTGATAACCATGGGCGCCGGAGACGTTGTATCTATTGGAGAATCTCTACTTCAGAAATAGTTATCCACATTATCCACAACCTTATCAACATTTATTATCCGATAGGGTTGTGGATTTTTCTCTTATTTCTTAAAATTCTACAAGAAACGACCCATTTCGTAAAAACCCTTTGTTTAAGCCACTTTTTTAATCATGTCCCATTTTTCCCTAAAATTCATCCACTACTTTATCCACATTATCCACATAATTCACATTTTATCTGATTCCCTTCACCTTCCAAAAAGACCTATTTCATTCTTAATTTTTGTATGCTATAATGTGCATGCAACAAGGGTAGACCAATATAGAAACCTCAAAAAATCCCTGAACTATTTACACTAATACATAAAACAGGGGAATATAAGTTGAACTAAGTTCTTTATACTAAAGTTCAACTTATATAGTAGGTTGAAGAAATTCACTTCAACCCAGAAGGTTTTTATTTCATATAGCTTGGAGGCAAATTATGAGTAAAATTTCTTTCTTTTCAACTACAGATGCAGGAAGCACTGTAATTTCCAATAAATTTTTAGATGAATACATGCCACGTGCCAATGGTACTTTCGTGAAGATATACCTTTATCTGCTTCGTTGTTTTCAGGATCCTTCCTTAGAGACTTCTCTTTCTTACTTAGCTGAAAAATTAGATGAGACCGAAAAAGATATCGAACGTGCAATTCGTTATTGGGAAAAGGAACAATTGCTCATTATAACCAGAGCAACGAATCGTCAAATAACTGCTATAACATTTACTTTTCCATCCAACGATAATTTAAATACAGAGGAAAATTTACCTTCTATCACACAAGAGGTGATGGAACAGACAGCAGTAACAAAGGCGGTGGCGAAAGAGCCGGATAGCCCAAAAACAACAACCATTCATAAACCAAACTACTCTGAGGCACAGATCAAAGTGCTTACTGAGATGGAAGAAGTAAAGTGGATCATGAATACAGTAGAACGTTTGTTAGAACGTTTATTAAAACCAACTGATGTTCAATTAATCCTGTTTTTATATGAAAGCGTTGGATTTTCTGCTGAATTAATTTTTTATCTCTATGAGTACTGTGTATCCAAAAATAAAAGGAGCGCAAGCTATATAGAGACTGTGGCGATTTCCTGGGCAGAAGAAGGAATTGACTCTGTCGAAAAAGCCGAGGCTGCTACACTTTCTTATAACAATAACTATAATTCCATTAACAAGGCATTCGGTTTAAATAGAGCTCCTGGAACTATTGAGAAAAAGTTTATGCATCGTTGGTTCCATGAGTTTTGTTTTGATATTAATATTATAGAGGAAGCATGTAATCGTACCATGTTAGCAACAGGGAAACCAGACTTTAAATATGCTGATAAAATTCTTGAGAACTGGTATAAAAAAGGAGTTACCTGCGACGCTGATATCGTAAAATTGGATGAAGCACATGCAAAACAATCTGCTATTTCAGCAGCGAATAAACAAGCTGCTACCGCAAAACAACCTACTGCAAACAACCGATTTAATGCATTCCCGCAAAGAAAGTACTCCGAAGAGGATTTTCTCTCAATGGAGCAACGTCTTTTAAATAATCGTTCCTAACGAAATAATACAACTCACATAAGAAAGTTGATAATTTTCTTATGTGAGTTGTATAAATAAAAAGAAAATTCACTGGAAAATTTATGCTTAACCAAACGGTGATTTTATACTGCTGCCCAAATTCATGGATTGGTGACAGAATGGAGGATTTTAATGGCACTGAAAAACTATCAGTACAATACCATCTTAAGAGAATACGATAATCGAAGGCTTCAAAATCAGTATGAACTGAAAAAAAGAAAAGAAGAGGTTTATGCAAAGATACCGGAGCTTACGATGATTGATGAAGAAATCATTAATGGTTCCATTCAAAGTGCCAAACTCTCTCTATCAGGTGATGAGACCGCACTAGGCCATTTGAAGGAGCGAAACGAAGCGCTTTCTTTTAAGAAGCAAGAACTCCTTAAAAAAGCAGGTTATCCAAATCATTATCTAACATTATGGTATACCTGTCCGGATTGTATGGACACCGGTTATATTGAAAATGAAAAATGTCACTGCTTTAAACAAGCGATTGTTGACATTCTCTATCATCAGTCAAACGTCAGAGATTCCGTTCAATTTGAAAACTTTTCAACCTTCTCCTATGATTACTACGCAGATGATTATTATGATGAAACAACAAAGCTAACACCTCATGAAAATATTAAAAGAGTCGTAACAGAAACTAAGAAATTCATAAATCAATTTGATACAAGCTATCAAAACCTTTTGATTTACGGTAATACCGGTGTTGGGAAAACTTTTCTAACAAATTGTATCGCAAAGGAATTGATGGATCATGCTCATACAGTGATTTATCTTACCTCCTTTCAGCTTTTTGAAATCCTAGAAAAATATAAATTTAATTCTGCGGAGGACATGGATGACATAAGAAATCAATTTGATTATATTCTTGATTGCGACTTACTTATTATTGATGACATCGGTACCGAGATGAATAACACCTTCATCAATTCCCAGCTCTACCAATGCATCAATGAAAGACACCTAAGACAAAAATCAACCGTAATCTCTACGAATTTGTCCTTTGAGCAATTAAAAACCAATTATAGTGAGCGAATTTTTTCACGAATCTCAAGTAACTATTTATTGTTAAAAATTGTAGGAGATGACATTCGTTTGCAGAAACTTCTAAAGAAACACTCGAAAAGTTGAGTTTAATCTTGACGAAACAAGAGGATAATAGTAATATAGCTTTCGGAAGTTAGTAGAATCGGAAATGATTTTGGCGAAATTCTCATAAAAAAAGCCAATTTTATAATTCTAGTTAAAATTATATAATTTTAATTAACAAGAGAAGATATCTAGTGAATCTCTTGCCATCAATTATAGTTTATACCCTTATAGGCGACGTGAGCAAACCCCAAATAGCTTATGTCTAGAACAATACTGGAGGAAAAACAATGTCACAAGATAATTTTAAAGAAACCCTACCTGTAGGAACTCTTGGTATCATTGCCTTGGAAAGCAGCAAGGCTCTTGGTCAGAAAGTAAATGATTATATTGTTGAATGGAGACAAAAACGCACCGGTGAGCATACAACAACAATGCAATTTGCTGGTTATCAAAGAGACTCCTACTTAATTAAGCATCAATGCCCACGTTTTGGATCTGGTGAAGCAAAAGGTGTCATTAAAGAATCCGTTCGTGGTGATGACTTATACTTACTTGTTGACGTTTGTAATTATAGCTTAACTTATTCCTTATGTGGTCATACCAACCATATGTCCCCAGACGATCACTATCAAGATTTAAAGAGAATTATTGCTGCTGTTGGTGGTAAGGCAAGAAGAATCACTGTTATTATGCCTTTCTTATATGAAAGCAGACAGCATAAGAGAAGTTCTCGTGAGTCCTTAGACTGTGCTTTAGCACTCCAAGAACTTACAAACATGGGTGTTGAAAGTATTATTACCTTCGATGCACATGATCCTCGTGTACAAAATGCGATTCCACTAAAGAGTTTTGAAACTGTAATGCCATCCTACCAGTTCATCAAGAATTTATTAAAGAACGTTCCTGATTTATTAGTGGATTCTAAACATATGATGGTAATCAGCCCAGACGAAGGTGCTATGGGACGTGCAGTTTACTTTGCAAACGTTCTTGGACTTGATATGGGTATGTTCTATAAACGTCGTGACTACACAACGATTGTAAACGGACGTAATCCAATCGTTGCCCATGAGTTCTTAGGAACGGACGTGGAAGGAAAAGACGTATTAATCTTAGATGATATGATTTCCTCAGGCGAAAGTATGTTAGATGTAGCAAGAGAATTAAAGAAGAGAAAAGCAAAACGTATCTTTGTATGTGCTACCTTTGGTTTATTTACAAATGGCCTTGATAAATTTGATGAAGCATACGAACAAGGACTTATTGATTTCGTAATGACTACAAACCTTGTTTATCAGACAGAGGAATTACTTAGCAGACCTTACTATATCAGTGCAGATATGAGTAAGTATGTTGCATTATTAATTGATGCATTGAATCACGATGCTTCGATTAGCGAATTCTTAAGCCCAACAGAACGTATTCAAAGCGTTCTTAATGAATATAAGAATAAATAATAAAAGTTTATGACAAGAAAAGTATGCTTCGCGAACTTTTCCTTGTCATAAACTAGGATGTTAATATAGGATGAGACAGTAATGTTTCATCGAACGAGAAGAAGGTAACTGATTTTTTCAGTTACCTTCTTCTCGTTTCAATAGTTAAGTAATCCTATGCATACTCGAGGGTACTCTTCCCTTCCTCATTTAAATCAACATAATGATAAGGAACCTTGCACTCCTCAAGCAATTCTTTTTCCCTACGATGGCAGGTAAAGATGATGACCTGCCGATTCGTTTCCTTAGCAAGCAATTTTAATGCTGCTTTGGTTCGTTCGTCATCATATAAAGCAAATGTGTCGTCTAAAAGAATTGGCATATTCTCCTCTGGAAAGAGTAGAGATGCGACCGATAGCCGAAGTGCCAGATAAATCTGATCCATTGTTCCTGCACTTAGTTTATCTAAGGAAACATATTGTCCACGGTGAAGGACAGATACGTTTAGCTTCTCATCTACTATGATTGAACTATACTCGTCTTGACTTATAGAAGATACAATTTCTGAAAGCATCTGATTTAATGTACTACCAAAACTATCATGGATATCAGTAGAAAGTTCTTTTAATGTTTGAATACTTAAGGTAATTGCCTCTATCTCCTCTAATAACCCTTTCCTTAATTCACATAACTCTTCCTGTTCCGTCTGCTTTTGTTCAAGTTCTACTTCACACTCTGCATTCGACTCTAATGTCCAGCGAATACGCTCCATCTGAGACCGAATATTTGTATATTCTTCTTCGTTGGAACTCATTTCATTGATAATTTCTTCTTTAAATTCCTCTATCTCCTGCCAAAGTTCCTGCATACATTCTTTCGATGCCTCGGGATTACCGAGAAAATGCTTCATATAGTCGATTATTTCATACTCTAACTCGTCTGCCTTTTCATGATACCTCTTTGCTTCAGCTTGATACTCTACCTTGCGTTCTAATGCTTGTTCCCGTTCCATTTCGTTTTTAAGAACATCGTTATATTTAATCATCAATTGACTTTCATTGCTAACACGATGGTTTAATAAAATATCATGTCTTCTGCTATGAAGAGAAAATATCTGTCGTTCACATTCTTTCTTGATATCCTCCAGCTTTTGTTTGTTTTTCTCTTCTTTTGTAGCTGTCATAATATATTTTGAAATTCCAGCTACCAAAAATGCAATACCAATAATGCAGCGCACAAGAATCGGCATAAAAGAAAACGGAATTGAGGAAATTGCTAAACCTAGAACAACGATAATCACACCGATTACACGCCCAGATGTACTACCCTGCTTTAGATGAGGCTCAATTTCTTGTCGTTTTTCTTTCAGTTCCTCTTCGAGTCCTTGCTTCTTTTGTCGTAATTCCCCGAGCTCTTTTAAATGATCTCCAATCGTATCACTGCTATCTAATTCACTTGCCTGTTTTTTTGTCTTCTCTCCTAATTTTTCCACTTTTTCCTCAGCATCTTTAGCCGATTGTTCCATCTCCAAAAAACGTTTAAACTTCTCAAGGACAGCAGGATAGTACGCAACCTTTTTCATTTTTTCTTGATTGGTACTGCGATTGTATTCTTTCTGTTTATTTTCTAAGTATTCTGATCTCTTTTTTAACTCAATAAGCTCTCCACTTAAACCGTCTAACTTTTTAAGAGTATCTTGTAATTCTTTTAACTCGCTGGTTAATGCCGCTAATCTATCGTCTGGAAGTTGCTTTTCTAATTTCTTTTTCTTTTCTAATAGATAGTTATTAGCACCATTCACATCAACCTCCTTGCTTTTTGACATAGAAAGGTTTGTAATATAGTTTTTTAATTCCTCTGCAAGTTCATATTCTGTTTTGGCTCTTAACTGCTCTATACTAATGGTATTTCTATAGATACTTTCCGTAAGACTTGGAATAATGGCACTTACTCCTAGCTCGGCATCGGTTAATTCTCTCCCAGTACTTTCTCGTATTATCTTAATACTTCTTTCTTTTTTATAAAAACTTCGGATAATACGATAATCCTCTCCATCTACCGTAAGTACCATGCTACCTTGATAAGCCCCTGGGGTATCCCATGGCTGGTATTTTACATAAAGGTCCTCTTTTCCTGCCCGTCCTCTAAGTCTTTCAATACCAAATAGCATACCTTTTACAAACGCATGAAGTGTTGATTTTCCTGCTTCATTTTTTCCGTATATCACATTAATCCCAGGTGTAAGTTCCATATTAACATTATGAAATTTACCAAAATGCCCAGGGTGTAATTCTTTAATAATCACCTAAGCTCCTACCTTTCCTTTGTATTAAGTAATGCTTCGATTCCATAATACAACGCCTTGTTAACTAGGCCATCCTTTGCATCACTTTCCCGAATACGACGGATATAGCTACCAATCAGATTATCTTTATTTTCCTCATATAAAGAGTCAAAATCATAATCAGGGAGGGTATGATTTAAGACCTCCGTTACGTAACCCAATCGATAAAAATCTTCGAAATCAAAAAGAATGGAGGGATCTGTTTTTCCAACAAGAATGAATTGATAAAAGTTTTGACTTCCATTTTCGCTTAATATATTCCTAGCAAAATCAACAATCCCAGTACTTAACATATCTGGCGTTACTTCTATTTCTTTTGTCATATATTCTCTAGATGCAATTGGAACAAAAGTTAAGGATAGATTTGATTCATAGCGCTCTTCCGTCTTTTCTTTCTCCTTCGTTATTTCACCATAATAATATCCATGCGGTAGCGGCTCTCCTTTGGATAGGGGTTCCAAAGAACCAACATATGCCATCCTCTCCGTAATTAATTGTGGCTTATGAAAATGGCCTAATGCAACATAATCAAAACCAGCCTCATCTACCTTTTTATAGTTTATTGGAATATTATTCTCATTCCCACCGTGTGCCAATAAAATATTAATACGCTCTTCTACCCCTGGTATCATAGCATCATACTTTGATTCAAAGATCTCTCTGCTTAGATAGCTTAATCCATAGACCTCCGTATTTATTCCCTCAAAATAAATACTATCCATTTCTCCGCCACTTAGCATAGTCACACAGTCACACCAATTAAAATTATGATAATTCGAGCGTGGACCGATATAATCATGGTTACCCGCGATCATTACCACTTTGGTATGCGTTAACTTTGAAAATATATAATTTACTTCCTTTAACTCTCGAAGCAATGGTTGCTTGTGAAATAAGTCTCCAGAAATTAATAATAAGTCAATTTTCTTCTCTTCACATTCTGTTACTACACGCCTAAAACTATCGTAGATTTCCTTCTCTCGATTTATATCCCATCCACGATCTGACTCAGGAGTAGCACCGAGATGGATATCTGCAACATGTATAAAATCCAAGATACTTCCACCTTTCTATCCTTGTTTAATTTCCTTTATTATAGCATACAATTTTTTAGCATGCCATATACGGTGCTAAAAAGTATATACTTCTATATAAAAACACAGAAAACTATTGTTTATTTTTAGTAGAGCATTTATAATTGTGGTAGATTTTGTATGATTAATTTTAGGGAGGTTCCTAACTTCTATGAACGTAGTAAATATTCCGGTAGCTCAAGTTGTGTCTGGAATGATTGTTGCGGAGGATGTGTATAATAGCGGGAACGAACGTATCCTTTCTCGCAATACGATGGTTACCACAAAAAGTATAACGAAACTAAAAATTCATGCAATTAAAGAGATTTTTGTTTACATACCAGATACTTTAGTGAAGAAACAGACCACCAAACCATCAGAACATATCACTGCTTTAAAAAATTCCGAAGAATTTAAAAAATTCAAAAAGTTTTATATGGATAGTATTCTAACTTTAAAAGATTCTTTTTTATCTCTAACTGGGACATCTTCTATACCATATGATGAACTTAAACTACTAGATTCGGTTGAACAGCTTTTAAAGGAATGCCGAAGTTCTTTAAGAACCTTTGATATGTTACAATGCATTCGTGATTTAGATGATCAAATCTATGTACATTCTCTTAATGTTGCGCTGATTTGCTTTTCCTTTGCTACCTGGTTAAATTTTAATGTACATGATGCAGAACAGCTCATGCTTGCTGGACTATTGCATGACATTGGTAAACTTAAACTCCCAAAGGATATTATTCAGAAGCCAACAGCGCTTAATAAAAAAGAACTTGAATATGTACATCAGCACCCAGGTATGGGATATGCTCTTGTGAAAGATAGGAAAATTGATCCACGTGTGAAAGAAGCTATTCTAATGCACCACGAGCGTTGCGATGGTAGTGGCTATCCGAATAAACTTTCCTCCAAAGACATTTCTCCTTTTGCCAAAATATTAGCGATTGCTGATGTATATGATGCAATGACTGCCAAACGTGTTTATCGTAAAGAAATTTGCCCTTTTGAGGTTGTTGAGAATTTTGAAAAAGAAGGATTCCAAAAATACGATGCTGCCTATCTCCTTCCTTTTCTTGAAGGACTGGCTCAGTGTTATATTAACGCATCCGTGCGCCTTAGTAATTCCATGGTTGGAGAAGTCGTAATGATTAATAAATCCAAACTATCCAGGCCTGTCGTAAAAGTAGATAACCATTTCATTGATTTATCCAAGCAAAAGGAACTTAAGATAGCTTCTATTCTTTAATGATGACACCACCCTATCTTTTAAGGTCTCTATCCAAGTGCGAAGTTGTTTAGACGAATACACTTCGCCTTGAAGAAACTGCAGAGCTCTTGTCAAAGCGGATATTTGCAATCCACTTACGCTACTTTAGCATAAAATAAAAAAGCATCCGCTTAACTATACCCTTAAGTTGTTTCTCACCGACAAAAGATTCAACAGCTTTTCCAATCTATACACGAAAACCAACAATGCTAATAAGATCGTAATTTTATTTATTTTTATACCTTAAATAAACAGAGTCAGAAAATATGACAGTACAATCATATTTTCTGACTCTGTTTTATACCAAAAAGAAGTTATGTTTAGAATTCCAATACAAACGGTGTGATCAAATTTGTCTACTTAACGTGGAGTTTACTATATTTTATAGAGAAAGATAAATTATAAAAACTATATTGCTACCTTTGTTATAGCAACGTTCCCAAATAGTCCTTTACCTGCGCCAAATCCTTTTGTACCTGATTCTGTACTTCGTCCAGATTATTGAATTTCTGTACTCCTCGAATATAAAAATGCACTTCCTTTTTCAGTTTCTTCCCATAGATATCCTTTGAAAAATCTAGCAAAAAGGTTTCAATTGTTATAATTGGTAGATCGTCGACAGATGGTCTCGTACCGATATTAGTCAGCCCCTGATATGTCTCATCCTCTATAATGGTCCTTGTAGCATATACACCGCTTGGAGGTTTCAGCTTGGTACCCGCAACGCCCAAATTAGCGGTTGGCATCCCGACTGTTCTTCCAAGTGCCTTTCCATGTACAACTTCCCCAATCATAATATAAGTATGTCCACACATCTGTGTGACCTCTTCAAACTTGCATTCCATAAAGCTCTTTCTTACAAGCTCCGATGTCAGTTCCTCTTCGCCATACTTTACCATCTTTACCACTGCTATATCTGCCCCTACCTCAGTGACTGCATCTGCCAGGATATTCATATCCTTATAGTGATCACCTGTGACAATCAATCTGGCACCCAGCTCTCCCAATATGATTTTTTTGATGAACTCCTCCGTTGATGATACCATATTTCCACTTGCTATAGCCTCATCCATATTGTAGGAAATCAAAATATCCAGTCCGGTTTTTTCTAGAAGATAGGCTTTCTCCTCTTCCGTTGTTAAAACACCCATTTCTATCTGCCTGCTAGGTGAATAACAGCTTACCGCAACTGTCGTCCTTCCATCCTTTTTGCCTCTCTTCACCAGCTCCTCAATTACTGCAAGATGTCCTTTATGTACTCCTTCAAAACTGCCAAATGCTACGTATGTATTCTGCATTTTTTTTATTATATTTAAATTTTCCATTGTAATAACCATACCCTCTCCGATCATTTTAATAAGAATAACCCACATGATCTCCAATCTGATTATCTATGTAATATTATGCTTTTTTTCTTGAGTAGAATTTATAAATAAGCAGTCCTAGCAAGTACCAACCTATTGTATACCCCCAGATTATCCATCCCCCGTTAATAATCTCCGGAATATAACAAACTATTATTATAATTAGAGCTATGATTGGGAGGGCATTTCCGCCCGGTGCTCTGAAATTTCCTTCAATGTATTTATTTTTCCTTCTGGCTACCACAAGGGATATACAATTGATACTAATGGTAATTGCTGCGAATAATGCACCAAGATTGACAATCTGCGCCGTAAATTTTGGGAAACAGGATACAACAGCACCTAATATGGCTACGGTAACAGTTGCAACAATAGGAGTTCCTGTTTTCCCGTTTTTGCCCATTACTTCTGGTAAAAGACCACCCTGTGCTGTAGCAGCAATTGCTCTCGATGTCAAAGCTATTACTACCAGCATTGTCGTAAGCAATGCGAGTACCGCTGAGATAGATATTACTTTAGAAATCCATGGATATGCATTCAATTTTGTAAAGCTTGCCGCATACAGTGGAATAAAACGCATTCCAGGATTTTCTGTGAGGAAGCCTGCTGTAATCAATCCTACCGTCGAAAGAATGATCAAAACGTATAAGGACACTACAATACTCATTGCGATAAATATGGATTTTGGTACATTTTTATTCGGATTCTTTACTTCAGATACCATAAAAGCAATCGCTACGATGGAACCATAGCCCACCATTGCTGTCGGTACCACGGAAAGAACCCCTGTGGAGCCTGCCGCTCCCTGTGAAAAAAACGGTGTCAGAAGAGAGCTATCCCAGCTTCCACCAAAAATACCCACTACGATAAAAATCAACATTGTTATAATCAATGCACCTACTAAAATATTGTTCAATGATCCGGCAACGGAGAACTTCAATATGTTCAATAAGAAACAAAAAGCAATTGCACCGATAGCCAGCGGAATCTGCATATTTGCAAATACCGGGAAACCAACACCTAAATAGGTCGCTACATAAATTGCAGCAAACGCAATTGCTACGATATTTGCATTAATATAACCCCAGGTTGAGATCCAACCCCATAACTTTCCTGATTTTTCAGTTTTCCCAAGTGCCTTTGAAGGAAACACGAACACTCCGCCGGATTTCGGGAATATTGTAGATAATTCAGCTACTACAAGACCATAGATCAACATAATCGCCGCTGCTATGACCCATGATATGATTGCTGATGGGCCTGCTAAATAAACAGTCAGACCTGAAAGCGAAAAAATGGCACTTCCTATCATACCTCCAGTTATCATTGTGACGCATGCCACTAAACCCAAAGAACCATTTTGATTATTGTTATCTGACATAAGCATTTTTTGGCATAACAAATAAACCCCTTTGTTAAGCCTTCTCCTTTCTGATTCACTCATCATGGATTAGGGCTATACAAAGGGGTTCCTATGACTAGCTGTTAACCATGACTACGATTTCTTCTCCAGAATTTTTGCTGTTTCCAGATCTGTGACCAACACGTTTATGTATCCGCCCTTTAATGCAGCATAAATCGCATCCGCCTTAACTGGTAAACCTGCTATACCGATCCTGACCGGTATATTTAAGTAATCTTCCAAAGTGATTGCAATGATTCTGTTGCGGAAGGTAGGAACAACAGGCCTGCCCAATGCATCAAAGAAATGTGTACTGACCTCTCCTGTTATATTATCAAGTTCCGCCTTTTTAATTGCGTAAAGAGGTGAGAGATGTTCCACCTGACTGCTGGATGTCCCGATTCCAACAATTGCAACATTGCAGTTTTTTACCACATGATAGGCATCCCTAAAAAATGGTTCCTTTATGATGGATTTTTGTAGCTCACTATCCTGAACTAATACTGGTGCATAGAGCTTTGTGGCCTTCGCCTGCAATTTTGCTGCAAAGTGATGGACAATGTCATCTACCGCAATATTTTCCCTATCATTATTTTCACTTCCCAATAGTTGTGTTACTGTCAGATTTTCCCGCTGTAGCAAAGGCATATGTTCTACTAATGCCGCTGTTGCACGTCCTCTGGAGAACCCAATAATATCACCGTCTTTGATAAATTTTCCTATATATCTGCCTGCTGCGATTCCTAAATCCTCATGGATATTCTTCTCAATCAGATTATTAATCACATAAACACCCTTTAAATTAAACTTCTTCTCTAGGCTTGTCTCAATGTCCATATAATTTTCATTAATATTAACAACCTGGATTTGAACGATCCCAAGTTCAATACATTCTGCCAGAATACGGTTGACCCGTTGCCTGGACATGGACATTTTTTTTGCAATTTCCTCCTGCGTAAAGCCTGCCTTATGATAATAGTAAGCAATTCTTGTGTAGTCATTGATTAGTTCTTCTGTCATGTTTTGTTTTTGCATAGTTCATACCCTCCCTTTTCTAGTAAATTCTTTAGGCTAGGTACATTTTATGCAATTTAGGATATTTTATCAATCTCTTTCTTATTTTGTCGTTTCTCCTTCTGCCAGTACCTTTTTATATGCAATTACCGCAGCTCAGCATTAGAATTTTACAATAATACGGTAGGTGGAAGGATCGATTGCTTTCTGGAATGCCTCATCAATTTTATCAAATGGCACTCTTGCAGAGATTAATTCTGATACGTCTATGATTCCGTTTGAGAGCAGTCTGGACGATATCAAGAAATCTTTTGTCTGAGGATTAACTGAACCCGTAATAATCTGTTCTGTGGAATGCACCTTATTCGGGCTGATCTCGATTGGTTTATCAGGATGGAAGGAGGAATAGAATACAGTCCTTCCCACTTTTCCTGTCATTTTAACCGCATCCGACCCAATTTCCGGAATTGCCACTGTACAGAAGACTACATCAGCCCCGCGCCCATCCGTCAATTCCTTTACCTTTGAAATAGCATCCTCATTCTTGGAATTAATAACAATATCCGCTCCCATCTTCTTTGCTACTTCCAATCTGGCATCATCCACTTCACAAGCAATAACGCGCGCGCCGCGTAGCTTAGCGAGTTGTATATGTAGGGCTCCCATGATACCGACACCGATTACCACAACATCATCCCCAAGCTGTACGTCACCGTTTTGGATACTGTGAACACAGCATGCAAGTGGCTCCGTAAGGGCAGCATACTCAAGATTCATGTCATCAGCCATTTTATATATATTTTTGGCCTCGACCATCATATACTCTGATAGTCCTCCTGGACCTCCAATTCCCTCGTGGGTCTCGGCAATAAAAGATAAAACACACTGATTTTCATGACCATTTCGGCAATAATAGCACTCCCCGCAGGAGGTTAAAAGCCGTATACTAACTTTATCCCCCGAAGCCACTGACTTCACACCTTCACCGACAGCTTCTACAATGCCGGCGACTTCATGACCACCTGCAAAAGGATAGCGGTTCATAACTCCGGTATAAAATCTTTGCTCAAGTGTACAAATTGCGCAAGAATCAACCTTAACCAATACCTGCTTTCTACCCGGTTGCTTTTTTTCTAACTCTCTGATTTCCACTTTATTCTTGTCCGTCAGAACACCCACTTTATATGTACTCATTTTAACTCCTCACTTTCTCTATTCCTAAACTGTTTTACTATGAATTTCTTTTAAAGCCGCATCAACGCTACAATCCTCATGAATAAGTTTTGCAATCGCAGATGCATATCTTGCAGGATTCTCATGTCCCCATATATTACGTCCCATTGCAATTCCGGCAGCCCCAGCTTCTAGCGCATTTTTAATTTCCTGCAGTAACTGCTCTTCTGGTACTTTCTTGGATCCTCCAAGAATTACTACTGGCGCATATACACTCTCCGTCAATCTATGGAAGCTATCCTGATCGCCCGTATACTCTGTTTTTATGATATCTGCTCCGAGTTCTACACTTTGCCTGCATGCAAAGGTAATATTCTCCGGTGTCCTCGAATCCTCTGCCTTCTCAAAGCCTCTTGGAAGTGCTTCCGCCGTTACTGGAAGGCCCCATTTATGGCAGTCCATAACCACTCTGGAAAGATTGCTTAAAACTTCATTTTCAAATTTTGATCCAGGGAATCCCATGGTAATAACGGAATCTGCTCCAAGCCTCAGCGCATCCTCCGCCGTTGCAACAATCTGCATTGCCTTAGAATGATCCCCTAAAAAGGAAACACCCCCGTCAATTCTTAAAATAATTCCTTTTCCTAAAAAGGATTCTGCAAATTTATCCGCCATGCCCACTGTAGCCAAAAATGCATCTGCGCCTGCAGAAGCGATATCTCTGATTAAATTCTTAGGATCTTTCATTGCAGGAAGTACATTAAAATTAGCTCCGTGATCCATTGCCATAATAAAAGTCTTTCCGTCCGGTTGTATAATGTGGTTCATTCTCTGTGTTACATTTGCCATAAATTTTCTCCTTTCAATATCGAAATTTATTTGATCTCATCGTTACATTTGTAATGCATTAATACTTTTGTAACCATCACAGGCAAAGCATAACACTATTTGACAATTGCGTCAATTATTTTCTTATTTATTATTTATTTTTATGTATTTTTCACAAATAACAGTTACTCTTTTTATTACATTTTCTCATGTTGACGACATATGTAATAGATGTTACGATAACGGTATAGCCATATTTATTGTGAAAGGAGCAAAAAAGTGCAGCAGACATTTTCTATATTATCAACCCCTAAATTTATTACGGGTAGGGGCTCAATTTCATTTTTAACATCTCTCGGTAAAAAGAGAATAGGTATTATCCGGGGAGGACGTAGTTATAATGACAACCTAAAAGAAAAAATTGAGATGCTTGCAGCAGAATCTGGAGCTAAAATCCAGTATCTTGCAGAAATCAGAAATGAGCCCTTCATTGACGATATCTTCAAGTGCATGGATGAAGTACGCTCGTTTGAACCCGATATGATACTGGCAATCGGTGGCGGAAGTGTATTGGATACGGCAAAGGCGATACATCTTTTTTATGAGAATCCCGACATGAAATTTGAAGATGCCCTAATTCCCTTTACTCTTCCCAAATTGGGTAAAAAAGCTGTACACGTCAGTGTTCCCACGACAAGCGGTACTGGTTCGGAGACAACTTCTGTCGCCGTCTTTATAGATCCGCTTACACAGGTAAAGAAATTATTATTGGATAATAATCTGATTCCCCATTACGCAGTACTGGATGCCGATTTGACTGAATCTCTCCCCGATTCCATTCGGATAGCAACAGCCATGGATGCGCTGACTCATGCTATTGAAGCAAGTACTGCTGTAAATGCCTCAGTGATGACAAGAGCCATCGCATTAGAGTCATCACTGGATATCTTAGAAAATCTTTCAGACTCACTGAACAACTGCCAGAATGCGAACGTTCAAGCTCTCTCTCGGGAGAAGATACATATTGCTTCCGCCATGGCCGGAGTAGCCATTACTAATTCCTGCACAGGCCTCGCACATTCCTACGATCATCCTGGTCCAGCTTTTTCAAAAGCCCACGGAACAGTCTGCGGCTTGATGCTTCCTTATACCATGGGACTTTGCGGCGCACAACCATCCTATGCCACCCTTGCAACACGGCTCGGCTATCAAGGTAACAAGAAAGAACTGTCTCAACATTTGATAGAGCATTTGTTTCGATTAAGGGAATCCTTATCTTTGGAACTTACATTTGAAGAAATGGGAATCGATAGAAAAGAGTACTTTAACAGAGTGGAAACTTGGTCAAAAGTTTCTTTAGATGCAATGGCGACTGTTGTATCACCTGCAGAAATGACAATTGAAAGGGGCATAGAATTATATGATTCCTGCTATTACGGCAAACGACCAGACTTGACAAGTCCCATTTTCATGTTATACTAATTAAGTCGCAAGTCCTTATAAATCAAGGCTTTGCCAAATCTTACAGCGTCAGTTCGAGACCTTCCTGACGTAAAACAAAACTAAAGGAGATTATTATGAAAGATAAAACACTTTATTTCTTGCTGCATTCTGCGATGATTGCGGCTATTTATGTTGTATTGGTTATCCTATTTCAACCAATCAGCGTTTCTTATATTCAAGTACGTTTTGCAGAAGCCCTAACTATCCTTCCATTCTTTACTCCGGCAGCAATTCCGGGAGTTACGATTGGATGTTTGCTTGGTAATGTTATTGCGGGATGCGATATGCTTGATATTGTCTTCGGAACACTTGCCACCTTACTAGGTGCTATCGGTTCTTACTCCTTACGAAGATATAAGTTCCTTGTTCCGATTCCACCAATCATTGCTAACACGGTAATCATTCCTTGGGTTTTACGTTTTGCTTACGGCGAAGCTATGTCCATCCCTTTCATGATGTTAACCGTTGGTATTGGTGAAATAATCTCTTGTGGAGTTATAGGCATTATATTATTATATTGCTTAAAACCGTATAAAAAGATTTTTTATATTCCTGGTTTTGCAAAATCCAAAGATAAATATGACATTGTATAATAGAATAAAAAATCCCTCTCGGTTAAGGTCTTCGAGAGGGATTTTTAGATTTACATATGTAATAATTTCATCAATTCTTGAAAAATCCAATCAGATATAACGTTTCGATTGGAGTGCGCCCATGCTGGGCGCACTTAATATACGTACCACCTCTGCAAGCAGAGGTGGTACAATTTCTTATAAATCGCAGTTATTAACGGTTCTTGGGAATGGAATAACGTCACGAATGTTACCCATACCTGTTAGGTACATTACACAACGCTCAAAACCAAGTCCAAATCCTGCGTGTCTTGCAGAGCCATACTTTCTTAAGTCAAGATAGAAATCATAATCATCTTCGTTTAAGTTGCTTTCCTTCATCTTTGCAACTAACTTATCATAATCATCCTCTCTCTGACTTCCTCCGATAATTTCACCGATGCCAGGAACTAAAAGATCCATCGCTGCAACTGTTTTATTATCTTCATTTAATTTCATATAAAATGCTTTGATTTCCTTTGGATAGTCAGTAACAAAAACAGGCTTTTTAAATATCTGTTCTGTTAAAAAGCGCTCATGCTCTGTCTGTAAGTCACATCCCCAAGAAACCTTGTATTCAAACTTATCGTTATTCTTCTCTAAGATTTCAATTGCCTCAGTATATGTTACACGTCCAAAATCTGAACTAGCAACGTGTTGTAATCTCTCAAGTAAACCTTTATCTACAAATGAGTTAAAGAAGTCCATCTCTTCTGGTGCATGCTCTAGTACATATTTAATTACATATTTAAGCATAGACTCTGCTAAAATCATATCATCCTTTAAATCTGCAAATGCGATTTCAGGCTCGATCATCCAGAATTCTGCAGCATGTCTTGTAGTATTCGAATTTTCTGCACGGAAGGTTGGTCCGAAGGTATAGATGTTTTTAAATGCCATCGCATAAGTCTCACCATTTAACTGTCCACTAACCGTTAAGTTGGTTGGCTTATTAAAGAAATCCTGATCAAAGTCCACATTACCCTCTTTTGTCTTTGGAATGTTGTTTAAATCAAGAGTAGTTACCTGGAACATCTCTCCAGCGCCCTCGCAGTCACTTCCAGTGATTAATGGTGTATGAACATAAACGAAATCTCTCTCTTGGAAGAACTTATGAATTGCATAAGCAACTAAAGAACGAACACGAAATACCGCTTGGAAGGTATTTGTTCTTGGACGAAGATGTGTCATTGTTCTTAAGAATTCTAAGGAGTGTCTTTTCTTTTGAAGTGGGTAATCGGAAGTAGAAGCTCCCTCTAAAAGTACCTCCTCTGCTTGAATTTCAAATGGTTGTTTTGCATCTGGAGTAGCAACAAGCGTACCAGTTACAACAACTGCAGAACCTACATTGAATTTAGAGATTTCTGTGAAATTGCTTAGCTCGTCTGTATAAACAATCTGTAATGTTTCAAAAAAGGTGCCATCGCTCATTACGATAAAGCCAAAGGTCTTTGTGTCTCTAACACTACGCACCCAGCCACCGACTGTTATTTTCTTTCCTAGATATTGTTCCTTGTTACGAAACAGTTCTCTTACTTGTACAAGTTCCATCCCTATTTCTCCTTTCCTATATCCCATTCTTTTTTCTTTCTTTTCACTCCACTAATATCCCCTTATTCTGCTTAACAACTTCTCTGTTTATACAAATGTAAGGTTAGACTCTTGTGCTACCTGCAATTTCCGTTTTCTTTATTCTTAACAAGTGAGGTATCAAAATAAACCTCCCTTGTTCTATTTTTTGGCAATAACCAATATCTTGTTTTTAAGAAAGCGTGTCTTATTTGCCTGTAAGACTTAAGCATAAGACTTTTCCTTTGATTCAGTGGTTGAAATGTTCTTTTCAAAGATAGCTCTATTATAGTATGATAACCCTCACGATTTCAATAGCTGGGTAGCAAAATACTTCTTTATTTTGTATATTTTTCAATGGATTTAAACAACTTTTCTTTAA
Organism: Lachnoclostridium sp.; assembly: GCF_031997925.1. Lineage (NCBI taxonomy): Bacteria > Bacillati > Bacillota > Clostridia > Lachnospirales > Lachnospiraceae > Lachnoclostridium > Lachnoclostridium sp. The sequence goes on along the minus strand of NZ_DAMADT010000001.1, from coordinate 43,268 downwards.
AAAAGGTAAAACAGGATTATTTCTCCACTGATTTATTAGGGAAAATACAATGATTTTCATTGTCTCTATTATCATTTATCTATCATTTATAAGATAACCGATTTCGCAATGTTTTAAAATATTTATTAAATTTTAAAATCTTTATAAATAATAAAATTCTCTTCTTTCAAATTTCGACATTTTCCGATATAATTGAGCAAGACTTATACATTGAAAAGCACTCTTCACGAACTTTTCCTTGTCATGAATAAATGAATGAGGTATGGATGAATCCATCGCATAGAAAGGAAATCATGATTAGAATAATTTCAGACACATCTACTCTATACTCCGTAAGTGAGGCAGAAGAAAAAGGAATCTATGTTTCTCCTTTAGCAGTAACTATTAATGACACTACCTATGAAGAGTTTAATGACATACAAACGGAGGAATTTGTTGACTTGATTCATCAAGGTTACATTCCTCTATCCTCACAGCCTGCAATAGGCAGAGTTGTAGACCTATATAATCGATTTCCAGAAGATGAGATTCTAAATATTACGATGGCGGATGGATTATCAGGAACTTATCAATCTGCTGTACTAGCGAAAGACATGGTCGAAAACAGCGAACGAATTACTGTGCTAAATTCAAAAACACTGTGTGGACCACATAGAACGCTTGTTGAGCATGCAAAACGTCTGGCAGATCATAATCACACAGTATCAGAAATCGTATCTAAATTAGAAAAGATGATTGCAAGTTCTCGTTCCTTCCTAATACCACAAGATTTTGATTATCTTAGAAGGGGTGGTAGATTAAGTCACTTTGCAGCTTTCGTTGGCAAAACAATTCATCTTGTTCCTGTTATGACTTTAACAAAGGATTGCAAGCAACTATGTAACTTTACAATAAAACGTAATTTTAAAAAAGCCATTCATGAAATAATTCAAAGTCTGGAAGAAGATAAGGTAGGAGAACATCATAAACTTTATGTTTCCCATTCTCTTGCGGAATCGCTTGCTAATACAGCTAGTGAATTATTAAAGGCGGCTTTCCCTCATTCTGATGTAATCATCTATAAATTAAGCCCAGCTTTTACTACGCAGGGTGGACCAGGATGCATTGCAATTCAATCACTTAGCATGGAATAAAAACCATGCTAAGCTTTTTAAGAAATCTTGTATCCCTTAGTGAGAAGTGCTATAATAACCTTATCTTTGTTAAATTTTTAGCAATTGCTATAAGGAGGTACGGTATGGTAGTTACAATATGTGTAGGGAGCTCCTGTCATTTAAAAGGCTCCAGAGAAATAATAACGAGACTGGAAACCTTAATTTCGGAGTACAAACTGAAAAGTAAAGTCGAACTAAATGGTGCGTTTTGTATGGGGCAATGCGTAAAAGGCGTTTGTGTGAAGCTAGATGGTGAACCATTTTCACTGACTCCAATGGATACGGATAGTTTCTTTCACGGAGAGATTTTAAGGAGACTTACATAATGAATGTGATTGGATTTAAAGAAGCAAAGTGCAAAAACTGTTATAAGTGTGTGCGTAACTGTGATGTGAAAGCCATCACTGTTAAGGATGCACAGGCTTATATTATGAATGATAAATGCATCCTGTGTGGACACTGTCTTGAAGTTTGTCCACAGAATGCAAAAACCTTAATCAGTGATTTAGAACGCGTAAAAGGATATCTAAAAGAAGGATGCCAAACGGTCGTTTCCCTTGCACCTGCCTATCTGGGAGTATTAAAATATAACACTCCTGGACAGGTAATCAGCGCTTTATTAAAGTTAGGTTTCACCGCAGTCAGAGAAACTGCGGAAGGTGCTGCTTATGTCACGAGGGAATATGATAAATTAATTGCAGCAGGGGAGATGGATAATATCATCACTACCTGCTGTCCTAGTCTGAATGACCTCGTAGAAATTTACTATCCATCCCTAACGAAATATTTAGCACCGGTTGTATCTCCTATGATAGCTCACGGTAAAATTATACGAGAACAATACGGCCCTAATGTGAAGGTTGTTTTCCTTGGTCCTTGCATCTCGAAAAAAAGAGAAGCAGAAAGTGACCCAAGAACAATTGGTATTGTCGATGCTGTCATTAACTTTAAAGAGCTAGAAGAATGGTTATCCGAGGAAGGAATTGATATCTTTACACAGCCAGATACCCCTCCAGATAATCCAAATCCACTTGTAAACCGCCTATATCCGATTAGTAGCGGTGTTCTCTCCTCTGTCGTAGCTTCCAAAAATACGTCGGACCATTATCGGAAATTTTATGTTCATGGTATCAATAACTGCATTGACTTACTGGAAAGTATGAACCGTGGTGAAATAACTGGTTGTTTTATCGAGGCAAATATCTGTAATGGTGGCTGTATCAAAGGTCCTGCGATAGACCGTACCCGAATCTCACGATTTAAAGTGAAACTTGATATGGAAGAATCCATTCCTAAGGCGCCAATTAATGAGGAAGATTTTTTTATGAAATCTCCAATTCATTTTGACAAGTTCTTTCTTGATCGATCCCCAAAGGATCCGGTGCCAAGGGAAAAAGAGGTTATGCAGATACTATCGAAAATTGGAAAAACAAAACCTGAGGATATGTTAAACTGTGGTGCTTGTGGTTATGCTACCTGCCGTGATAAAGCAATTGCTGTTTACCAAGGGAAGGCAGAGCTTAATATGTGTATTCCATATATGCACGAACGAGCGCAATCCATGGCTAACTTCGTTCTTGATACGACTCCAAATATAATTATTATCGTGGATGCAGAGATGAAAATCATGGAATTTTCTGCCGCTGCTGAAAAATATTTTAATACTCCTCGCTCTGTAGCAAAGGAAATGTATCTCTATGAATTCATCGATCACGGAAATTTTCAGACAGTACTAGAGACACAAAAAAATATCATTGGTAAGAGAGTCCTCTACGAAGACAGAAATCTAGCAACGTTACAGACCATTGTATATTCCAAAGAACAAAACTGTGTACTTGGAATCTTTAATGATATATCACACCAAGAAGAACTCGATCGACAGGCTTATAAAGTGAAGGTGGAAACCATTGAAATGGCACAACGAGTTATTGATAAACAGATGAAGGTTGCACAGGAAATTGCAGGATTACTTGGTGAAACTACAGCAGAAACTAAAGTTACCCTAACCAAACTACGGGATACGATACTTAACGATGGGAAACCTTGTGATATTTAGAATATTGTACTGTTAAAATGCGCCAAGTCGCAGGAATTGGAGTTAAGATGAGTGTAACAATCGATGTCTCTTATAAGAGCCTCAATAAGAACAATGAAGAACTCTGCGGAGACAAAGTTGAGATTTTAAAAACCAAAGATTCAAATATAATCATACTGGCGGATGGAATGGGTAGCGGAGTAAAAGCAAATATCCTCGCTACTCTAACTTCAAAAATTCTTGGAACCATGTTTTTAAATGGTGCCGGGATTGAAGATTGTGTGCAAACAATTGTTAAGACCTTACCAGTATGTCAGGTTAGACAGGTGGCTTATTCTACATTTAGCATTCTTCAAATTTTCAAGTCTGGAGATGCTTATTTAGTAGAATTTGATAACCCTGCATGCGTATTTATTCGTGATGGTGCACTATTGACAGTGCCTTACAAAGAACGTATTATAGAGGGTAAGTGCATTCGTGAATACCGTTTTGAGGTTGCCTTAAATGATTGTTTTATTCTAATGAGCGATGGAGTAATTCATGCTGGCGTTGGAAAAGCCTTAAATTTTGGCTGGACCTGGAATAATATGGCAATGTACTCTGTACAGGCAACAAACTCAACTCTCTCTGCATCACGTTTGGCTTCTATCCTTAGTAAGGCCTGCGATGATTTGTATATGCAATCACCAGGCGATGATACTACAGTTGCGGTTGCCAGAGTCATAGACTCAAAACCAGTGCATTTATTCACCGGCCCCCCATTAAATCCGGTGGATGATAACACAGCGGTTTATGCATTTTTAGAAGGTACTGCTACACGAATCGTTAGTGGCGGTACTTCAGCAAATATCGTTGCTCGTGTACTAGATCGTCCGATACACACTTCCTTAAACTATACCGATCCAAATATGCCTCCGATAGGATATATTGACGGGATTGATTTAGTTACAGAAGGGGTATTAACACTGACACGTGCCCTAAAGCTTATGCGAGAATATGTAGAAAAAGAAGTAAATGAAGACTTCTTCTTAGAGTTAGATAAGGATAATGGCGGTTCTAAAATTGCCAAAATAATAATCGAAGAATGCACGGAGCTTCATCTTTTTGTTGGTCGTACCATGAACGAAGCTCATCAAAACCCTAGTCTTCCTTTTGACTTAAGTATTCGTATGAATCTAGTTACCCAGATTATTGATATCGTTCATAAGATGGGAAAGGAAGCTATTGTTAAGTACTATTAAATTGTTTTGACCGCGAAAATCGGTCTGGAAAGGTAAGGAACTACATATGTTACAAACAGATAATGACATCGGAACCATAAAACACGAGGTACTCTTTGAGGTTGCTAAGCTGGCATTTCAAAAAGAATTAGCAGAGAAGGAAGATATTCTTCCTTTTGAGATGATACCAGGACCACAAGCTAATTTTAGATGCTGTGTCTATAAAGAACGTGAAATCATCCGCCAAAGAATTCGTCTAGCGCAAGGAAAGTCCCCATCCTTAAGTCATGATAACAGCAACATCGTACAGGTCATCTCCTCTGCATGTGAAGAATGTCCTATTACACGATTTCTTGTAACAGACAATTGCCAGAAGTGTATGGGAAAACGCTGTCAAAAGGCTTGTAACTTTCAAGCGATCTCAATGTCTCACGACCGTGCTCACATCGATCCAGCAAAATGTAAAGAATGCGGAAAATGTGCGTCTGCCTGTCCATACAATGCAATCGCTGATTTAAAACGTCCATGTAAGAAAAGCTGCCCGGTTGATGCAATCTCTATGGATGAGAACAATATTGTAGTCATTGATGAAGAAAAATGTATCAATTGCGGACAATGCATTAATAACTGTCCATTTGGTGCCATCTCTGACCGCTCCTTTATGGTAGATGTTATTAACTTATTAAATACAGATAAGCCTGTTTATGCTATGGTCGCACCTGCTATTGAAGGTCAGTTTGGTGCCACTGCTTCTACCGGTGTAATGACAGAAGCATTAAAACAGTTAGGTTTTACCGGTATATACGAAGTTGCTCTTGGAGCAGATTTAGTTGCAGCTTCTGAAGCAGAAGAATGGGCAGAGGCCTATAAAGAAGGAATGAAAAAGACAACCTCATGCTGTCCTGCCTTTGTTAAGATGATTAAAAAACATTATCCTAGTTTAGTTGAACATATCTCCAGTACTATTTCACCTATGCAGGCAACTGCCAAATACATCAAGGCTATTCATGAAGATGCCATCACTGTCTTTGTTGGTCCATGTATTGCAAAGAAAGGCGAAGTACTCGATCATATCGCAGAAGGCGGAACTGATTATGCTCTAACCTTTGATGAATTATACGCTATGCTACGCGCGAAAGATATTAGCCTTGAGGCAATTAGTGATAACATACAGCATGGTAGTATTTTTGCTAAGAACTTTGCTGTAGCTGGTGGAGTAACTGCTTCTGTAGTGGAGGCCTTAAAGGAAAAAGGAATTGATGCTCCAATTACAGTAGCTGGTTGCAACGGAGCAGCGGAATGTAAAAAAGCGCTCACACTTTTAAAAGTCGGAAAATTCCCCGGGGATTTTATGGAAGGAATGTGCTGTGAAGGTGGTTGCATCAACGGACCTGGAAGTATCTTAACAGGAAGATTTGCAGCTCAAAATCGTGCGAAACTTCTAAGTACCGCAGATGATCGTAAGATTTATGATACGGTAGATTCTTGTCAGGATTTAAATATCCAGATGCATCGCCACTAGTTTGCTAGCTTCCATAATGCTTTACTAATTGGTCAATAAAAGTAGATTAAGTAATCATAATATAATAAAAGAGGCAAATATTATGCGTTAGAGAAGCGATGTGCTCTCATAACCATACCATTTGCCTCTTTGTTTTTCAATAAGCTCGTTATATTTTTATCATTATATGGATCACATAAGAATTCATATAAATTTATATATTACATATTATTTATAAGTATTTTTGTAAATTTTAAACATTTAATGTGCAATTGTACGAATTATAGTGCTAATTTTGAACTTTCAATTCCATAATTCTTCTTGTATTTGTTTAAAATCCATGATAATATATGTTCTAGTTGATAAATTTTTATCAATCTTTTATTCACCTATTGGAAATTAACCGACAGTAAGCTGTCGCTTTTCAAAAAGTATGGATTACGAAAGGAGCTACCTTATGTTAGGGCAAGACGAAAAAGGGCTCATTGATAACATCCTCACAGCCCATGACTATAATAAGTCACATGTAATAGCGATTATGCAAGAAGTACAGAAAGTATATCGTTATTTACCGGAGGAAGTACTTTGTTACATAGCAGAAAAACTAAAGTTAAGTGAAGCAAAAATCTATGGAGTTGCAACCTTTTATGAAAACTTCTCCTTAGAGCCAAAAGGGAAATACGTAATAAAAGTTTGTGATGGAACTGCCTGCCATGTTAGAAAATCCATCCCTATTTTGGAGGAATTCCGTAAAGTTCTTGGCGTTACCGATAAGAAGCCAACCACAGATGACATGATATTTACCGTGGAAACAGTATCCTGCCTTGGCGCATGCGGCTTAGCACCAGTATGTACGGTAAATGATGTCGTTCATGCTGCAATGACGCCAGAAAAAGCAAAAGCACTCATTGAACAGTTAAGAGAGGAGGCTCTCCAATGTTAATTAGAAACCGAGAAGAATTGGACGCGTTAAAAGTCCGCTACCAAAAGTCTCTTAAGAGCCAATACAAACAGATTCTTATCTGTGGTGGAACTGGCTGTGTTGCTGGTGGTTCCTTAAATATCTATGCCAGACTAAAAGAGCTTATCGAAGAGGGAGGGCTTAATGTTTCCGTATCCCTAAAAGATGAGCCTCATGAAGCTGTAGGATTAAAAAAGAGTGGATGCCATGGTTTTTGTGAGATGGGGCCTTTGCTTCGTATCGAACCTGCAGGAATTCTTTATATCAAGGTGAAAGTAGAAGATTGTGAAGAGATCGTAGAGCAAAGTATTCTAAACGATGAATTGGTAGAAAGACTTCTGTATAAGGATAGCGATGGTAATTCCTATAAAAAACAAGAAGATATACCTTTTTATAAGCAGCAAACGCGTGTTGCCCTAGAACACTGCGGACATATCAATGCAGAATCAATTAACGAATACATAGCCATGGGAGGGTATCAAGCAGTCGCAAAAGCTCTCTTTGATATGTCCTCGGAATCTATTGTAGATGAAATCTCCGATTCCTATCTACGAGGTCGCGGAGGCGGTGGATTCCCAACCGGAAGGAAATGGGCCCAGGTGCTTCGTCAAACCGAAGAAACCAAATACGTGGTTTGTAATGGTGATGAAGGTGACCCAGGTGCTTTCATGGACCGTAGTATGATGGAGGGTGATCCTCATCGAATGATAGAAGGTATGATCATCGCAGGTATTGCAACAAAAGCACATTATGGTTATATCTATGTTCGTGCAGAGTATCCACTTGCGGTACATCGTTTGGAAACAGCAATCGAACAAGCAACTAGCTTAGGATTACTTGGTAATAATATCTTAGGTTCTGGATTTTCCTTTGAATTAAAAATAAGCCAAGGAGCAGGTGCCTTTGTTTGTGGAGAAGGATCTGCTTTAACCGCATCCATCGAAGGTAACCGCGGTATGCCTAGAGTAAAGCCACCTAGAACGGTAGAAAAGGGATTATTTGAGAAGCCTACCGTATTAAATAACGTAGAAACCTTCTGTAATGTACCATCGATCATCTTAAAAGGTGCAGACTGGTATAAGACCTATGGTTTGGAGAAAAATCATGGAACAAAAGCATTTGCCTTAACAGGTAATGTAATGAATACCGGCTTAATTGAAGTACCAATGGGTACTACCCTTCGTAAAGTTATCTATGATATTGGCGGCGGTGTAAAGGGTGGTGAGTTTAAAGCGGTACAAATTGGTGGTCCATCTGGAGGTTGTCTTGTATTAAATGCTGATAACGACCATCTTGATATGCCACTTGACTTTGATTCCTTGAAAAAAGTAGGTGCAATGATAGGTTCCGGTGGTCTTGTTGTTATGAACGATAAGAGCTGTATGGTAGAAGTCGCTAGATTCTTCATGAACTTTACCCAGAACGAGTCCTGTGGAAAATGTGTACCATGCCGTGAAGGTACCAAACGAATGTTAGAACTTTTAACCGATATTGTTGAGGGAAGAGGTACACTCGAACATATTGATCTACTAGAAGAATTAGCCGAAACCATCTCTGCTACTGCACTTTGCGGCCTTGGTAAAACAGCTGCATCTCCTGTTGTTTCAACAATTAAGTACTTTAGAGACGAATACATTGCCCATGTCGTTGATAAAAAATGTCCTGCCGGTCAGTGTAAAGCATTAGTAACCTTAAAGATTGTCCCTGACCTTTGTAAAGGATGTACGAAGTGTGCTAGACTGTGCCCAGTCTCCGCAATATCCGGTGAGGTTAAGAAGCTACATCGTATCGATGCAAAGAAGTGTATCAAATGTGGAGCTTGTAAGGATAGCTGCAGCTTTAAAGCAATTATTGAGGAATAGGAGAAAGGAGAATAACGATGGCAAAATATATGATTATTGATGGCAACCGAGTGGAATTTAACGATGAGCCTAATATCCTTGCTTTAGTTCGTAAAGCAGGAATCGATCTTCCTACTTTCTGTTACTATTCTGATTTATCCATCTATGGTGCTTGCAGAATGTGTGTAGTAGAAGATCAATGGGGTGGCATTATTGCCTCCTGCTCTACTCCTCCAAAGGATAAGATGGAAGTTAAAACAAATACTCCGAAGCTACATCAACATAGAAAGATGATATTAGAGTTACTACTTGCTGCACATTGCAGAGACTGTACGGTTTGTGACAAAAACGGAAAATGTCGCCTTCAAGAGTTAGCTCACCGCTTTGGAATTAAGTCTGTCCGTTTTGAAAATAAGACGGAAGAAATGGAACTTGATACTTCCTCCGCCTCCATTATTCGTGACCCAGGGAAATGTATTCTCTGCGGAGACTGTGTTAGAATGTGTAACGAAATTCAGAATGTAGGAGCTATTGACTTTGCTCACCGCGGTGCTAAAATGATAGTAAGTCCTGCATTTAATAAAAAAATTGCAGAAACCAATTGTGTAAACTGTGGTCAATGTGCTGCCGTTTGTCCAACCGCTGCGATTACTGTAAAATCAGACTTAAAGGAAGTTTGGAAGGCTATCTACAACCCTAAGAAACGTGTTGTTGTCCAAGTTGCTCCTGCCGTTCGTGTAGCTCTTGGAGAAGAGTTCCATATGAAGGCCGGAGAAAATGTCATTGGAAAAATTGTGGCTGCACTTCGAAGATTAGGATTTGATGCGATATTTGATACCTCTGTTGGAGCTGACCTAACTATTATGGAGGAATCGAAGGAGCTATTAAAGAAGCTTGAATCCGGTGACAACAAATATCCACTCTTTACTTCTTGCTGCCCAGGCTGGATTCGCTACGCAGAAACGAAACATAAAGAGTTACTTCCGTACATTTCAACCTGCAAATCTCCAATGGAGATGTTTGGCGCTGTAATTAAAGAGCACTTTAAGGGACTTGATTCCACAGAAGGTGTTGAAACGGTTTCTGTAGCAATTATGCCATGTACCGCAAAGAAGTATGAAGCTTCCCGAGATGAGTTTAAACGAAATAACATCCCTGATGTAGACTACGTAATCACAACCATAGAACTCGTAAAGATGATTAAAGAAATCGGTATCCAGTTTGAAGAACTTGATCCAGAAGCTCCAGATATGCCATTCTCACTATACTCTGGTGCAGGTGTTATCTTCGGTGTGACTGGTGGTGTTACAGAAGCTGCTGTTCGCCGTGTTGTCGCTGATAAGAGCCCAAAATCATTAAAAGATATTGAATTCTTAGGTTTGCGTGGTATGGATGGAGTAAAGGTTTGTGAACTTCAGGTGGAAGAGGACTCGATTGTCCGCATCGGTGTTGTCAGTGGTTTAGCAAATGCAGAGGCTCTCATTGAAAAGATTGAAAGCGGGGAAGAACATTTTGACTTTGTTGAAGTAATGGCATGCCCTGGTGGTTGTATAGCTGGTGCTGGTCAGCCATTTAGTCACAAGGAAGAAAAAAATGCCCGTGCATCAGGTATGTACAAAGCGGATAAGGTTTCACAGATTAAGAGATGTGAAGAGAATCCTCTAATGCTCTCTTTGTACAACGGTCTATTAAAGCACCGTACTCACGAATTGCTACACGTATCCTATCGAAAGGAAGATTAATCTTCCAGAAATGAGGTCACCTATGCTGATTAACATTTGTATTGGCAGTGCCTGCCATTTAAAAGGTTCCTACAACGTAATAACCGAAATACAGCAACTCATGGAAGAAGACAGCTATGGCTCGCAGATTGAATTAAAGTCCGTGTTTTGTCTTGGCCATTGTCAGTCCGGCGTTTCTGTCCAGATTGATGATGAACCTACTATTTACAGTGTAACTAAGGAGTCTGTCAAGGATTTCTACTATAATACTGTTATCCCTAAGTTAAAGGGAGAACTTTAATTAGAGTTGTTTTCAGGAAATGGCATAGCTTACAGCTATGCCATTTCCTCATTTTTTTATATGCTATTTGTGAAGATATATCTTTACTCATATTTCTCAAGAAATTTTTCAATAAATGCATATGATTTGGGTGCATTTTTTTTTGT
>NZ_DAMADT010000001.1:0-32378 GCF_031997925.1 Lachnoclostridium sp. | reverse complement strand
ATTTCTGGACTAATAAAATAATTTTGAAAGGTCTCTGCGAAATACTCCGTTGGAGAGCTTGTAAAGTATTTCGATAAGCCAGACGCTGCACTTTCCTGATTAAAAACATCATTAAACCCTTCCGTAAACGATTGGTAGCTATTTAAGGCATCCAATGCATGGCCTATCTCATGTAAAGTACACGAATCAATTGAAAACTCTTCATTTTTTATGTAAATTCGCTTTCTATAATAAATCGTTAGTCCTATCGTGTTTTCAACACCGCTATGATACACTTCTTCTAAGCTTCTCGGAGTGATGATTAGGTACCATTTATCTTTATTTAGTGCTTCCAAAGCCTTCGCAGGTATAAGTCGCAAATACTCCATGGCTTGATCTGCCCATCTTTCACTAGCCCCATCTTCTAGCCATATAGTGTAACCTTCATATACTTTTTTTCTCTTTGGAACTTCGTAAATATCAAAACTTCCTGACTTTTCTACTCTCTGCTCTAATTCTTTAATGTAGGTTTGATATTCACTTAATTTTTCAGGCTCATAATCTAGAAAATGATTATATTTCTCGAGAACCCTATTCATATTAAGATTCTGATTTGTTAATACCACGATTTCCTCTGATTGTTCAGAGACCTGTTGTTTTAGTGAAGATTGCTCACGAGATAACTGTTCTTTTTGACTGGTAAGATTCTCGTTTGTCGTATTCAATGTTTGGTTTTCTGAGGTTAATCGGTTATTTTCATTCTCTAATCCTTCCAACCTGCTAATCTCATTGTCACGTACCATAATTGCATCATACGCAAATACTAACTGTTCACTATTACTGTGAATGATGTGATTTAAGTATAATAACGTGACAATATTGGTTGTTGTGAGTGTAAAGATTACAAGAAATAAAATCAAAATTTTATTTTTTCTCATAACAAGCCCCCTAAATAATTGTTTGGCATTTGTAACTAGACAGCCTCTTTTCTCTTCTTGTGATTTCTTCCTATCTATTATTTTATGGGATTGCTGTACAAAACGCAATGACTTATCTCATCGAAAGAAATTGCTTTTTGTAAAAGAGATGAATTTAACCTAATAAAATTAGTTCACATAGCTCAGAATACGCTATTCCACACGCTTCGGCTTCTTGAGGCAACAAACTGGTTGGAGTCATACCAGGTAAAGTATTCGCCTCAAGGCAATAAAAACTTCCATCTTCTTTTAATAAAAAATCTACTCTAGAATAAAAACCAAGTTGTAATTTCTCATGAACTTCTAAAGCTACCTCCTGTATCTTTATACTTATATCATCCTCTAACCCCGCAGGACATACTTCCATCGCCATTCCTGCTTGATATTTATTCGTATAATCGTAGAATCCTGTCTTTGGTATAATCTCTATTAAAGGAAGCGCACGATGATTTAATATCCCAACAGAAAACTCCCTTCCTTCTATGAGCTCCTCAATTAATACTTTATTTTCGTACTTTTTCGCATACGAAAGGGCCTTCCCCAATTCATCCTGACTTCTTACTATGGATACCCCAACACTAGAACCGCAGCTTAACGGTTTAATTACACAAGGAAGCATTAACGTTTTTTCTAATTCATGTTCATCCGTTAAGTCCGCAACAATATAATCTGGTGTCTCAATTCCATGCTTTTGCATTATGACTTTAGACAATCCTTTATCCATAGCAAGTAAGCTTCCTATGTACCCACTACCTGTATAGGAAATCCCATAGATATCAAACATTGCCTGTAGCTGACCATTTTCACCAATGGAACCATGTAGCGCCAAAAATACTCTATCCGCATATTGGCATAACGGTAGGACATTCTCTCCAATCAAAATATCACCATTTCCGAAATCCTCTTTCAGTTTCGTAAGGTTAGGTTCTTCTTTGGGAACTTGATACTGATATGGGTTTTGATCCTCTCTTTTACGAAATAGGGAATCTAAATCTGCTACATCCTTAATTCCTAAATATAAGTCAAGTAATAATACTTCGTGTCCCTTCTCCATAAGAGCATTTGCAATTTTACTTCCAGAACTTAATGATACCTCTCTTTCCGGACTCAATCCTCCGGCCAAAACTACGACTTTCATCTCGTACCCTTCCTATGAAATATTATTGTTGAGGTAAATTATACCACATTGGTAAAGATTGATAAATTTATTTTCTTGGCATTTTAAAGTTTCTTGCATTTTTTAGCGTATAAACAGGGAAAATGTATGGTGGCTATAAAGATGGCATATCGTATGGCTACAATTTTGCAGATATTGGCTTACCTGTCATTGAGAGAGGTTATTGGAAATTAATTAGTAAGCAAAGCTTAGAGGAGGAGATAAAGAACCACTATTTTGATTTTTCACTTTTTATTTTTGATACTGATACCAATAACTTATATCTCTTTCAGATTAGGTTCTGATACACTTATAATTTTATTTAAAAAAAGGTTTCGAATAATGTATACTCGAAACCTTTTTAACGTCTATCCTCGAAATGAAACATACATCCACACTGGAAATATCGAATTAAAGAGTAAATAATTCAATATATCTCAAATAACTTAAAAAGTAATTTTAATTAAATCACATTTTCAGCAATATGGGTAACCGCTTATAACCTATAGTAAACTTATAATTTACGAAAATAACTCGCATCCTTACCACACACCGGACAAATAAAATCGTCTGGCAATTCATCCGTTTCTTCGATATATCCGCATACCGTACATTGATATCCTGTTCTACCCTCTTGATAAGAAGGAGCATTCTTCGGTGTTGTACCACCCTTTTTTAAATGATAATCTGCATAGGTAAGAGGAGGCTCTTCTGAAATTAAGTTAGCATCTGTTACTTCTCCTATACAGATGACATGACTTCCAACATCCAAAGAGTCACATAATCTGCAGGTAAACTGTGCTACAATACCCCCAGCCGGATAAGGATTATTATTATCGTCAAATTTATAAGAAATCGAGTCAAACTTATTCTTATCCCTGCTACTAAAAAAACCAAAGATTTTGATTAACTCAAGGTCTACATCCTCTTTTAGTACAACTGCGCTAAAAGTTCCTGCCTCTTTTATCACCGCTAGTGTATCATTGTTTTTATTAAGAGCAATGGAAAGTTTCATTGGCGAGGAAGTGACCTGTGTAAGAGTATTAATTACACAACCTGCTTTATGATCGCTTCCCTGCGCCGAAACTATATAAACACCATAACTTATTTTATATAATGCTTTGGGATCCATAAATTAACTCCTAAGAGAGTTTTTCAAAGCTTAAGCAATCCGTTTCGGTATAGAAACTTGTTCCACTGCTACCGCCAACTTCAATCTCATCAAGGCTACAGTGGTCATCACTATTATAATTACAAGTTGCCACATTACAAAGGATCTCCTTTGAAGTACCTCTCATTGATGTATACTCAGCTAAATTACTATAAACTGATCTATTTAAAAAGCTTGCACAGCAGGTAGATGCCTCATTTGTTGCAGCTTTTCCACCCACTTTAATGGTATTTGCACAACAAACGTGTTCTTGGTTATAGGAACAGTTGGTTGCACCACACATAACGTTAGACATAATATCCTCCATTCTGGCGCTTTAGCGCCTTTTCGTCATAATAAAAACTGTGTGCTTCTGCACAAATAGTTGTGTGAAATTTTTTATCTTTCACACGTTTTCTTTTACTTTCCAAAATAGCGGTCTAACAACCCTTTAAATGCACATCCATGACGTGCCTCATCCTTTGCCATCTCATGAACAGAGTCATGTATCGCATCAAGATTCTTGCTCTTAGCAAGAGTCGCAAGTTTTTTCTTTCCTTCACAGGCACCGTATTCTGCATCAACTCTTGCTGCTAGATTGTCTCTTGTACTTGCTTTTACGACTTCACCCAACATTTCAGCAAAACGCGATGCATGGTCTGCTTCCTCATATGCTATTCTCTTATAGGCTTCTGCAACCTCCGGATAACCTTCACGGTCTGCCTGTCTACTCATAGCGATATACATACCAACTTCAGTACACTCTCCCATAAAATTAGCTCTTAAATCTTCTAAGATAATATCATCAGCACCGGATGAAACTCCGATCATATGCTCATCAGCCCATTGAAGTTCACTGCTTTTTTCAATAAATTTGCTACTATCTGCATTACAAATTGGACACTTATCTGGTGCAGAATCACCCTCATGAACATAGCCGCAAACACTACATACAAACTTTTTCACTTCATATATCTCCTTTTCACATAATTTCCAATAGTATTTGCTCAATACATGGATTTTATTAGTAAAGGTTGAAAGAAATTCTTTAACCTATGTGTTACATTATGAGTTAGGAAGGAAGATAAGAAAAAGCGCGGCTCGTAAACTTTTCTGGAACATAATAAAAGGTGCTACAAACTATCTACCGAAGGCAGACTTTTGTAACACCCTACTTATATAAATCCCAACAATTACACATATCAACAGTTTTATTTTTTCCCAGTTAAATAATAAACAGCAAGCTGAGTTCGATGAGAGAAGCCTCCTTTTTCTAAAATAGTACTAATATGGTTTTTTACCGTTCCCTCGCTGATAAATAGCTTCTTAGCAATTTCTTTGTTTGATAGCCCTTCTGCTACCGAAGCAATAATATCAATTTCTCTTCCAGTATACCCATTTGCATCAAAACCGGTTTTAGAATTAAGGCTACGAGAAGTAAACTTCTCAAACACTTTCTCATCCAGAACATTAACACCATTGTAGATAGATTTAATCATTTGCTTTAATTTTTCCGGAGTGTGATTCTTGATTAAGTAACCCTTTGCTCCATTTTTTATAGACTGCTCCACTAACTCATCATCATCAAACGTAGTCAGTATGAGTACCTTCCCAAGATTACGAAGTACGATTTCTTTTGTTGCTTCAATCCCATCCATCACCGGCATCTCGATATCCATTAAGATAACATCCACTGAATTTTCGGAAGCTAGTTCTACTGCTTCCTTCCCATTACTTGCACATCCGACTACCTCAAAGTCAGGATCAACACTTAATATAATTCGCATACCGTCTCTTACAAAATCACTGTCATCCGCAATAATTACCTTGATAGGTTCCATATTAACCTCAATTCCCGCATTCTTGCGTTCTAATTTTCACAAGCTCTTTTTATTTTTATTTTACTACTACACTTCATATCCATTATAGCAAAACGCCGGGTCTTAATTTTGTGAGAATGGTAATATCATATTAATGCAGAATCCGATTTGTGAGGTGACATCAAGAACGCCATTAATCGCTCTGACCCGTTTCCTCATACCTGAGATTCCCATACCCTCATTAATCTGCATACAACCCACTCCGTCATCTTCTATAGTACATCGAACTAATTTATTTAAAATTACGATTTGAATTGTGATATGCTTACACTTTGAATATTTCAAGGCATTGGATACTGCCTCGAAGGAATTATCTAAGATAATTTCCCATATGTACTCTGGCACTGACTTATTGTCTCCGCTCACAATAACTTCAGCATCAATATTGTATTTTTTCTTACACTCTTCACATAAGGTCATAAGCTGAAGTAATGCCAATTTCCGTTTGTCTGGTTTTTCCCTGCGAAGCAATTGCCGTATTTCATCCATGCTTATTCTTAGATTATCAATAACCGCCTGTAAAATCCCCTTCGCTTGCTCTGGCTCACTTGTTAGTAATACCTTTGTTGCCTCTAATTGATAAATTGATCCATTGATGCTATGTCCGAGCTTATCATGCATTGCCTGCGACAAGCGTCCTTTTTCTTCTAATAGCTTATTTTCAAAGTATAAGTTATTCTCTATCAGCTCTTTTTTATAGATATGATTTTGATTATCCATGGAATACTTGAGCTTTTGTTCATTTTGCTCATAGGATTGCAGTAACTTCTGATATTTATCTATAATGACATCATTTTGAATAAAAAGTAATATACAAACGGAAGTAAATAGTATATACACAGCCATATTATCGGGATATATAAATACACCTAAAAAAGCTGCCGTATAAAACGGATATTTAACCTTTCGGCTGCCTGCTACACTTAGAAATATTACCGGAAGGGTCAGGGCATATTCCCTTCCAAACCAAGATACCATAGCAATAACAAGAACAGCTTGTATCAATAGCAAAAGAGTCTTATGTCTCTTAGTAATTCCCTGAGCAATTACTGCAGAGAATAAAAGAGCGTATATCACCCAAACTCCATATTGATTCAAAAGCTTATTCTCTTGTTCCATAACATGATATAAAAATACAGCCCCTAGTAAGAGACCCTTGATTAATACAAACTGATACCGCATGATATTCTCTTTCAATCATTGCACTCCCTTTATATTCAAAAATTATGTACTCCCTACAATACTTAGCATAATGAATTATGGTAAATCTGTCAAACATGGAATCACAATAGAAGCGGGGATTGCTTGTTCTGCGTCCAAATTACTTACTATCCTAATCATAAGGAGCGAAGTATGGCACCCACCTTCGCTCCATCTTTATTTCTATAAAATTTCAAAAAAGTATTTTCTGTATTTTACCAGGCATATGACTGAAAGCTTCTAATCGTTCATTCCTTTTCTGTAATCTTTAAGCCAAGCGTACCAATGCTTAAAAATACAATACAAAATGCCAGCATAATTAAGATAAACATCGCATAAATCCCGGTATTTTCTCCCTTGATACCATCAAAAAAACGTATGCACCATGATTGCGGCATTAAATAGGATAGAGTCTTTATCATAGTCGAAGCCTTTTCCACAGGAAAGTATAGACCGGAAAGCGTACTGGTAAATACCCATACAAAGAAAGCAACGTAATTTACGGTCAGTATATTATCAAATAGGGTTCCAAGTGTGATGCTAAGTAATTGAAACGTAATTCCAATTCCGAACGCCATTAAGGCGAACTCTGAATTACTAACTCCTATCTCTGCCTTCACAAATGTATTTAGCCCAAAGAGATATATACCGGTCTGCAATATTGT
The DNA here is from genome assembly GCF_031997925.1 of Lachnoclostridium sp. Classification (NCBI taxonomy): domain Bacteria; kingdom Bacillati; phylum Bacillota; class Clostridia; order Lachnospirales; family Lachnospiraceae; genus Lachnoclostridium; species Lachnoclostridium sp. The sequence continues at coordinate 25,371 of NZ_DAMADT010000001.1, read as the reverse complement.
AGTAGGAATTATTAAAATAATTTTTGACAGGCCATAGCCTGCTATCTTGGTTTTTGTTAAAGTAATTCTTCTAAGAACTTGATATTCCTTTTCCTTAAGGAAAATTCCCGTAATAAATACACCGATTAACAAAGAAGATAAGGACAGAAAAGATATTGTATATCCAAAGTTCTCTTTCTGATGCCGTTCCTTTGCTGTAATCACCCGACTGTTTTTTGTGGAGACTGTTTCCACTCTACTCTCAATGTTTCCATCCCTTTCCTTCAATAATTCATGATAGCTACGAATACTATCCTTATTTGCGGAAGGTTCTATATGTGAAATATCTACCATCCCACCTATCAATCGATTCAGATTTTCATACAAAAGGGGTATTCTCTCATCCTCATTGCTCTTTAAAACTAAGATAGCCTCTTTAAATTCTCCGTTTAAAATACATTCCTCAAAATCCTCGGGTAAATATAGCTGAATTCCAAGATTACTTCGATTTGCAGTCGTAATAGCTTCTTCTTTTATCTGAGTTATTGTCTTACCGGTTACCTTTTCACGATAAATGCTGTAACTGCCTGTATCTAGCAAGCCCTCTAATAAATACTGAGAGCTTTTAGAAACCGATGCATCATATACTTTTATTGAGAGCTCAAGTCCCACCATGGGAAGTAATATCCGCTCTCCTTCTTCTACTTCTATAATATTATCACCTTCAGATTCTATAGGATATTCCAATGGGATTGCTAACCATAACAGTGTCAACAGCGGAAGAAATAGAATACAGCATAAAAATCCTTTGTTTCGTAACAATAACTTAGCATTTGACTTAAACATTGTAAAAAAGCCTGTCATACCCTCTCCCCCTTACCAAATTTACAAAGTAATACCGAAATGGTGCTACCAATTACGATAAGCGCAATCAAAATTAAGACACAGGGAAGAGCATACTCACTAGATCCTTTTGTGGAATATTCAACTAAAGTACGATTCAGATAATAAATCGGTGATACTGCTGCCATCTTATCGCTAGTCGTTGTAAACATATACGTTTGGAAAGATCCTCCGAATAATCCCCAACCAAAAACAATGACAAAACACGATACGATAGCTGCTGCAGTATTCTGAAAAACATGATACAGCATAATACTAAAAGCACTGACTGCCATAGCCTGTAGAAATAGTATCCCTAAACTTAGAATTAGCTTCTCTCCCCAGTCGATTCCAAGTGAAAAGAACGAAATGATCATTGCCAAGCCCATCTGAATACAAAGTACAATAACACAGGGTATGAATTTCCCAAGATAGAGGGAAAACGCACTGGTAGGAGACATTTTCATTCGGCTGCGGATTTGCCCTTTTCGCTCACTATTAATAACTGCTGAAATGGATAAAATGCCGCACCACATAAAGTAAACGATTTCAACAATTCCATAGTAATTCTTTGACTCTGGGATTGGATTTGCTGTGATATCTTCCACATGATAAGCAGCTTCTTGTATGGAACCTCTTTGTATACAAGAAGACATGATACTCTTAAGTATCATTGTTGCTGCTTTCGTTTCTTCTGTTTGATAGATAACATATTCCCTTGTACCAAATTCAATATATAAATCTAAGGATTGATCATTTAACTTTTCTAACCCAACCTCCTTTGCATACGGAATAAGCTTAAGTTTACTCTTAGCTCCGACTGTTTTCATCGTTTCTAGCATGGGAAGAATATAGCTATCTTCTGATACTGTATATCCTACGTCATATTCTTTTAAGCTATAATTAACATTTAACATACCATCAAATGTACTGGATAATAAGGTAATTAAAAATACCGGCATAAGAATCATCATAATAAAAATTAATTTCCCACGAAGAATAAGCTTCAAATTATTTTTAATGAGATACGTAAGCATATTACATTTCTCCTTCCGCATAATCCCGAAGCTTCTTCCCCGTTAGTGTTAAGAAGATTTGCTCTAGGCTTATATCACTCCTTGGATCATCAGAAACCAGCTGGACCAACTCCTCTTTTGTCCCACAAGCAATCACTTTCCCATTATCCATAATAGCAAGCCGTGTACAAATAGCTTCAATCTCCTCCATATAATGACTTGTATAGAGCACTGTAACACCCATTTTATTGAGGTATTTTATCTTTTCCAATATAAAGTTACGAGACTGTGGATCGATTCCCACGGTTGGTTCATCTAATATGAGCAGTTCCGGATGATGCCCGAGTGCACAGGCAATGTTTAACCTTCTTTTCATACCTCCGGAAAAGTTTTTTGGAAACCCCTTTCTATGTTCTGATAAACCAACAAACTCAAGCGAATCATCCACTGCTTTTTTTAATACCTCTCCCTTTATGCCGTATAAAGAGGCAAATAATTCTACATTCTCCCAAGCCCTTAAAGCCTCGTGAATCGCCAAATCTTGCGGAACATACCCTATTCTTGATAAACTCTTCTTCTCCTCTTTTTTAATATCACTACCAAACAGCTCAATTTGCCCGGAGGTAGGTTTCACTAAAGTACAAATCATATTCATAGTGGTACTTTTCCCTGCACCATTTGGTCCCAGAAGGCCAAAGATTTCACCTTTTTTTATTTCCAAATTCACAAAATCCACAGCGACTTTTGTATCAAAACGTTTTGTCAGTCCTTCAAGCTTTACAATAATTTCATCCATTTTAACCTCATTTCTGGCGCTTTATAGCCCTTTAATAATGACGGTAATGTTGCGGGCCGTACAAACTACTGGTTGATACTTATCCATTCAACCTATTCCTTCAACTGACTCCCTCAACCGTCCCCTCAACCTACTCCTCTTTTCTTAACTCTTTAAGAGCTTTACAATATTATTGTATCATTTAGCATTTTCCTCTGATAGTGCCAAAAGAGAGAATAACAGAGGTGAAAAAAGTAATGTTTCTATAGATTAGTTTGAAACATATAAGTATTTGTCTATCGGAATACACTTTGCCTTACTGAACCCGCAAGGCAAACATATCCCTTGAAGTGTATTTTATTAATGAGAAATTGCAACGCAAATAAATAAAAAACAAACGATAGTCAATAGAAAGCTAATTGCTTCACTTTGACCATCGTTTGTCCCTTAAGATTTACTATTGCACTACTTCCTTTAATTCCTTATATACCTCTAACGTCTTCTCGGTAGTCTCATCACTAAAAATGTACGTCTCTTCTTTTGTATGAAGAACAAGAAACGCTTCTGTCTCCGGATTTAAGCAAACTTCACAGTTTCCATAACCTTTAACCGAAAAATCACCCTTATAAAGATTATCCATACCAGTACCAACTTTTTTTGAAGTCCTTGGTAAGGATGTCAGATACTCTAATTCTATAATCTCATTCAAAGGTATCTTATACTCTTCTTTTAGATGGGTTGCTATTACCTCTTGGTTTTCTACCTGTAATGATATTGGAGTAAATTCTTCGAAGAATATCCATACACAAGATAATGGAATCGATAGCAAGGCGATTAATACCAAACCTGTAATAACCTTCCCAGCTTTAGTTGCTAGATTATAAGTCGTACCAATCCCAACTCGTTTTGCTATAAGCGTATGTTTATCTCTTGGATTATAATAAAGCATACCAAAAATCCAGTTACTATCATCATCCACCACAACATCCATCGGTTGATCGATACTGAACTTTCTTTGTAACTTTCGTACCTTAAATTCACTATATATACTAATAAATACTATTACCACGGAATAAAGCATAGTAGCTAACATAAAGTTCATCGTAGATATCATTTTGTTATTTAAGTAAAAGTATGTGATAACTACATAAACAGTGTTGCATACTGCTATACTTAAAAAACAATCGTTCCACGCTTTTCGACGAATTCTCGTCATAGTCGTATTTCGTAAACTATCTTCACTAATCACTTCACCCTTTTGCCGTCTTAGTAAGAAGTTCATTAAAAAGCAAAGTAGAGTAATCGATGCCATTGTTACTAGTAACGTTATGTTCCATTTAAAATATTCATCCTGTTTCCATTTAAAAATTGCATATCCTATCGGTGCAAAACTAATCACACTTAATAAAAGATACCAAATAGTTAGGCCCCTTACTTGAATTTCACTGGCTGCTCTCATGTCAACAACAACAGTATTGGTATAAGTAACGACCCAATCTCGGTCTTTTTTTATTTTTAACAATTGCTGATTATACTTTGCGAATGGATAGAAGCTTAACATAACAACAACTAGTATCCATAACATCTGAATAGAAAATCCTATTGCAAAACTTTTTATGAAAAAAGGTATGATTAAAACCGGAATTAAACATATCGTCCATATCCTTAACTCTTTTTTGTATCTTGCAACAATTTGTAAAACGGTAGAGTTGTCTAGCTGGTCTGCTGGAAGTGTTACCCCTAACACAATGTTCTTCTTAGGTTCTGCCTCATTTATCATAAGATAATAAATAATTGGTAATATTGGTAACATTGAAATCAGCATAATAATATTAACAATCATGACGAGATACCTCCTCATAAAATAAATCACATTTTTTAAGTAATTCTTCCTTTTCTATCCCACATAACTTAATTTCAGAAATTACCAATCGTAAATCCTCAATTTGTTTTTCTTTCCATCCAAGCGTATCGCTCTCTCTAACCTTAACTATTGCACCGCTACGGCGATCTGCTGTGATGTAGCCCTCCTGTTTTAGAACTTGGTATGCCTTATTCACAGTCATTGTATTCACACCGATTTCATTAGCAAGACAACGAATTGTAGGGAGTTTTTCTCCTGGTCCCAATTTCCCTTGTGAGATTCCAAGTACAATTTGATTTCGTATCTGTAGATAGATTGGTACATCACTTGAAAAATCAAGTGCAAGTAACATGAAAGCACCTCCTAATATGAAAGCTGATAATTCTTTAAATTCATTCCAGCTTTTCATTGTATTATTTGTATTATACACCATAATACAAATAATACAATAGTCAATTATTATTTAGAGCAAACTCGGAAAAAAGCGAAAAGATAGTATTTAAGCAGGTTTTCAGCTTGTTTGCACCGAAACCCTTTTTTCTATATCGGCATTTACTACTATTTTTTATTATGTACTTTATTTCTTTATAAAATCTACAAGGCATTTCCTATAAAATAAGGTATTTCTTATATTTTGAAGCAAGAAAAAATGAGCCATTTTTCGTCATGCTCAGGACGTTTTTCTTAGCTTTTCTAACTTTATCTAAAAAATCTAAGATTCGATTACAATATTCCGTATCTTTTTCTACATTAGTAAAATCGCTATCATCGTTAATTAAATGTTCCGAAGAATCTCTTACCCAGTATTCTGCCTCTGGATTGGCTTCTCGAAATCGATTGATATTCTCTATTGAAACTTTCATGTCCTCTTTGCTGGAAATAAAAAAGACGGGGCGATCATTCGCATTCTTAATCTGATCAATTGGCTTTAATGTCTCTACAGCGTCTCTTCCATACACTATGGACAAAGCAAACTTAACTAATGGCCGCTCTATTTTACAAAGGAACTCTGGTACTCCATGATTCCGCATCGATTCAATTATAGCATCTTCAACGCTCGTATAAGCAGACATCGCAATCAGTGCATCAACTTCAGGTATTTGGCCAAAAGCATTAATTGCAACTGCTCCACCCATAGAAACACCTTGAAGAACAATTGGAACATCAAGGTAGCGTTCCTGTTTCATTATATATTCAACAACAGCCCTTACGTCATTTACTTCAGTATAACCAAGGCCTATTACGTTGCCTTCACTTTCTCCGTGACCTCTGGTTTCTAATAGTATCGAGGCATACCCATTATCCTTCATCCATTTTGCATGACCATAAAAATAAGTGATGGAAGGTTGCTTATTATCCGTCAGATAGATAACAACAGCTTTTGGATTTTCAACCTCTATCTCAGATGCCCATAAGGAGAAGCCATCTTGGGTTCTAATCGGAATCATCTTATCCTCCAATAAAAAATCCGAAGCTTTATATATCTCTTGTAATGGATTATCTAAGGTAGGTTTCTCTTGGTAAAGAACCGGTCCTCTTGTAATGTAATATACCAATATAAAGGGTGCAAATACGACTGCCAATACAAGGGTAGCAAGCAAGAAAACACTACCGAATAGAAGCTTCTTCCTCCATCCGATGTTCTCCATACTCTTTTCTTTTTTCCTCCTTGTTATCCTCATCGCTGTAACCTCATGCCCTTCCTACATCATCCTACTCTATATTACTGATGTAGTGTACTGAAGATTAGTATAGCATTTAGGTTGATTTAGTCAACGGAATAAACGCATTACAGCAACAAATTACGGTTGTTTTTTAATTATCCTGCAATTGATAGTTCTGATACTAGAACACACGGTGCTCCAAAACTGCTAAGTCCCCTTGGAAGGATAAACTCAAGCTCATTAGAAATAGCTTCAATACTATGAAGCAGCTTATAAAAATTACCCGCTACTGTAAATCCTTTTACGCAACTTTCCTTTTTTCCGTCCTTAATTAGGAAGCCAGAAGCTCCTAATGAAAAATCACCAGTCGTTGGATTTGCTCCTGCGTGCATACCCTGAAGATCTGTAATATATAACCCATCTCCTGCTATAGTAAATAATTCTTCTTTCGTTTTACTGCTTGGCTTTATATAAAAATAATATGGGCGTATAGATACACTTGAGGAATATGTCAATTTAGAAGCATTTCCTGTACTCTTAATTCCTGCCTTTTTCGCAGTTTTTAAATTATAAAGAAGTGTGTCAAGCTTTCCATCCTTAACTATTTCTTTCGTATAGGTAGCAACCCCTTCTGCATCAAAAGGCATCTGGAGTGTGGAATCTGAATAAAAAGGATCATCCACAATCGTTACAATTTCCGAAGCAACTGCGGTATTCTCCTTGCCCTGTAATAAAGACAATCCCTTTTGAGCATTCTCTGCGGAAAAAATTTCTGCAAAAGTAGAAAGCATAGTTGCCATCATCTCCTCTGAAAATACAACCCGAGTTTTACCAGAAGCTGCTTTAATAGCGCCAATTTGTTCTACTGCACCTTCTACCGCTTTCTTTGCTACTTTATTTACATCGACTTCTTCCATAGTTCCTAATTGAAAATCAAAGGCATCTAACATATCTTCGTTTTCTTCTATAACAGCCTCTGTATAAACAGCAGATAATGATACTTCATGATTTAAGTCAAGACCCTTGGAATTATAGATGCTAACACTTACAGTAGATGCAAATGCACCACTTTCTGTTGCATCAATGACACGAGAATCCTGCTCGTAAGTTGATTTATTACAAGCAATCGCTTTCTCTATTAATAAATCTGCGCTCGGAAGAGTCTCTGCTTTTTTTGTAACCTGCTTATAAGTATCTCCTTCACCATAAAGAACCACTTCATCATCACTTTCTATCGATAAAGCATTATCCATTGCTCTTATAATAATATTTTTCGCTTCTTCTTCATCGTATTTTTCAGTTGCTGCATACCCCATTTTCCCATTTTCGATACAACGAAAACATGCACCACCATTCCTACTACTACTAAAGCTCTTAACATCTTCCTTATGAATCTCGGTACTTATCTCGGATGTCACTTTATAATAAAGCTCATATTCCGTTAAACCAGCCTCTTTTGCTGCTTCAATCACTGCTTGTTTAAATTCTTTATAATCCATAGCTTTCCTCCTAACCTCTATTTTCGATCTAGATTACACTAAAAACCATCCTGAAATCCTAAATTGCTTTATATAATACTATCTTCCACCAACCGTAATTGATGATACTCGTAGTAATGGTTGTCCAACATCCGTTGGTATACTACCACTGGAGGATCCGCACATTCCCTGTCCTGTTGCAAGATTTGTACCAACCATATCAATATTCATTAATATCTCTGATCCTTTACCAATTAAACTAGCACCGCGTACTGGCTCACAAATCTTACCGTCTCGTACCATGTAACCTTCTTTTACAGAAAAGTTGAATTCTCCAGTAATCGGATTTACTGATCCACCACCCATGTCTGCTGCATATAATCCATACTCCATAGAGGCTATAATATCTTCGTTTTTATCCTGACCAGCCAGAATCATTGTATTGGTCATACGTGAGGTTGGCTCCCAAGCATAGCTTTGACGTCTACAGTTACCCGTTGCCTCCATACCCATACGGCGTCCGCCAAGTTTATCTATCATGTAGGATTTTAAGATACCATTTTCAATCAAAACATTTCTTCTGGATGGATTTCCTTCATCATCAACATTAATTGATCCCCAAGCATTTTTTATTGTTCCGTCGTCTATCGCAGTTACTTTTGGATTCGCAATCTGCTTCCCTAATTTATTACAAAACACAGACTGCCCAAGAGCAACGGAAGACGATTCTAAGGAATGACCGCATGCTTCATGGAAGATAACTCCTCCAAATCCGTTCTCAATTGCCACCGGATAATTTCCTGCTGGGCAATAGTCCGCATGAAGCATGGTTACTGCTTGCTTCGCTGCCTGTTCACCAACACTCTTTGGGGAGATCATCTCAAACATCTCAAGCCCCATGCGTCTGCCTGGAGAGCAAGATCCTGTCTGATTTTCCCCAGCTTTACTTGCAATTGCTGAAATTGCCATTCTTGTTCTTACTTGACGGTCTTCTGTATAAAGCCCATCACTGTTTGCTATCATAATATTATGGTCTACATCAAGAATATTCCCCATAACCTGGGCTATTTCTTCATGGTAATTTTTCGCGCTAAAGTAGCCTTCTTTTAAAAGGTCAATTTTCTGTGCATTTGATACACTGGAAGGTACAATACGAATTGGATGGATGTCACCAAAAATCCTTTCCGTTAAATGAATACTTTTTCCATTTGGTACACCAGATAATGCAGAAGATACCTGCGCTGCGCAGTTAATTAAACCGCTATAGCTCATATCGGTAGTTGAGGCATAAACACTTCTTGTTCCCTTAAGTATACGAATTCCTACACCGGACAATAAGGAATCCGTAATTTCACTTACCTTACTGTCTATCATGCTGATATTTTTACTTAATGTTCTTTCCGCAAATACTTCAGCAAAATCCGCCCCTGTTGATAACGCTTTTGCGAGTACTGCATTTAAAATACTTTTTGATATCATTTCGTGATTCTCCCGCCTTTCCTTATGAAAGGTAACAGACCGAAACCTTTCACATATTATCAAATGGATATCTGCGTAACACAGGTTTTTCCATCTTTAATTATTATCTTATCATAATTTATTTTTTAGCACAACGAATCATACCGAAAAAACAGATACAAAAAGAATTCTTTATAAAACTAACATGTTTTCATAAAGAATTCTTTTTGCATCTGCATTTTATCATAACTTTATCAAAGCGGAACTCGGAATCCGCTTTGTTACTTCCTTGTAACCTTACAGCAGCTCAGCTGCTTGCTTCGGTAAGGTTATATTACATTACGATCTACTTTTTAAAAATTAGCATCGGTAAACTTAAGTACCCGCATCCATGCTCCTTCGATGCCACCATTGGTTTCAAGTACATCGCCAAATGGACGGAAACTATAATCTGCAGTGTGTTGTGCTACATAGACATTTCCCAAGGCACTTTCAATTGGCTGCGGATTCTCAGACGTAGACGTCACCATTACGGTATGACCATAGCGTCCAAGATTACTATGATAAAACTGTAAGACATCTCCAAGTGCTAAATCAACCGGAGCGTAACCCCAGTATTGCCGATTGTTGTAGCCAATTGCTCTAGGTCCATTTCCCTGATTTGTTGTCACGTAATTCCACAGTTCCTCTACTCTAATAAATGCCATAGATGCAAGCGGGGCAGAAGAGGCATAGTTTCTCCCATACCAGATACTTGTTTGACGATAATTCTTAGCTACTCTTTCTCTAAGTGCCAGAATATCTGCCTCATTTGTTAAAGAATACCCTTCTGTACCTCCATATCCGGCCCAAATGCACTGCGAAATAAAATTCGTACAGTCTTCTGACATCCGTTTAAATATTCCATTTTGTGCTTGATATCCAAATTGTATAGCGTATTCAACTGCCAATGCTGGATTATAAGGAACAACCATCCTACTCCTAACTAGGAGACAAACTACATATCTCCCCCATTGCCTTGCAATGTGTCTGCTTTTATCCTATTTTATTCAAACATTTCATCTAATGTGCCTACGGAATAAGAATTTTTTGTCCCACAATTATATAATTAATGTCTTCGATCCTGTTATACTCTGCTAATCGCTTTATTGTAATACCATGCTTTGATGCGATAGAAGCCAAAGTATCTCCTTTCTTTACCACGTATACTTGGTCATTTTGCTTTGCTATCCCTTGCAGATAGCCTTGTATTGCCTTCCCAATTGCTATACCAAACTCTTTTTGATTTTCCGATTGTATTAAATATTCATAGTCATATGGATTAGATAAAAAGCTAGTTTCTAACAATACAGAAGGACATGTAGTAAGACGTGTTAGTGATAAACTACTTTGCCTTGGATCACGTTTTTTTAATTCTAATTCACTTGTAATACTATTATTCATTACATTTGGTAAATTTCCGAATAGATTATAGCTATAATAGGTTAAAAATCCACTTGCTTTACTATAATCGCTTGCGTAATCTAGGGAATTTCCATGAATAGAGACTGAAATATCTGGCTTTACCTTTCTTATGGTTTCCACTCGATTTGATAAACTATAAAATGTATCATCCTCACGGATTAAGACTACCTTTGCACCGAGTGCTTCAAGGTATTGTTTTGTATACAATGTAATATTTAAATTAATATCTTTCTCTACTGGTCCATAGACTCCCATCGCCCCAACCGTTCCATTATCATAATCTCCATGGCCTGCATCTAATAATATGGTAGCTCCAACAAGTGATTTTGTATCCTTTAATATTACTGGTAACTTTAACTCAAAACGCATTACACCGTTTTTAAAGTTTACATCATATCCATAGATGGATGCACTGTCAAACATGGTAAAGCAGTAGGTCTTGGTTTTGTTTTTACTATCTGTATTTACTGTTACTTTCTCTATAATTCCATTTCCTTTTGTTATCGGTTTTGCTGCTGCAATTGTATCGTATAACTTTAGATAAATATTTTGACCTTCAAAGGATACAGAATACAAAGAATTCACATTCATTGTTAATTCGATTACCAATTGATTCGCAGCAGTATCTTTACTCATACTTGCCTTGGTTACCTTGTTAGGCTCTAGTGTCTTATCATATCGCTTGATACTGGATTTTGAAACATACGTACCATCTGCTAGTTTATAGTAGCTGCCGTTTTCCCCTAAAATACGTGAGGTAGTCCCAAGTGTTAACGGCATTAAGTTTACATTTGATTCACTAACCTTGCTTCTTGGCATTGCATAATCACTTGTTATAACCCCATAAACATCATTCTGATACTCTTTGTAGGTCACCTTTGGAGTGGTATTTCCTCCACTTGTGGAATTATTACCAGAAGACGTTGATACTTTATTTCGAATGATTGTTAATGTATTTATAACTTCATTATTCTCAAATACAAACTCGTTCTTTCCAACTTCTAATTCAACATAAACCGTAAAAAATCCATACTCGCTTGTCTCTATCTCTTCCCCATTCATATACAATGGGTATTCATAATCACAGGCACCAAGAATACTTACCTTACTACCAGTGGTTGTATAATTATTTTTTGGAGAAGCGATAATGATGTCCTGTGGATTTTCATATCCAGGCATCTCATTACTTGCATACGCTGTCAAATGAGGCTGACTTAAAAAAACAATACTTAGCAAAAGCACAATGCTAAAAGAAACGATCGATTTTACCTTCTTTTGAAATAATAACATAAACTCCACCTTCCCTACCTATAATATCTATTTGTTGTTCCCATTTTATTCTATCTTTGTGTTACTTTTATGTCGTGAATGCTCCCACCACTTAAATCAGCAAGCTGATTTTGAAGAGGGGGCTTCTATAAAGCAGTTGTATTTAAGTTTCCACTTAGGGTTGTATCCTAAGCCACTCTTTGCTTTACTGGGTTATTCACATAGCCCTTACCCCTCACTGATACGATCAGCTTAGGGATACATGTATCCTTTGTGTAGAGTCTTAAAATATTTAGACTCCCATTCACATCGGCGTTGATGAATCCATAGGAGCTTTGGAATAAGCCTCTATGGATTCGTCTTTTTTTATTGTAGGAAGCGAGGGTTATTGGTTCTAAATCCAGAGCACTACAACCAGAGGTATATGCTTCCTTTTGAAAAACCACTTCAATACCTTTAAGCGCAGCTTTATAAGCCACCATGGTACTGAATTTTTGTACCGGTGACTGTACGAAGTTTTTGATATTATTAATTACCTTGCTTAATATTGGAGATATCTCCAATCACAATGGTCTTGCAATGATGTTTGACTGCATAATCCACCAGCTGTTTACTAGCTTTATGTAAATAATCTTTCGTAAAGTTAAACCGTATCCCGACAGCAGTAAAAATAACCTCATTCTTTTTGTTGTTGATATTTTTGTATTTAGGAGGCATAGGCATACCGTTATATTTAGATGGATTTTTCTTAAAATCAGCGATAGACTTAAAATAGCTTTTCCAGTTCTGATCTAGAAGTTTTAGGCAATGTTGGTAATTATGGCTATGTAAAAACTCTCGATGCCAATTAGACTTATGAAGTTTTTCCATGTCAACATATGTTTTAAACCTATTCGTAATACAATCATAGTTCGCTGTATTATAGAGTTTTGTCGTATGAAAACTTAATTCTTCAATAATAGCAGTCTGTATTAAGCTTAGTTTTGGCTTAAATTTAAATGTTAGTTCCATCTAGTACACCTCCTTCCGAATGTATGTTCTAATTATACCATAGAACGGTAAATTTGTTAAGACTTTTACGCTTTTAACGTGAGAATAAGGGCAGGTCTTCGCACAATTTATCTCCCACCTAAGAGGATGGGAGTATTCTTGTAAGTATTAGATAAACTTAGCATAATTTATTGCTTTTTTGATAATTAAAAACAGTTCTTTCTTCCTATTTTCGTGCATTTTCGCGCTTTGCATTATTTTTGACACACCTTTATTATACTGTTTTGGTTGAGAATGGAAAATTATGCAGTTATTTTGTCCTATTTGGTATGATTATACCCTCCAATAGAGCTTTTTTGCTAAAGAATCCTCTTCTCTTAACCGATAATAGTAACAGAACATAAGATTTAGGTTTATGAAAACACTATGACATGTAAAGCCGTTTGGCCTCAGGAAGAGAAAGCGGTGTGGTTTTGAACGATAGAGAAACCACCTACATGACCAAAGGAGGTATGCAAACAATGCAAACAGGAACTATTGCTGTAAAAACTACAGCAAAGTGCAGTCGTAACACTTATCTTTGCACCATTGCCAGCGTCTTTTTTATACTGACATTGGCTTTTGGTGTCTTTTCTCCGAAAACAGCATATGCTGCTGGAGCAAGCATCAATATACAAGAAATTAATTATGACAACAGCACGATAACAGTAAAAGTAAATTCAGGTGATACTGTCGTTTACTTTTCTGATGAAAACATGAGAACTTGGGAAGCGATTCCAACAGAAATTGGTAGCGATCGTTTGGTAACACTTGATATCTCTTGGATTTCACCGACAAATAAGTATGTAGTAACATTGAAAGGTGATGCCTCAACCGAAGTTGTTAAGGTTACGATACCAAAGCAGGTGACTAACTTTAAGGCAAGCTATAATAAAGTTAGAGGTATCGTTACTTTTACTAATGATTATGATCGTACTATCCAGTGGAGAAAAAAGGATAGCTACATATGGAATACTGTGAATACGGATACGTTCGCTTCACAGCTTGAGATGCTTTGTACCCAAGGTGCAACCGTTTATCTTAGACTTGCACCAACCAATAGTTATTTGGTAAATGGAGCACTCACTGAGGGAGCTCGTCCAAGTAAAGAAATCTCAATTGTTATACCGAAAAAGACAGCTGCTCCAAACATCGTAATTAACGGTTCTAAGTTCTCTATCCAGGCAGATAAAAATTTAGCTTATCGTACTGTTGAAAGTGATGGAACCACTTCAGAATGGAAAAATATAACGACGACAACAAGTCTTTGGTTAAAAGATATCGCTGGTAGTGCACTATATACCAATGCAAGTACACCACAAAGTGAAGTTACTCTTCAATTTAGAAAGAACCCAACTAGTACCAGTCAGGTTTCTCATATCTCAACGGTTACTGTACCGGTTCAAGAGGCTCCTCCTTCTGAATCCGATCATGGTATTGAGATCAATTACACTAGTTCAACTACCTTCACTTTAGAGGTTAAGGCTGCTAGTGAAACAAAGCCATTTGAATATACCATCGTAAAACCTGATAATACATTAGACTATGTAACTGCATCTTGGACTTCTATTACTTCAAATGAAGAAATAACTATAAAATCAGATAAGGCACCAGTTGGGAGCCATGTTTATGTGAGAAAGAAGAGTGTACCAGCATCTGGTGATGTTAAGTTCTCTCTTGCGTCCAAAGAAATCGATATCACAGGAAGCAAAGGTGTTCAGTACCCAAGCCCAGCACAAGCTACCACATTAGAAACATTAATTACTACTGCTGGTGTATGTAACAGTGAAAATTCTGCTGGTAACCTAACTTTTACTCTATATAGTCCAACAAAAGCTACCGTATCCTCCATTAGTTTCCGTGATCAGTACGGCAATACAAAGGGTACCGTAAGTTTAAAGAGTTCGGTAAGCACAAATACAGCTTCAAGATTTATTACAGATCAATATATTATAACAACAAAGATAACAAGTACAGAAAACTTAGATACTCTTACTGAGACAAAGTTATATGCCTATATTACATTGTCAAACAATGATGTTATTGAAAGTACCATTGATTCCGGAGTACTTCTATACATCTATCCATCAAGTAAAGTTAATAACAAGGATAACAAAGAATATACCTCTGCCTTCGATCGTTTATATAGTTCGACAGAAGAAAGCGATAAATCCTCCTTTACTTTCAAAATTGACTTAGGTACGGAAAAAGTGCCAGATACCTCTGCAATTGGAAACTTTACTGCTCAGGATACTGAAGTTAAATCAATAAAGTATGATGGATATACTTTAGCTCCAAATACAGATTATCAAGTTGTATATGGTTCCTATACGAATGATAATGGTAAGAAGATTCGTACTGCTACCGTTACTGTAAACGTAAATAAGTTCGAAACTAACTCAACTATAACAACCAAGGGAAAAGCCACTCCATTACTAATTGCCTTAAATAATGGAGAAGAAATGGATAATATAGTTACAATTAAACTAGTAGATACCGCGACTTTATTAGATACTCCAATCGCTTGGTCCATTATGGAAGGTAGCTTAAAAGAAACTGAGACTAAAACTACGATAAATGATGACGGAAGTAAAACTACTGAAACCGTTGAAACGATTACCTATGAACTAAAGTTAAAGCTACATGACAGCTCTTATGCAGTTGGTATATCTGATGTAACTTGGGGTGGTACTTCCATATTACGTTCCGCATCAGTATCTGGTGGAACCGCAACGATTTACCTATCCAATGCTAAGATTAATAAATTAACTTCTTCCTCATCAACAACCAATAATCTTGTTATTACCTTAAGTAACGGATTCGTGATTAAATCAGGTTGCAAGTTAACGATTATTAATGCTGGAAAGTAGAGAAAGGAGACTAAAATAGATGAATTCAAAAAACAAAAAACTGTTTCTTGCACCTATCCTTATAGCGTTTGGTCTCCTCTTACTCATACCTATAGCAAAAATTAGTGCTGCTGAAGCAAAACCTGTTTCAGTTGGTAAGATTGACTATGATACTTTAACTATGTATGTTTATACCAATAATAATACTATAGTCTATTATTCTACTGATAAAACAACTTGGTATGAGGTAGAGGGAAATAAAGCTACCGAAAATGATGCATTCCTTATGGATATCTCATGGGTAAGTTCTTCCGAGGATATCACCCTTTACTTTAAAGGAGAAAACGATAAAACCATCCAAAACGTAACACTTCCATCAAAGGATACTTCATTAAAAGTAAGATATGATAAATCCGATAATACTTTTGATTTTGAAAATTGTGATGCTGCTACTCATTTTGAGTGGAAAAAAGCGAATGATTATGTATGGAACAAAGTACCGTTAGATATGAAATCTGCCTCCTATCAGTCTTTCTTAAAGACAATAGAAGGGTTACTAGTAAAAGGTGCTAAAGTATCCTTCCGTATTCCACAAACGGTTGGAACGAATGCAAGCAATGTTGGTGCTCGTCCTTCAAAGGAAGTAAACATCACTCTTGCAAAAAGAGCGAATGCACCTGCTGTTAAAGTAAATGCAAATAAATTAATGTTAAACACTACCCTTTCTATGGAGTATTTTAGTGATAAAAAGAATGCATGGATAGAATGCGATAAGAATATGACAGTCGAAGATATTGCTCCTACTACTCTTTTTAGAAATGGTTCCAAATCAGTTACCTTAAAAATTCGTACCGCAGCTACAGCAAATAAAGCATATAGCAAAACCGCTTTCTTAAAGATCAATGGTCAAGCTGGTGCTCCTACAATTGGAGATAATAGCAAAGATGTTTCCTACTATTATCAGAACGGAAAATTAATGCTTCAATTTAACAATGCATCAAAAACAGATGTGTATAGCTATGCAATCGTAAAACCAGGTTCCACCTTTAATGAGACAACTACCGCGTTTACTATGATGAATACTAACAAAGCTAAAACTATAACATCTACAACTGCTCCAGAAGGTTCCGTTATTTATATCCGTAAGCAGGGTATAAATGAAAATGCTACAAAAGGTATCGAACTACAATTAGCATCTGAAGTTAGTAGTTTTAAAGTTACCTATCCTAAGCAGTAACTACTTCTCTTAGGAATAAGATTAGTGATTGTAATTTAATAACTTTATAATTTAGGGACAAACGATATTCTTCGATAAGTTTTATAGCTTACGAAAATATCGTTTGTCCCTTTTTTATAATAAGTAGTATATGTAATTTGTAGTATATTAAAAAGTAGTATAGTAAGAAGTAGTGTATATAATTTGTAATATAAATCCGCGGTTTTTCAACCCAAAAAGCAAATGCAACCTACGGTTGACAATTTGCAAACCCATATTTTCTTGCCATATTTCTTCCATTCCTATATATTAATACTTGAAAGGGGAGTTAAGAGAAACTTACTCAACTCAAAAACCGCGGAACAATCTCTTTCATAAATATGTCGTAACTACTTAAATTAATATTAGAGTGAGTTGAGTAGAGTAAACGTATTTCTTAGGATATGTTGTATTCATTATCCTAGACAAGGAAAATTCACGTGCGAGCGTATTCCTATTTATGAAAAATAACATATTTTCTTTCAGATTTGGTATGAAGTGAGTGCACGGTTAAAAGTATATTTTTAACCCAAATAAAAGGGCAAAAAGTGCCAGAATAGAGGTTTTATGAAATTTTGTGATAAATTAATAGAACTAAGGCGAGAGCGTGGGCTCTCCCAAGAACAGTTAGCAGATCAACTAGATGTATCCAGACAATCCGTAAGTAAATGGGAGTCTGATCAAACGATGCCAGAACTTTCGAAATTAATAACACTATCCGAAATCTTTGAGGTTTCCCTAGATTATTTAATGAGAGATTACATTATGGATCGTTCTGGTACTAGAGAGAAGAAAGATAATACAATAGGTATTTATCAAGATATACCAAATAGAGAAAATCATTATTCATCACTGGAATCCCAAATTAATGAGATTAATGACTACATTAAGAAACCACGTGGCTTTGAGTATAAAAGTAAAAAAACACTGTTTGGTTTGCCGTTAATTCATATCTGTTTTTTATACTCCAGACATCGAATCAAAGTGGCGAGAGGAATTATTGCAATTGGAGCTATTTCGGTTGGATTTTTTAGTATTGGTGTCCTCTCCTTAGGTCTATTTGCTTTGGGAGCTTTGGCATTAGGCTTGCTTTCCTTCGGTGCGATTTCCCTTGGTGCAATTGCGGTTGGTTCTATTGCTATTGGTTACCTTGCCATTGGTGCCCTTTCCATTGGAGTTTATTCCCTTGGCTCTCTTGCTATTGCTAAGGAAATTGCAGTCGGTGCTTTGGCTTCCGGTAATTTAGCCATAGGTGACGAATCCAATGGAACCTATTGCTATTCTATCGATGCCATTCAAACTAAGGCTATGGCAAGGGATATCATCCTAACCCACTACCCATCGATACCAAAATTTCTTCTCAATATATTTAGCTTAGTTTTTCGCTCGTAAACTATCTCTAGTAAGGCATATGATTTTTATTCATATGCCTCATTTTATTATACGTTTTTATGATATGGTTGTCTCTGAACAGAATAACTTTGGTACTTGACAAAGATTCTATATCAAACGAATTAATTCAACTATCCTATCAATACATTTCTTCTTGATAGAACAAGTACCTAACAAGTAAATTAACCATTTACAGCCTGTGATTCGTTATGCCTTACTGTTTTAGTCATAGATGAAGTCCATTAATTTTTTTGCATTAACATTTAACACCAAGTCCTTATTAAAATTTTGCGATTCAATAAGGTCTACGGCGAGATTAAATCTTCCCACATAACTTGGATCATGAGCATCCGAACTAATTATTATTGGTACGTGATACTGCTTACAATAATGAAGCATGGTTTTATAGTTTTCAATACAATTTAACCGTCTATCTTTCTTAATCAATGAACTATTGTTAACCTCAAGTGCCACATGCGTTTCTTTTGCGGCCTGTACAAGTTCTTTATAGTTCAATGGAGTATGATCATCATCCGGATGGGAGACAAAATGCACTTTCTCATTCTGCATACATTTAATCAGGTTTTGCGTATTTTTTTCCCGACCTTGATCTTCATAGCACTGGCAATGAATTCCGACAATAGCGTAATCCAACATGTCAATGTATTCCTGTTCCAAAGACAGAGTACCATCATTCAGTACATTGATTTCACAACCATGAATTATATGAACACCGTATAAATCTCTCGGTATTATTTCAAGATTGCGAAAGTAAAACGGATCAACGGTTCCCGGAATTCCGGGGGCATGCTCACTGATTCCTAAAATCTGAAGATGCTTTTCAGCAGCAGCCTGTGCCATTTCACGGATTGTTCCATATGCATGTCCACTTGCTATTGTATGTGTGTGAATATCCGCAACTAATTTATCCATAGGAATCCCCCTCTTTCACCAAAGAGTATTTAAAAATTCTGATTTGTCGTGTTACACCTTATTCGCCAAAGGCCAACATCTTACTTCGAGCCACAATAGCCCGAAGTTGGTTTCTACGCCTGTATTCTACCACAAACCGGTAATCCTGTCTATGTTGCCACCAATGTCTCTATTACTTCTTTCCCCGCTGGATGACTGGGCCTTTTAGAAATTCAGACTTACGGGCTATCCGTCAACCCCAACAGGTAGTCGGCGGACACGCTGTAAAATTTCGCCCTATCAAATAATAAATTCACCTATATATTGCGCCAAAGGAATACTTGCTATATAATGTCAACATAAGACTTTGAAGGAATATGAATGGACGACATATAGAAAGAAAGGATGAACCTATGAAAAATGAATTAATATCAATCGGTCCAATTACGGTATATGGTTATGGTCTAATGATTGCTATTGGTGTCTTATCTGCATATCTTCTTACGGAATACCGAGCAAAAAAATTAAATTTAGAACACGAAAAAGTGTTCTCTCTTGTTATCTGGTGTGCTACTGGTGGGCTTCTTGGAGCTAAACTCCTATATTACATAACACAAATACCTGAGATCATAAAAGATCCTAGTATACTATGGAAAGTAACGGACGGATTTGTTGTTTATGGTGGTATTATTGGTGGTATCTTTGCTGGTTTTCTATTCTGTAAAAAGTATAAATTAAACTTCTTAACATACTTTGATCTTGCAATGCCATCGATTGCATTAGCTCAAGGCTTTGGCCGAATCGGGTGTTTTCTCTCTGGTTGTTGTTATGGTCTTGAAACAAATTGTGCACTTGGAATTGTATTTCATAACTCGGAATATGCACCAAATGGAGTACGCTTAATCCCAACTCAGTTAATATCAAGCGGTTTGGATTTTCTTCACTGCTTCTTACTATTGTTCTATGCAAAACGAAAAAAGGCGGATGGACAGGTCGCTGCTCTTTACTTAACATGTTACAGCATTGGAAGATTTATATTAGAATATTTCCGAGGAGACTTAGTTCGTGGTAATGTTGGACGATTTTCAACCTCACAATTTATTTCTATCTTTTTATTCATCATAGGTATTGTTTTCTTTGTAGTTCTTAGTCTTACTGCAAAAAAAGAATCACTGAATGGACCAGAAGAAATGGTAGCTAATGTAACTGAGGATCAAACAAATATAACAAATAATTCGGAAGAATTAGATTCTAATTCACATACAGAGGATGAGGAAAAGTCAGAAGACGAAACTCTCTAATCTATGTTGTACATTTATGTAGACCTTTTACTCTTATTAATGAGTTGAACCACTGATTAAAAGCCATCTTTCTATTTTATTATAGTAAGATGGCTTTTTTTATAATATCAGTAGCCAAAGCGGATATTCGCAATCCGCTTACTCTACTTGCTCATAACCTCATTGCCACTACGTGGCATTTTAAAACAGGCAAGTCCTTACCCCCGCTTACAGAAGGCGGAGGACTTCCCTGATGAGTTTAATAATATAAGTATTAGATACTTTAACTACTATTCCTCAATTAATACGCTTACCTGATCAAACTCTTCCTTTGTTAGCTCTAATACAAAATCACAATTTGGACAGTAAGCTGCTCCTGCAAGATTTTCATGACGTTCAAACTTTAAATTATTGTCACACTTAACACATGTTCCTGGAATATTTAACAATTGTACTTCCTCCTCAAATATCAAATACATTCCCCCTTAGGGGAAACAAACTACGTTTGCTATCATATCGTATATGAGCACTTAGTACAACAAGTAAATATATCCTTTCGATTAATAGAAATGTATTTCGTCACCACTTATTTAAAATTCTTCTTTAAACTTGCTTCAGTACACTCTTCACAGCTTCTCTTATCTCCTGGTAACTGGTACATCTGCATATATTGGACTGAAGCCATTTTTCCATCTCAAATTCATCTGCACCTGGTTTCTTCTCAGCAAGGGCATGACAGACCATTAGAAATCCGGAAGTACAGTAACCACATTGAAAAGCATTATATTGAACAAATGCTTCCTGTATAGGAGCGTGTCCTCCAAGTCCTTCCACTGTTAAGATTTTATGTCCCACAGCCTCTATAGCTAAAACTAAACAGGATTTAGCAGGCAGTCCATCCATTAGTACAGTACAGGTGCCGCAGTCACCATTTTTGCATCCTGGCTTAGCACCTGTCAGTCCTAATTGCTCTCTTAATACATCCAATAAGACATCAGAAGGACGAACTGCTGCTTTTCTTATCTCATTATTCACATTAAGTTCGATCACACAATCATTTTCATAATACTTCATCATTTCGCCTTTCTAAAATAGATTTGATAATATTATCAAATACAAAAAGCCTGTATTCCCCGGTTCCCTCATAATCTGTGATTGGCGGTTCCGGTAAAAGACCATGTGTTTTTTCAAGCTTTTCTTCTAATGATAGCTGTTCGTCATTTAAAATTTTCTCTATTTCTAAACTCCGAAAGGGAAAAGAACAAAGACCAGAAAAAGCGAATCGTAAACGATTTTCATAGGTAATACTGCAAACCGTTATCAATGGATAATCTATTTTTTCTATTGCAGTCTTTTTTACATGGGTAAAAGGTAAAGAAAGCATATCTTTTTTGATTTTAATCTGATAAATAAACTCACCGTTTCTCAATTTGATTTCTTGATCAAACGCATTTTTAAACGTTATCCTCCGAAACCCCCGTGGCCCATAGATGATTATTTTAGCATCAGTAAGCAGTAATGGTAAAACCGTTTCTTTGTAGATAATTGTTCCGCTGATATTACCTCCCAGCGTAATCCTGCACTGATTGGTATGATCTGCAATACGGGAACCTGTTGTACCAAGGAGCGGAAATAATCCGGATTCTTCGATTGCATTTAATGATACCGCTCCACCTATTACTAAACTTTCATCTGTTAACTCTAATTGATTACATTCTTCTATTCCTTTCAAATCAATGACTGCATCCGGCACACGGCTTCCAGCTCTAGCCATTGTTATAATCTCGCTGCCTCCACCATAGTAAAATACCTTCTTCTCTTTGCTTAAGGTTTTATAGGCTTTTATTGCTTCTATTCTGTTTTCAGGCTTACAGTAGATAAAATCATTTGCTATCATGGCTCAACTTCCTCCTTCTCCACAGATATTCCGGTGTCATAGGAAGTTCATCAATAGAGACTCCAGATGCAGCTGCTAATGCATTTCCAAGTGCTGCCGGAATCCCTATAATGCCATGTTCTGAAATACTTCGGGAGCCAAAAGGGGAATCCTCCTGTGGTGTTTCTACAAATTCCACCTTAAACTTCGGCTCCTGGCCTATGTGCAAAAGCTTATAGGTTCGTAAATTAGGAGTCTTTACTCTTCCTTCTTTATTATAATGATAGACTTCTCTGCTGGACATACTTAACCCCATAGCCATACCGCCATATATCATTTCCTTCATCGCATTTGGATTTATTACTTTCCCTACATCCATGACAGTTGTTGCTTTGATTATTTTATAAGTGAAATCCGTCAGATTAAACTCAATTTCAACTGCTTGCGCACCTACTGTCCAGGAAGGTCCTGTCCTTCCTTTCCCTGTGTTGGGGTCTAATAAGGATAAGCCTTTTAGCATAAATCCACCTTTTGCAATTACCGGTTCTCCAATGGACGCCCCGTTTTTAGCCTTATAACCTAAAACAATATCTTTAAATAAAATATAATCGTCCGGTTGAGCTTTTTTAAAAACCTTGCTTTCAGCAACCTCGATTTCTTCCGGGCTACAGGAATAAATCTGTGATCCCATTGCTTTTAACTGCTCTATTACATCATCAGCCGCTTTCATCACAGCGTTGCCTGCCATGTAATTGGTCATACTTGCAACCGTTTTATAATGCTCCGGATTCAATCTTGTATTTACAGAAAGGCTTACATGAATATCTTTTACATCCATTTTAAGCTTATCTGCAAGAATCTGGGCCAGATAAGTCTGACCACCGCTTCCCATTTCCACAACACCAGTGTTTAAGTTTAAGCTTCCATCGTAATTGAAGGTAATAATAGAACCGGATATCGCGTTTGTACGAGTATCAGCTGCTTTCCATAGACAGGCAATTCCCGTTGCTGATACAGTATTTTCATCAATTTTCTTTAAACTTCCTCCATTCCAGTGGATTAGTTTTTTTAATTTTTTAAGGCAATGCTCCGTATTTCCTGTATTGCTATAAGTGCTGACAACCTGGGTGGGCGTTAAATCCCCTGGTTTAATAGCATTAATTCTTCTAAATTCTAGCGGATCTATTTCACATCGTTTGGCGAGATCATCCATTGCTCTCTCAACACAGAACGTATAACACAAATGACCAAAGCCTCTGTAAGAAGTGGAATAGGTATGATTGGTATAAATGCAGTAGGAATCGCAGGAAAGGTTTTCTATTCTATAAGGCCCTGTACAATCTGCTACTATGGACTTAGCCATATAAGGTCCAATATCAGCATAAGCACCGGTATCCAGGTAAAAAATAAATCTGGCTGCTGTTATAGTTCCATCTGATTTTGCACCGATTTTTAAATCAGCTTCCAGCCCTAGCCGGCAAGGGGCTGTTGTCATATCCTCTTCTCTTGGTACAGCCAAACGGACAGGGGCTCCATTTACTTTCACGCAAATCATGTATGCCAGAAACTCTAAGGTCACAGGTGCCTTCCCTCCAAAAGCACCTCCTACGAAGGGAACTTGCACTTCTATATTTCCTGCTGGTATCTGAAAGCAAGACGATATCTGCTTTATAACAGTATAAGGTGCTTGGGAGGAAGTCTCAATTTTTACTTTTCCATCTGCCGATATTTCTGCTCTCACCGCCCTAACTTCCATAGCCAGATGATCAGAAGGAGGTAGTTTATAGCTCTTTTCGATGATAACGTCGCTATCTGCAAATCCTTTTTTTGTATCTCCTTTCCTGACCTGGAATTTGGAGGCAATGTTACTTTGATCTACAGGATGTATATCCTCCATCATTTTTTTATAATGGCCAAGCCTTGGGTGAAGCAAAGGTGCATCTTTTTCTAATGCTTCCATAGGCGAAAAAATAGCTTCTAGGATTTCATATTCAACTTCTATCATTCTGACTGCTTTTAGTGCTATGGCTTCTGTCGTAGCTGCAACTACAGCAATCGCTTCTCCTGCATACCTTACTACATCTTTTGCAAGAGGTGGTCTGTCTTCTATAAGAACTCCGCTTAACACAGGAAAATCACTGCCTGTAATAATTGCTCTTACACCCTGTAACTGGATGGCTTTTGAACAGTCAATGGATTTTATCTTTGCATGGGCATAAGGGGAGGTTAAAATCCTCGCATGGAGATAACCGGTAACAGGTATATCATCTGTGTATTGTGCCTTTCCAGTGACTTTATCCCAGGCTTCTTTTCGATGTATATTTTCGTCAATGGTTGTTCTCATCTTTGATCCTCTTTATAATTATTTTAACTGTAGTATGGTCTATTTAGCAAAAACTATACTGTTTATGGGATATCTATCAGATTGTGGAAATTGGTGGTCTAGATAAGAGAAGCAGGAAAGTTAAATGAATAAATTTTTAGAATTTCATATAATAAAAAAATATTTACGAGAGCCAGAGACCTCAGAAGTTTTTATATAATTTCAAAGAAAATGAACGATTCGAGAGCTTTTCCTTATCATAAATCAAAAAAGAGCCCCAAACCTAACTACTAGGTTTGAAGCTCTTTCTAAGAGAGGCGACAATCAGATTTGAACTGATGATCAGGGTGTTGCAGACCCATGCCTTACCACTTGGCTATGTCGCCATATTATATTATATATTGATTAACACAAAATTATGCTAATAAAAAACTCCCCGAGTTGGGCTCGAACCAACAACCCCACGGTTAACAGCCGTGTGCTCTACCATTGAGCTATCGAGGAATACTTCTACATTGTATTAAATGAATTTGACATTGTCAATTAAAAAGTTTAAACAAACCTTTTAGGTTAAGCCCTCGACCTATTAGTAACAATCAGCTACAT